>DASYLM010000528.1:0-7367 GCA_036009565.1 Pseudonocardia sp. | reverse complement strand
AGCGCGAACAGGCTGCCGGCGGTGACGTACCCGCCGACGCTGTGCACGTCGGACATCCAGAACGCGAAGATGTTGTAGCTGCTCCACGACTGTTTGCGCAGCGGGGCGAGGTCCTCGTTGGTCAGGCGTGGGTCGTAGCCGGGCTTGATCAGTCCGCCACCGATGGGTGCTCCGGCCGCTTCGACGAGGTCGTCGTGGCCGGCGGTGGCGTGCGGGGGTCGTAGCCGTTCCTGCGCGTGCGGCGCTTCAGTCATGGCAACTCCTGTGGCCCTCAAGAATGAGGCCTACGGACGACGCGGCCGCTGCTCGTCAATAGCCCTGCGTGCGCCTCTGGTGAGGCGAACCGGGAACTCCGGGTGCCAGAAACCGTAAGCTCGCAGTGTTACGCCGCCGTCACGCGAATCGTATATTTTGCCGCGTCAGACGGGGTGCCAGTGTCCTGAGTCGGAGTTCTCGGCGCCGCCTCCGGCGCCCAGACGGCGCCTGGCTGCGTTCTCGATCGCTTGGATATGCCCGATATCCAAGCGATCTGCGGCCTTGCCAGCCACCGCCTGGATCACCGGATCCGACGCCGGACCTCCGACTCAGGACACTAGTCGGGTGCGAACAGGCCGCGGTCGCGGGGCAGCGCGTGCAGCGAGGACCGCAACCGGTGGTGGTGGTCGCGGGCGGTCCGCAGCAGCGCCGGGGTGTCCCGGGCCAGGAACGCGGCGAGCAGCCCGTCGTGGTCGGCGTGCAGGGCGGCCCGGTCGGCCTCGGTCACGTGGGCCATCGGCTGCAGCGGCTCGGTGATGTTCCACGCCGACTCGTACATGCCGAGCAGCCGGCGCATCCCGCACGGTCGGACCAGCGCCCAGTGGAAGCGGCGGCTCTCCCGGTGATAGGCGCGCACGTCCCGGGTGGCGACGGCCTCGTCCAGCGCCCGGTGTGCGGAGCGCGCCTCGGTGTCGTCGTCCGGGCCGGCCTGGGCGACCGCCGAGGTGAGCGCCGCCGTCTCCAGCACCTCGCGGACCAGGTACAGCTCGTGCAGCTCCTGGGTGGTCAGCTTGGCGACCGCGTAGCCGGCGTTCGTGCGGTGCTCCACCAGCCCCTCGCCGATCAGCGTCTTGAGCGCCTCGCGCACCGGGATGCGGCTGACCCCGAACACGGCGGCCACCTCGTCCAGCGGGATCGGGGTACCGGGCGGCACCTCGCCGTCGAGCAGGCAGCGGCGTAGCTCGTCCAGGATCGCGGCCTGCGGCCGGCCCGGGCCCTCGTTGGTCAGGCGGGCGATCAGTACGGAGCGGGTCCGGCGCGCTGGCATGGCTCCTCCGGGACACCTGGTCGGAGTACGCAGCGTAAGCGGGGTGGCGCCGGCTTCCACCACGGCCCGCGCGGCCGCGCTCGGTTCCGGACCGGCGGATCGGGGAACCTGGGCTCGGGCCGATTCCCGGCGGCGCATACGGTGAGCGCCCTATGCGGTTCCTGCACACCTCCGACTGGCATGTCGGCAAGACGCTCAAGGGTCGCTCGCGGCTGGACGAGCAGCGTGACGTGCTGCGCGAGATCGTCCGGATCGCGCGGGCGCAGCAGCCGGACGCGGTGCTCATCGCCGGTGACCTCTACGACAGCGCGGCGCCCAGCGCGGGCGCCCAGCGGCTGGTGATCGACGCGCTGATGGCGCTGGCCGGTACCGGTGCAGAGGTGCTCGCGATCGCCGGCAACCACGACCACGCGGCCACCCTGGACGCCTACCGGGCGCTGGCCGGCGCCGCCGGGATCACGCTGATCGGCGCGGTCCGCCCGGCCGACCGCGGCGGAGTGATCCGGTTCGAGGCACGTTCCACCGGCGAACCGGTCGTCGTCGCGGCGCTGCCGTTCCTGTCCCAGCGTTACGCGGTGAAGGCCGCCGAGCTGGTCGGCCAGACCCCGGCGCAGAACGCCGGCGGTTACGACCAGATGGTGCGTGACGTGCTCGGCACCCTGACCGCCGAGTTCGCCGACGACTCGGTGAACCTGGTGATGGCGCACCTGACGGTGACCGGCGGTACCTTCGGCGGCGGCGAGCGGGCCGCACAGTCGATCTTCGAGTACCACGTGCCGGCGAGCATCTTCCCGCCCGAGGCGCACTATGTCGCGCTCGGTCACCTGCACCGTCGCCAGGCACTGCCCGCGCCCTGCCCGGTGCACTACTGCGGCGCCCCGCTGGCCGTCGACTTCGGCGAGCAGGACAACACCAGCGTCCTCTGCCTGGTGGAGGCCGCACCCGGGCTGCCGGCGAAGGTCACCGACATTCCGCTCACCGCCGGGCGGCGGCTGCGCACGCTGCGCGGCACCGTGGCGGAGCTGGGCGCGCTCGCCGACTCGGTCGGCGAGGACTACCTGCGCGTGTGGGTGCGCGAGCCGGCCCGCGCGGGACTGCGGGACGAGGTGCTGGACCTGCTGCCCAATGCTCTGGAGGTACGCATCGACCCGGAGTTCGCGGCGGCGGTGAGCGGGTCCCGCCCGGCGTCCGGTCCCGGGGTGGAACGGGCCCCGGGGGAGCTGTTCTCCGACTTCCTGGCCGCCCGCCAGGTCGCCGACCCCCGGGTGGAGGCCCTGTTCGCCCGGCTGCACGACAAGGTGACGGGCTGATGCGCCCGGTAGTTCTGCGGATGCACGGGTTCGCCGCGTTCCGCGAGCCGACCACCGTCGACTTCACCGGTACGGAGTACTTCGCGCTGGTCGGCCCGACCGGCTCCGGCAAGTCGACGGTGATCGACGCGATGACGTTCGCGCTGTACGGCTCGGTGCCGCGCTGGGACGACCGGCGGACCGTCTCGCTGGCCCTGTCGCCCACCGCGAACCGGGGCACCGTGCGACTGCTGTTCGACATCGGGCCGGCCCGCTACGTGGTGGCCCGGGAGCTGCGCCGCGCGGCCAGCGGCTCGGTCACCGTGCGCAACGCCAGCCTGGAGCGGCTCGTCGACCCCGAGGCGCTGGGCGGTCCGGAGGACGAGACCGAGGTGCTCGCCGCCGACTCGCTGCCGGTGTCCAAGGCGGTCGAGGAGCTGCTCGGGCTGCCGTTCGAGCAGTTCTGCATCTGCGTGGTGCTGCCGCAGGGCGACTTCGCCCAGTTCCTGCACGCCAAACCCGCTGACCGGCAGAAGACGCTGACCCGGATCCTCGGCCTCGGCATGTACGAGGTGATGGCCAGGGAGGCGGCCGGCGAGGCGAAACTGCAGGCCCAGCGCGCCGAGCTGCTGGCCGAGCAGCTCGTCGGGCACGCCGATGCCACCGAGGAGGCGGCGCTCGCGGCGGCCGAGCGGGAGAGGGCGTTGGCCGCGCTGGTCGAGCGGGTGGGCAGGGCGTTGCCGGAGCTGGCCGGCCGGGACTCCGAGGTGCTCGCCGCCGAACAGGCCGCCCAGCGGCTGCGCGACGAACGCACCGCGCTGACCCGACTGGGTGCCCCGGACGGCCTCGCCGAACTGGCCCGCCGGGCGCGGGAGGCGGAGTCGGAGGTGGCCGGGGCACGGCAGCGGCTGGGCGCGGCCGAGGCGGCCGACACCGACGCGCGGGAGCGGATGGCGGCCGCACCGGACCGGGAGCCGCTGCGCCAGCTGCGCCGCGACCACGCCGAGCTGGCCGCCCTGACCGCCCGGCTGCCACAACTGCGGACCGAACGGGAACAGGCCAGGCAGCGCACCGCCCTGGCGGGTGAGACCGCCGCCGCCGAGACAGCTGGGCTCGAGGCAGCGCGATCGGACCGGGACCGGCTCGCCGGCGTTGCACAGGCCCTGCGCGGGCAGGTGGACCGGCTTGCCGACGAACGGGCCCGGCTGACCGCGTTGCGGGCGCCGGACGGGGTGGCGGAGCTGGACAAGAACCGCCGGGCCAGCGCCGAGCAGCTGAGCATGGCGCGCCGTGAGCTGGCCGAGGCGGAAGCCGAGGACACCCGCGCCCGGCGGGCACTGGCCGACGGGCCGGACCGGTTCCGGCTGGCCCAGGCCCGCCGGGAGCACACCGAGCTGGCCGAAGCGGAGAACGCCCGCCTCGGCGCCACCGCGCGAGAGCAGCGGGCCACCGCCGAGGTTCGCGCGGCCGAGGCGGCGCTCGCCGAGGCCGAGCGGGCGTTGACCGGTGCGGAGGCGGCCAGGGCGGCGGCCGACCGCGCCGACCTGGTGGCCGCGCTGCGTCCGGGCCTGTCCCTGCACGGGAACTGCCCGGTGTGCGAGCAGCGGGTCACCGAGCTGCCGCCCCCGGTGCCGGCCGCCGACCGCTCCGCCGCCGTGCGGGCCGTCGAGCTGGCCACCGAGCAGCGCAACCGAGCAGCCTCGGCCCAGCGCGGTGCCGCCGACGCGGCGCACCGGGCTACCGCTGCCCTCGACGCACTGGCGGCCCGCCTGGACGCGCTGCGCGCCACGCTGGCCGACGCCCCGGCCAGCATCGAGCAGGTCGAGAAGCTGCTGGCCACGGCGGACGAGCTGGCCGGCGCCGCGCGGGCCGCCGAGTACCGGGCCCGGCAGGCCCGCGAGCACCGGGACGCGGCCGAGGCCGAGCACTCGGAGGTGGGTCGGCGGCTGGCCGCCTCGGCCGCCCAGCTGCGCGCGGCCCGGGACCCGTTGGTGGCGTTGGGCGCCCCGGCCGTCGACGCGGTGGCTGACGCGACCACAACCGACACCGATTCGGCGGGCGCCCACGACCTGGCGACGTCCTGGCGGTTGCTGACCAGCTGGGCCCTCGACGCGGCGCGGCGGCGCGGTGGCGAGCTGTCCGACGCGCGCACCGAGCTGGCCGGGGCTGAGCGGGCGCACACCGAGGCGCAGCGCGCACTCGGCGACGCGGTCGAGCGGTCCCAGCGGCTGCGGGCCGCGGAGACCGAGGCGGTGCGCGCCGAGCAGGACGCGCACGGTGCGCTCACAGCGGCGCAGCGCCGAGGTGACGAGCTGGCGGCGGCGCTGGCCGGTCAGCCGGCCGACGCCGAGGTGGCACAGCGCCTCGCCGCGCTGGATCAGCTGGCCGAGCAGGTGCGGGTGGCCGACACGGCGCTGCGCACCGCGCGGGCCGCACTCACCGACGCGGCCGCCACCGCCGAGCGGGTGGCGGGCACGGTGGAGCGGGGCTGGCAGGCGTTGCGCGCGGCGCGGGACCCGCTGGTCGGGCTCGGCGCGCCGGCCCCGGACGGCCCGAGCCGGAGCGGGGACGACCTGGTCGGCGCCTGGGCCGTACTGACCAGCTGGGCCTCGGCCGCCGCGACCGACCGGGACGAGCTGCTGGGCGGCGCCGATCGGGCGGTGACGAGGGCACGGGAGAGCCGGGACGCCGCGCACCGGGCACTCGCCGACGATCTGGGCGCACACGGCGTGCCGCTGCCCCCCGGAGCGCCACTGGCGTCGGCCGCGTCGTCAGCCGCGTCCACCGAGCTGGAACGGGCCCGCGGTGCCAGCGCGCGGATCGCCGAGCGCCGGGCTGAGGCGGCCGGGCTGGAGGCCGCCCGGCTGGAGGCCGAGGCGGCCGGTCAGGTGGCCAAGATGCTGGCCGCCCTGCTGCGTTCGGACGCCTTCCCGCGCTGGCTGGTCGCGTCCGCGCTGGACGCGCTGGTCGCCGACGCGTCCCGGAGCCTGGCCGAGCTGTCCGGTGGCCAGTTCGAGCTCGCGCACACCGACGGTGAGTTCCTGGTGGTGGACCACTCCGACGCGGACTCCCGACGGCCGGTCAAGACGCTGTCCGGCGGCGAGACCTTCCAGGCCAGCCTGGCGTTGGCACTCGCGCTGTCCGAGCAGTTGGCCACGCTCGCCTCGGCCGGCGCCGTCCGGCTGGACTCGATCTTCCTCGACGAGGGCTTCGGCACCCTGGACGAGGCGAACCTGGAGATCGTCGCGGGCACCCTGGAGAACCTGGCCTCGCTCGGGGACCGGATGGTCGGCGTGATCACCCACGTACCCGCGCTGGCCGAGCGGGTACCGGTCCGGTTCGTGGTGAACCGGGACCAGCGCACGTCCTCGATCACCCGCGAGGAGGTGGCCGGGTGAGCGCCCCGAGCGCGATGCGCTGGCGGGTGGAGAGCTGGGATCCCGGCTACGGCGCCAGCACCGAGGACCAGGCGGAGCTGGGACGCTCCGACGCACAGGTCACGCCGGACGTGGAGGTCCCCGAGTCGCGGTGGCGCCCGATCGGCCCCGATCCGGAGGCCGCCGGGTGGGCCGCTGTGCTGTTCGTGGACGGGGTCCGCCGGATCGACGCGATGGCCTGGATCTCCGAGCCGGACGGCGTGGCGGCGGACGGCTCGGGAACTGGCGTGGCGGCGCTGGCCCTGTGTGCCTCCTACGCGGCCGGCGTGGTGCGCTGCCGCCCCGGCGGAGCCGACCTGGTGGCCGCCGAGGTCCGGCGCGGCCTGTTCAGCACGGCCGAGCACGCCACCGATGTGGTCACCACCGCCGGGCGCTACCAGCGGGTGCACACCGCCCAGCGAGGCGAACCGGTCGCCGACCTCAGCCTGGCCGTACAGCGCGCGCTCGGCGACGTGGAGGCGGCCGTGGCGGCGACCGCCCGCACCGCTGTCGACGGCTCGGGCGGCTCGGACGGCTCGAACGACGGGGAGGACCTGCTCGTGCTGGACGGTCCGCTGCGGGGCCGCCAGCACCTGCCGAGGGTGCTCGGGTTCATCAAGACGCACCGCAGCGAGTACCTGCCGCCCGCGCTGCACCGGGTGGTCGGCACGCTCGCCCCCGGCCAGCGCACGCCGGTGTTCGGCCTCGGCACCAGCTGGCAGCGGCACACCTGGTACTTGAAGCTGCCCGGTTCGGCGGCGCCCTGGGCCGGCGTGGTGCGGGTGGAGTGTTCGGCTGAGCTGTCGGTGGCCCAGGTGGTCGAACTGGCCGACCGCAGCGCGCCGATGTTCTGCCGCTACGCATCGACGGAGTACAAGGACTCGCGCGCCCCGCAGAACCTGTACCCGATCGCCGGTCTGGAGCGCGCCCTGCGCCGTCGCCTGGGTGACCAAGCGCTCCTCTATCGGGCGATCCGCAGGGCTAGCGCGGGATTGAATTCAAGTTAAGGTGACCCCCGTGACTGAGATTTCCTTCATCGACCGAGTGGCCATCGTGACCGGTGCCGGTGGTGGCCTGGGCAGGACTTACGCACTGGATCTGGCCGCGCGTGGCGCGTCCGTGGTGGTCAACGACCTGGGTGGGTCCGCGGCTGGGGTCGGAAGTGATGCCTCCGCCGCGCAGAAGGTGGTCGATGAGATCACCGCGAAGGGCGGTAGCGCGGTCGCTTCGCACGACTCGGTGTCGACGCCCGAGGGTGGCGCGGCGATCGTGGCGACCGCGTTGGACTCGTTCGGCAAGGTCGACATTGTGATCAACAATGCCGGGATCTTGCGGGACAAGACGTTCGCGAAGTTGGAG
>DASYLM010000527.1:0-2342 GCA_036009565.1 Pseudonocardia sp. | reverse complement strand
CAGCACGGCCGGGTCGTAGCCGCGGATCAGCTTCTCGTACGGCCGGTCACCCGGGTGCACGGTGTGCTCCTCGGTGACGACCAGCCCGGCGCCCCCGGCCGCCCGCGCCGCGTAGTAGGCCGCGTGCCGCTCGGTGGGCAGCCCGTCGACGGCGAAGTTGGTGAGGTGGGCGGCGAACACGATCCGGTTGCGCAGGATCAGGCCGCCGACCCGCAGCGGGGTGTCCAGGCCCGGCGGCGGCTCCGCGACCTGTGGCATCCGTGTCCTCCTCCGTCGGACCTCGTGAGTGGCGAGTGGTCCCAGCAGACCACACCCCATTCATGGGTACTGAGCTGCGCGGCGACCTTCCAGGACGGCCTCGTACACGGTGCGGGGTGCCACGCAGTCACCGGCGCGCGGCAGGTCGGGGCGACCCAGCCAGAGCGTGTCCTCGGGGAGCCGGTGCGCGCAGTCGATCACCGCGGTGCACGGCACGGTCCGCCGCAAGCCGGTGTGCACGTCCTCGAGCTCGGCACGGCCGTCGGCTACGGCGCGGAGTGTGCTGTACAGCTCCCGGGACACCCCGGCGCGCCGCAGCCGGGCGTTGGCGTCGGCCAGGTCACCGGTGCGGGCCAACTGGGTGCCGGCAACCGGGTCCGGGGTGACCAGTACGCACCGCAGCCCCGCGGCGGCGACCTGCTCGGCGACCCCGACGCCCGTCCAGTCGCCGATCGGATCGTGTACCACGACGTCGGCCGCCGCCGGCAGCGCCGCGCGCACCGCATCGGCCGCCGGCACCGGGCCCTCCGCGAGCACGTCGGTCTGGAACGCGGCGGCCGGTCGGACCAGCACACCGGGCCCGACCCGGAACGCCGGCGGGGACGGCCGCGACCCGGTACACAGCACTACCCGGACGCCGTCCCGGGTGGCCACGCCCAGCGCCGCGGCGTCGACCTCCGAGCCGGTCCGCACGTCCACCCCGAGCCGGGCCAGCTCGCGCTCCCACCAGTCGACGAGCAGCCCGAACCGGGCCCGCCCCGGCAGCGCGGCCGCGAGCCGCGACGCACCGCCGAGCAGCACGGCGCGTTCCACCAGCCGCACCCGGTGCCCGCGCAGGGCCGATACCCGCGCGGCCTCCAACCCGGCCGGCCCGGCGCCCACCACCAGCACAGACCCGCCGGCGCGACCACCCGACCCGGCTCCGCGCACCAGGACAGGCCCGCCGGCGGGTCCACCAGGTACCGCCGGCGGGGCCTCCTCGAACCCGGTTCCCGGCTCGCCCTCGTCGGAGATGACCGGGTTGCGCGGGTCCCGCACCGAGCTGTGCTGGTTGGACAACGTGGCGGGCCGGATCCGCTCCGAGGTGCCGGCCCGGGCCAGGCTCACGAGCGCGGGGTCGGCCAGTTGAGCCCGGGTCATCTCGACCAGGTCGGCGGTGTCCTCGGCGAGAGCCGCGCACGCCATCCCGACGTCGACCACGCTGCCCTGCAGCACCACCGGCAGCGCCGACCCCGCGCCGCGCAGCGCGGCCCGCACGGCGGCGGCCAGCGCACGGTTGAAGCCCGGCGGCGTGTGCCCGTCCGGGCGGGTGGCCGACAGGCGCAGCGCGCTGCCCCGCACCGGGACGACGTAGTCGAGCAGCGGGGCGAGCGACGGCAGCAGCGCGGTGGTGTCGGCCGGGGTGATGCCGCCCCACGGGGCCAGCTCGTCGGCGCACAGGCGCAGGCCGAGCAGCGTGCCGTCGGGCAGCGCGGCACGGACGGCGGTCAGCACCTCGCGCAGCAGCCGACCCCGGTCGGACCCGTACCCGTCGGCCCGGTGGTTGGTCAGCCCGGACAGGAACTGGCGCAGCATCGAGTGCTGCCCGGCGTTGAGCTCCACGCCGTCGCACCCGACGGATCCGGCCAGCGCCGCGGCGGCGGCGAAACCGGCGATCAGCTCGTCGAGCTCCGGGCGTTCCATCGCCAGCGGGACCTCACGGCTGACCACGTCGGCCACCCGCGACGGTGCCCACAGCGCCCGCTGGTGGTACGCCGAGGAACCCTGCCCACCGGCGTGCCCCAGGGCGGCCAGCACCAGCGACCCGTGCGGCCGGCAGGCAGCCACCACGTCCGCCCAGCCGGGGCCGCAGGCCGACGCCAACGGCGCCCGCTCGTACGGCCAGTCCGACTCGTGCACCGAGGCCGTCTCGGTGACGATCACGCCGGCGCCACCGGCGGCGCGCAGCGCGTAGAACGCCGTGTGCCCGGCCGACAGCGCCCGCCCGGCGGCCAGGTTGGTCTCGATCGGGCCGAACAGCACCCGGGACCGCGCGGTCCGCCCACCCAGCCGGACTGCGCCGGTCAACGACCCAGCGCCGGTCA
>DASYLM010000526.1:0-29844 GCA_036009565.1 Pseudonocardia sp. | reverse complement strand
TCACCCCGGAGCCGGTCGATAACCCCGACCAGCGCATCCAGGAAGACATCACCACTTTCACGAACAAGTCTCAGGACCTGGCGGTCGGCGCGGTCAACTCCATAGTTTCCCTGGTGTCGTTCACGATCATCCTCTGGGATCTGTCCGGGCCACTCACGCTCCTCGGTGTCGAGATTCCGCGCGCGATGACGCTCATCACCTACCTGTACGTCATCATCGCCACGGCGATTGCGTTCAAGATCGGCCATCCGCTGGTGCGACTGAACTTCCTCAACGAGAGGTTCACCGCTTCATTCCGGTATGCCCTGGTCAGGATGCGGGACAACGCGGAGAACATCGCCCTCTACGGCGGCGAACAGGTCGAGCAGAGGACGCTGCTCAGCCGGTTCGGCGCGATCATGCAGAACTACTGGGCGCTCATCTTCCGAGGCGTCAAGTTCCAGGGATTCAACTTCGCGATAACCCAGACCGCCAACATCTTCCCGTTTCTCGTCCTTGCTCCCCGGTTCTTCAGCGGCGCCATCAAACTGGGCGACCTGACCCAGGCCACCAGTGCCTTCAGCAATGTGCACGACTCGCTGTCGTTCTTCCGTAACTCGTACGACACATTCGCCAGCTACCGCGCCACGTTGGACCGTCTCACCGGCCTGCTCGACGTGAACGCGGAAGCGCAGGCACTCCCCACTGTCCCCACGGAGAACCGTGCCGACGGAGTCGGGATCCGCGACCTGACGGTGCGCCGCCCGGACGGCCGCACGCTGGTGGAGAACCTGTCTCTCGACCTCGACTCCGGCGACGCATTGGTCGTGCACGGAGGATCGGGCACCGGCAAGACCAGCCTGCTCCGTAGTGTCGCCGGGTTCTGGCCGCACGCCACCGGTTCGGTGCACCGGCCCACCGACACGAGGTCGCTCTTCCTTTCCCAGCAGCCCTACCTGCCGTTCGGCAGCCTGCGCACCGCGATGGCCTACCCCGAGCCGCCCGAGTTCGTCACCACGGAGCGGGCTCGCGAGGTCCTCGAACAGGTGCTTCTCGGCCACCTGAGGGACTCGGTCGACGAGGAGAACCACTGGTGGCGCATCTTGTCCCCAGGCGAGCAGCAGCGAATCGGGTTCGCGCGCATCCTGATCAACCGGCCCCAGGTGGCGTTTCTGGACGAGTCGACCTCGTCCCTCGACGAGGGCCTCGAGTTCACCATGTACACCCTCATCCGCGAGCAGCTCCCCGACTGCACGCTGTTCAGCATCGGGCACCGCAGCACGCTGAACCGCTTGCATACCCACCACCTGGAACTGCTCCCCGAGGGCCGTTGGAACCTCCAGGCGCCGGTCCACTAGTCCCGGAGCCCGCTAGAAGCTGGGTGGGGTCAGGGCCCAGACGCTGACGGCGGTCTCGTCGCCAGGGTTCTCGTAGCGGTGCGGGCGGGACGACTCGTAGTTGATCGAGTCGCCGGCGGCCAGCTCGTAGCTGACGCCGTCGACCCAGTACCGCAGGCGGCCGCTGACCATGAAGCCGACCTCCTCGCCGACGTGGGTGTGCGGCAGCAGGCCGGAGGACGCGCCGGGGGCCACCTTCATGATCAGCATTTCCAGCCGGCCGGTGGGGTTGGGGTTGAGGAGCTCGTAGCGGACCTGGTCGTTGCCGGTCCGGGCGATCTCCACCCGTTCCGCCGGACGGACGACGAGGGTCCGCTCGCCCTCGACGGTGCGGAACATCTGCGCCAGCGACACCCCGAGGGCGTCCAGGATGGTGCGCAGGGTGCTGATCGTCGGGCTGTTGACGTTGCGCTCGACATTGCTGAGGTAACTGCGGGACAGGCCGGTGCGCTCCGCCAACTGCTCCAGCGTGAGGTTGTGCGCGGTCCGTGCGGTGCGAATGTGCCGGCCGAGCGCCTCGTCCGGCCGAGACGTCACCTCGGGCATCACCTCGTGCGTCACCTCGTGCATCGCCTCGTGCATCGCCTCGGGCGGGACACCGGACGTCACCTCGGACGTCACCTCGGCCGTCACCGTCCCGGCGGGCTGTCCTTCGGTGGAAGTGCCCATGGGCTCCCCTCCTGGCTCGGCAACGTCCAGCTTAGTGGTCGCGTGATCCTACAAAGGCCACACTCTGTACGATTTACTCGCTCCTTCGTCTAATATCCTCGCCATGACTGACGACCGTTTGCGGTTCCTGATCCGCTACGCCGGCGATTTCGCACCGTTTGTGGTCGAGAGCGCCCAGGGTGCCTGGGTGATCACGAAGGACGGCCAGCGGATCCTGGACTTCACCTCCGGCCAGATCAGCTCCACGCTCGGGCACAACCACCCGAGGATCGTCGCCGCGATCGAGCGGTCGCTGCGCGAGGTCATCCACCTGAACTCGTGGATGGTCAACGAGGACGTACTGGAGCTGGCCAGGCGCCTCGCCGAGCTGCTGCCCGAGCCACTGGAACGCTCGATACTGCTGAACACCGGCTCCGAGACCAACGAGGTCGCGTTCCGGCTCGCCAAGGCGGCCACCGGCAAGTTCGAGATGGTCGGCCTGACCCGCAGCTTCCACGGGCTGCTCGCCGGCACCAACTCGATCACCTTCTCGATGGGGCACAAGGGCAACGGGCCACTGATGCCCGGCAGCTTCGCGGTGCCGGCCCCGTACGAGTACCGCTGCCCGATCCGGCACTGCGCCCCCTCCTCCGCCCTCTCCTGCGACATGACCTGCCTCGACGTCGGGTTCGAGCTGGTCGACCAGGCTTCGGTCGGCTCGCTGGCCGCGATGGTCGTGGAGCCGGTGCTGTCCACCGGCGGCATCATCCCGCTGCCGGCGGGTTACCTGCGCGCCGCCAAGACCAAGTGCGAGGAGCGCGACATGCTGCTCATCGTCGACGAGGCGCAGACCGGGTTCGGCCGGGTCGGCTCGATGTTCGCCTTCGAGCAGGACGGCGTGGTGCCGGACATCCTCACCGTGTCCAAGACCCTCGGCGGCGGTGTGCCGCTGGGCGCGACGGTCACCAGCTCGGCGATCGAACAACGGGCGATCGACAACGGCTTCCTGCACATCACCACCCACGTGTCCGACCCGATGCCGGCCGCCGCCGGGCTCGCCGTGTTGGACGTGCTCGCCGAGGAGAACCTGGTCGAGCGGGCGGCGAAGCTCGGCGGCTACCTCACCGACCGGCTGCGCGAGCTGCAGGAGCGCCACGAGCAGATCGGTGACGTGCGCGGGCGTGGTCTGCTGGTCGGCCTGGAGCTGGTCGAGGACCGGGGCACCAAGGAGCCGGCCAACGAGCTCGGCACGGCCGTCACCGCGGAGTGCCTGCGGCTGGGCCTCTCGATGAACATCGTCAAGGGCGACGGCTCGCAGCGCAACTGCCTGCGGCTGGCCCCGCCGCTGACCATCACCACCGAGGAGATCGACCTCGCCGTCTCCATCCTGGACACCGCCCTGACCCACTGCCTGGACGCCCGCGCCCACCCAAGGCCGTGAGTGGTATTGGTCGTCATAGCGACCAATACCACTCAGAGGCTCACAACGCGGAGGGGTGCCGGGCCAGCGGGTTGACCTGGACGGTCATGAACGGGAACAGCGGCAGCGACCAGAGGATCTCGTGCAGCTCGTCGGTCGACCCGACGTCGAACACGCTGAAGTTGCTGTAGTGCCCGACGATCCGCCACAGGTGTACCCAGGTGCCCGCGCGCTGCAGCTCCAGCGCGCGGGCCTTCTCGGTGGCGATCAGCTCGTCCCGCTCGGCGGGGTCCAGGTCGCGCGGGATGGCGACGTCCATCCGGACGTGGAACAGCATGTCAGCTCCGGGGTCGGCTCAGGATCGGGTGAAGGCGCGGACGGCGGCCGGGTCGAGCTCGACGCCGAGCCCGGGGCCGTCCGGCAGGTGCAGCGAACCGCCGGCGTAGCGCAGCGGCGTGGTCAACAGCTCCTCGCGCATCAGCAGCGGGCCGAACAGCTCGCTGCCCCAGGTCACCGCCGGGGCGGCGCAGGCCAGGTGCAGTGTCGCGGCGGTGCCGACCGGGCCTTCGATCGCGGTGCCGCCGTGGCACGGGATGCCGGCCGCCGCCGCGATCTCGGCGATCGCCCCGGTGGCGCGCAGGCCGCCGGACTTCGTTGTCTTGAGCGAGAAGATGTCGGCCGCGCGCAGCGACGCCAGCCGCAGCGCATCGGTCGGCGTGCGCAGGCTCTCGTCGGCCATCACCGGGATCGACAGCGCCCGGTTGATCTCCGCCAGCGCCTCGAACTCCGGGCCGGGCACCGGCTGCTCGACCATCTCCACCCCCGCCTCGGCCAGTCGGGGCAGGTAGGTCAGCGCGGTGAGCCGGTCCCACCGGGCGTTGATGTCCACCCGCACGCCGGCCGCCCCGCGCAGCTTCTCCGCGACGGTGCACACCCTGGCCACGTCGTCGACCGGTTCCTGGGCGCCCATCTTGAGCTTGAAGCTGTGGTGCAGCCCGGCGTCCAGCTTGCCGAGCGCCTCCTCCACCACGACCGCGGCGGGCTCGGTGCCCAGCGCCCAGGTGACCGGGACAGAGGTCCGGGCCAGGCCGCCGAGCAGCGTGTGCACCGGGACGCCGAGGCAACGGGCCCAGGCGTCGTGCAGTGCAACCTCCACGGCGGCCTTGGCGTACAGGTTGGCCGCCACCACGTCGTTGATGTCGCGGCCGATCGTGGCGATGTCGTCGACCCGGCGGCCCAGCAGTAGCGGCGCGACGTACCGCTCGATGATCACCTGCATGGTCTCGACCGACTCGCCGCCCCACCACGGCCCGCCCGGCACGGTGCCCTCCCCCACCCCGGTGACGCCGCCGGCGGTGCGCAGGAACACCAGCAGCACCGGCTGGGCCCGCATGCCTACCCGGGCGAACCGGTGCGGGCGGCGCAGCGGGATGTCCAGGATGACCGTCTCGACGGCGTCGATCCGAAGCTCACTCATCACTTCTCTCCGTTCCGGGGACCGACCCGGCCCGCGGCGCGCGCGGACCGGGCCGGAGGGGGTCGCTCAGGCGGGCTCGAGCACGAAGTCGTACTCGGAGCGCAGCCGGCCGTCGTCGTCCCGTTGCGGATCGAGCACCAGCTCGGGCTTGGTGGCCTCGGCGACGTCGTCGTCGAGCCAGTCGCCGCCCTGGAAGTACAGCTGCGTGGTGATCCTTCGGTAGCCCGGGGCCCGCACGAACAGGTGCAGGTGCGCGGGGCGCCAGGGGTGCCAGCCGGCGGCGGCGATCAGCTTGCCGGTCGGCCCGTCGGTCGGGATCCGGTACGGCGCCGGCGCCACGGTGGTGATCTCGAACCGGCCAGCCTCGTCGGCCACCACCACGGCGCGCAGGTTGCCGTCCGGGATGCCCGGCGCGAACCCGGAGTAGTAGCCCTGCTCGTCGGCGTGCCAGATGTCCAGCTCGGCGCCGGCGACCGGGTTCCCGTCCAGGTCCACGACCCGGCCGGAGAGCACCAGCGTGTCCCCCTTCTCGTCCGGGCGGGTCGGCAACGCGGCGGGCGAGGGCAGTCGCTGCTGGTCGGGCACGTAGTACGGGCCCTGGATACTGCCCACCGTGCCCTGCTGGGTGCGCGCGGCGACCTCCTCGACGACGTGCTCGGCGAACACGTCCAGGAACAGCGGCCACTCGCCGCCCTCGCCGACGTCCATCAGCCACTGCTTTGCGGCCTGGAACTCCGGGTAGCTGACGTCCTTCTCCCGGATCACGTCGTGCACGGCCCGCAGTACGGCGCGGGCCACGTCGTCGACCCGTTCGGCGGCAACAGCGCCCGCGGCATCGGTCGACGCGCGGCTGGCCCGGAACACCTCGGTCGCGGACGCGCCGGAGCCTGCCGCGCTCGGTGACTTCTGGTCGGTGGAGGTCATGGTTTCTCCCTGTGGTGGTGTTTCGTCGTCGAGGACCGGCACAGAGGGCACAGTCAGCCCGGTCAGGTCGGGAAGATCAGCTCGGGAAGATCGAGGCGTAGTCGTTGTTGCGCAGGTCGGGCGTGGTCCAGCCGTCCAGGTCGTACTCCGCCATGCACTGCTCGGCGAAGCCCTTCATGGCGGCGGCGGCGCCGGACTGCTCGGCGGCGAACAGCAGCTCGGCACGCACACCCTCGTGGTTGCCGGAGTAGTTGCGCTCGTAGAGCTCGTGCCGGCCGCCGAACTCGGAGCCCACCGAGTCCCAGATCAGCTTCATCAGCTTGACCCGCTCCACCGAGTCGTAGCCGTTCGAGCCGCGCACGTACTGGTCCAGGTAGGGCCGCAGCTCTGGGGAGGAGAAGTCCTTGGCGTGCGACGGCAGGTAGATCAGCCCGCTGCCCAGGTCCTGCAGGATGATCTCCCGCACTCTCGGGTAGCCGATGGTCATGAACCAGCGGTAGGCCAGCCCGTAGTCCAGGTGCGGCAGCACCGCGCCGTCGATCCACTGGTCCGGGTTCGCGGCCATCGCGTCGGACAGCGCCCAGAACATGTTGCGCCAGCCGATGACCTCGCCGACCCGGGTCTGGATGCCCCGGAAGTCCTTGGTGCCGGTGACCTCGACACCCTTCATCAGCAGGCCCGCGATGAAGTCCAATTTGACGGCCAGCCGGGTGACGCCGTGGAACGTGAAGCGGTGCAGGAAGCCGGAGCCGGGGAAGAACGTGCTGGCCTTCTCGGCGTCGCCGTAGATGAAGACGTTCTCCCAGGGGATCTTGACCTTGTCCAGGATGAAGATCGTGTCGTTCTCGTCGAACCGGGAGGAGAGCGGGTAGTCGAACGGTGTGGAGGTCGAGTTGGCCACCGCGGCGTAGGAGTTGCGGCAGATCAGCTTCATGCCCGGGGCGCCCATCGGCACCGTGCAGACCAGCGCGAACTCCCGCTTCTTGATCGGCAGCCCGTAGTGCGCGATGAAGTTGTAGTGGGTGATCGCCGAGCCGGTGGCCACCACCTTCGCGCCGGAGACGATCAGGCCGTCGTCCCGTTCCTCCTCGACGTGCATGAAGATGTCACGCACCTCGTCGGGGTTGCGGTCCCGGTCCACCGGCGGGTTGATGATCGCGTGGTTCCAGTACAGGACCTTCTCCTGCGACTCGGTGTACCAGCGGCGCGCGTTGGCCGCGAACGGCTCGTAGAACTCCGAGTTCGCGCCGAGGGTGCCCAGGAACGCGGCCTTGTAGTCCGGGCTGCGGCCCATCCAGCCGTAGGTCATCCGGGCCCACGCCGCGATCGCGTCCCGGTCCGCGACCAGGTCCTCCCGGCTGCGCGGGGTACGGAAGAACGGGTGGGTGAACCCGTCACTGCCGGTGTCGGTGGGGGCGGTGAGCACGCCCTGCTGCGCCGGGTCGTGCAGCGCGTCGTAGAGCCGCGCGGTGGTGCGCACGGAGTTGCGGAACGCGGGGTGCTCGGTGACGTCCTTGACCTTCTCCCCGTAGATGAACACCTCACGGCCGTCGCGGATGCTCTCGATGTACTCCGCGCCGGTGAACGGACGGGTGGTCCGGGTCTCCTGCTTCTCCTGCTGTTCGGGCTGGGCAGTCACTCCGTGCTCCTTTGCATGGGGATCTGACTCAGGTGGCGGGCGCGAACCAGGAGATGCCGGGGCAGTCGCCGGATTCCAGCCAGGGAACGGTCTCGAAGGCCCGGCCGAGATGGCGGAACGAGCCGAGGTAGAACACCAGCGGGTCCTCGGTGCGGTACTCGAACTCCCGCACCTCGCCGAGGTAGAGCACGTGGTCGCCGCCGTCGTAGCTGCGCCACGGGTCGCACGAGATCCACGCCAGCGAGCCGCGCAGCCGGGGCGCCCGGCCGACCTCGGTGGGCTCCCACTCCGGCCCGCTGCTCATCGGCCGGCCGGCGAAGTGCAGGGCCACGTCGTCCTGCGGCTCGGTCAGCACGTTCACCGTGAACGGCCTGCCGTCCAGGTACTTGCACGCCTTGGACTTGCGGTCCAGCGAGACCAGCACCAGCGGCGGATCCAGGGAGACGGCGCTGAACGCGTTCACGGTCGCCCCGTGCGGCGTGCCGTCCCCGTCGCAGGTGATCACCGTGACGCCGGTGGCGAAGTGCCCGAGGCAGCTGCGCAGCTCTCGTGGATCGACCGCCATTGTCGTCCCCTTGTGCTTCGTTCCCGATCGGTGCTTGCTGTTCGTTGTACGCTGTGCGTACACTTTGTTCGCTGTGCGTTCAGAGGTCAGAGTGGGGCAGGTCACGTGTGCTGTCAAGAGGGGGTCGACAACAATGCCGTCGATGACTACGGCTGGAACCGACGGCCCGGCCAATGCGGGCTCAGTCAGTGTGGGCTCAGTCAATGCGGGCTCAGTCAATGCGGGCTCGGCCACCGCGGGCGGCGACCGCGACTTCGTGCAGAGCCTGGAACGGGGCTTCGCGGTGTTGCTCGCGTTCGACGAGGAGCTGGCCAACCCGACGCTCGCCGAGCTGGCCGCCGCGACGAACCTGTCCCGCCCGGCGGTGCGGCGCCTGCTGCTCACCCTGCAGCGGCTGGGCTACGTGACCGGCGCCGACGGCCGCTGGCGGCTGACCCCGAGGGTGCTCAGCATCGGGCAGCACTACTCGGCGTCGAACGCGATGATCGAGCTCGCTCAGCCGCACCTGCTCGCGCTCGCCGAGCAGACCCACGAGTCCGCCTCGCTCGCCGCCCTGGACGGGGCGCACGTGGTCTACGTCGCCCGCGTCCCGGTGCGCCGGATCATGAGCATCAACGTGTCCATCGGCACCCGGGTGCCGGCGCACGCCACCTCGATGGGCCGTGCGCTACTGGCCTGGGCACCGGCGCCGGTCATCGAACGGGTGATCGCCGAGTCCGGCCTGCGCCGGCTGACCGGGCGGACCATCACCGACCCGGTGGCGTTCCACGCCGCGCTGCGCGAGGTCCGCGAGCTGGGCTACGCGCTGGTGGCCGGAGAGCTGGAGGACGGGTTGATCTCGGTGTCCGCCCCGGTCCGCGACCAGACCGGCAGCGTGGTGGCCGCGCTCGCCTCCTCGACGTCCAGCGGACGGACCGACCTGGACCGGCTGCGGACCGAGGTGGTGCCGCTGCTGCTGCGCACCGCCGAGGACATCAGCGCCGACCTGGGCCACCGCGCCGCGCGCCCGCCGTCGATGAACGGGCGCGACGGTTTCTTCTGAGCCCTCCTCCTCGGAAAGCGGCGCCTAGGCCAGCTGCGGGACCACCTCGGTGGCGAGGCGGTGCATCTGCTCGGCCTCGTCGAACACCGGGTTGAGCAGGATCAGCTCGGCTCCGGCGGCGGCCACCGCGCGCAGCTCCTCGACGCACTCCGCCGCGGGTCCGGCCACCGCCACCGCCCCGATCTCCGGCCCGGCGTGCGGGTAGATCCGGCGCAGGGTGTCGGTGACCCGCTGCCGCACGCCCTCCTCCCCCACCCCGATGTAGACGCGTTTCGCGATCCGGAACGTGGCCGGGTCCCTCCCCTGCTCGGCCAGCGCCTCCCGCACCGCCAGCACCTGCCCGGCGAACTGCTCGGTGGTCTGCGAGCCGGCACCGAAGAACCCGTCGCCGTGCCGGACCGCGCGGCGCAGCGCGGCCGGGGCACTGCCGCCGAACCAGATCGGCGGATACGGCTTCTGGAACGGCTTCGGCTCCATCGACACGCCGTCGAGCTGCCAGAACCGCCCTTCGAAGGTCAGCCGCGGCTCCGTCCAGAGCTTCTTCATCAGCTCCAGCCCCTCGTTGAACCGGGCCACCAGCCCGTCCGGGGTGCTGCCGAAGGCACTGAACATCCGGCCCCGGCCGCCGGTGCCCACGCCGACCTCGAGGCGGCCGCGGCTGAGCTGGTCCAGGCTGGCCAGGCTCTTGGCCAGGTGCACCGGGGTGTGCAGCGGCAGGACGAACACCACGCAGCCCAGCCGCAACCGCTCGGTGCAGGCGGCCGCGTACGTCATCGTCTCCAGTGGGCTCAGGCTGGGCATCGAACCGAGTACCTGCTCCTGGGTCCAGCCGCTCTCGAAGCCGAACTCCTCGGCGGCACGCAGGAACTCGCGCAGCGCGGCCGGGTCGAAGCTGCCGTCCTCGACGAACTGTGGGATGGCGATCGCGAAATTCACTGCTACTCCCCCGTGGAGATGAAGACGTTCTTGGTCTCGGTGAAGCTGTCGACGGCGTCCGGCCCCAGCTCGCGGCCCAGTCCGGACTGTTTGAACCCGCCGAATGGCGTCGAGTAGCGCACCGAGGAGTGCGAGTTGACCGACAGGTTGCCGGCCTGCACGGCCCGACTCACCCGCAGCGCCCGGCCGACGTTCTCGGTCCAGATGCTCCCGGACAGGCCGTACTCGGTGTCGTTGGCCAGCGCGACCGCCTCGGCCTCGTCCTCGAACGGCACCACCCCGACCACCGGCCCGAAGATCTCCTCCCGCCAGGCCGGCGAGTCCAGCCGACCCGGTGCCAGCACCGTCGGGGCCACCCAGTAGCCGGGGCCGTCCGGCACGCTGCCGCGGAACGCCACCGCACCGTTGCCGGACAGGTACGAGTTCACCTTGTCCCGGTGCGCGGCCGAGATCAGCGGGCCCATGTCGGTGTCCGGGTCGCTCGGGTCGCCCACCCGGACGGCGGCCACCGCCGGTTCGAGCAGCGCCATGAACCGGTCGTAGACGGTGCGCTGGACCAGGATGCGGGACCGCGCGCAGCAGTCCTGGCCGGAGTTGTCGAAGACCGCGCCGGGCGCCGAGGCCGCGGCCCGTTCCAGGTCGGCGTCGGCGAAGACGATGTTCGCGTTCTTGCCGCCGAGTTCGAGGGTGACCCGCTTGATCTGCTCGGCGCAGCCTCGCAGGATCTCCTTGCCGACCCTGGTCGAACCGGTGAAGACGACCTTGCGGACCTGGGGATGGGTGACGAACCGGGTGCCGACGACCGGGCCGGCGCCGGGCAGCACCTGGAACACGTACTCGGGCAGCCCGGCGTCCAGCGCCAGCTCGGCCAGTCGCAGCGCGGTCAGCGGGGTGAGCTCGGCCGGCTTGAGCAGCACGGCGTTGCCGGCGGCCAGCGCCGGCGCGAATCCCCAGCCGGCGATCGGCATCGGGAAGTTCCACGGCACGATGACGCCGACGACGCCGATCGGCTCCTTGAAGGTGAGGTTCACGCCGCCGGCCACCGGGATCTGTCGACCGGAGAGCCGTTCCGGCGCCGCCGAGAAGTAGTGGAGCACGTCACGGACGTTGCCGGCTTCCCAACGCGCGTTGCCGATGGTGTGCCCCGCGTTGCGCACCTCGAGGCGCGCCAGGTTCTCCAGGTCGCTGTCCACGGCGGCGGCGAACCGGCGCAGCAGCCTGGCCCGGTCCGCCGGGGCGAGCTCGGCCCAGTCCCGCTGCGCGGACACCGCCCGGTTCACGGCGGCGTCGGTCTCCTCGACCGAGATCAGCGGTACGGTCTCGATCACGGACTCGGTCGACGGGTCGAGCAGGTCGATACTCCGCGTCATCTCGGTCTCTCTCAGCTGGGGCCGGAACCTGGGCCGCCGCCGAGCGTAGCCACGACTGATCACCGCGGCCACCGAGCTGGTCGGGGCCAGTCCGGAGTGCGGACCATCAGCAGGTTGTTCAAATTCGAAGTAGCGAGTAACCTCACCAAAAGTAGTTCAACTCTCATCTACCTCGGAGGTTCGTCTCCATGCTGCGTCCACTGTCCGGCCCCGTCAGGGATGTCGCCCTGCTCGTCGCCCGCGTCCTGCTCGGCGTGGTGCTGATCGCGCACGGCGCCCAGAAACTGTTCGGCTACGGCTTCGACGGCACCTCCGGCGCGTTCGCCAAGATGGGTGTGCCCCTGCCGCAGGTATCCGCCGCGTACGCCTCGGTCGTCGAGCTGGTCGGCGGCGGGCTGCTGATCCTGGGCGCCGCGACCACCATCGTCTCCGCGCTCGTGGTGCTCGACATGCTCGGTGCGTCCCTGACCACCGGGTCCTTCACCTCGGTCTTCGTGGCCACCCACGGCTTCGAGCTGGAGGGCATGATCCTCGCGGGCGCCCTGCTGCTGCTGGTCACCGGAGCCGGCCGGTTCAGCATCGACCACCTGCTGCTGTCCAGGCGCGGCGCCGCCGTCACGACCTGATCAGCGCGGTCTGGAACAGCACGGCCTGGTCAGAACGGCCTCATCCTCGCGGCCTGCTCATCGCGCCCTGAATGTCTCGCCCTGAATGTCTCGCCCTGAATATGGCGGTCTGACTACTCGGTACCGCGCGTGGCGAGTGGCCCCGACGCCACCCGCCACGCGGGCACCGCGGCCGAACGGGACGTTCCAGCCCCCGTCACGGCCGCCGTCATTCCTCAGCCGCCGCCGCCAACCCGGCCGCCGCCTCCGCCTCCGCCTCCACCACCGCCACTGCCACTGCCACTGCCACCGCCACCGCCTCCGCCGGGAGCGGGACCGGGGCCGACCCGGCCCTCCGGCATCAGGATCGGCTGGCCCTCGTTCAGCCCGGTCAGCACCTGGGTGTTGTCGTCGCCCACCGCGCCGGCCTGGAACGGCACCCGCACCGGCGTGCCGTCCGGTCCGGGCGTGTTCACGAACGTCTGGGCACCCTGGCGCAGCACCGCCGAGTTCGGCACCACCAGCACGTTGTCCAGCGCGTTGACCAGGACAGCCGCCTCGGCGGTGAGCCCGTCCTTCAGCCGGGGGTCGGTCTCGGTGAGCAGGATCGTGGCGTAGTAGTTCGTCACCCCGGAGATGTCGGTGCCGGACGGGGCGACGGACAGCACGGTGCCGCCCCTGGTCAGGTCGGGCACCGCGTCGAAGGTCACCTCCACCTGTTCGTTGGCCGCCACCTTGACCGCGTCCGACTCCTCGAACGGCACCACGATCTGGAACGTGTCGATGTTGTTCAGGATGAGGAAGGCGCTGCCGCCGGGCCGGGTGGCGGACGGCCCGTTGCTGCCGGCCTGGTCACTGGTCGCGGCGGCGCCGACGCCGGGGATCGAGGCGTTGGTGCCGGGTGCCAACGCGGTGGTGCCTGAGGTCGCCGACCCGACGAACTCGCCGACCGCGCCGTTGATCGCCGACACGGTCCCGCCGACCGGCGCGTAGAGCACGGCGTTGGCCACGTCCCGCTGGGCCAGCGCCACCGCCGCCCGCGCACTGGCCACCAGCGCGGCCTGGCCGTCGATGTCGGAGGGTCGGTCGCCGGACGCGGAGTCCAGGGAGTTCTGCGCGGACACCACGCTCTGCTTGGCGTTCTCGACCGACAGCTTCCCGGTCGTCTTGTCGACCTCACGGGTGCGCTTGGCCGCGTCCACGGCGGTCTGCGAGGCGATCGCCTGACGCTGCGCGGCGGTCACGTTCTGGTTGTCCGTGGCGCAGCTCGTGCTCGTGCTGGTACCGGTTGACGGGCTCGGGGCAGTGGTCGTGGCCGGGCTGGGCCAGGTCGGCGCGGGTGTGGGCGCAGTCGAGTCACTCGGCGACGTCGACGAGTCGTCCTCCGAGTTCCGCCTCCCCCGCACGGCGAACCGGGAGCGCGTCGGGGCCTGCGCTGCCTCCGTCGGTTCCGCCTCGGTCGAGGTTGACGTGGAGGTTGACATGGAACCGGTGGTGGACACCCGGTCGGTGCTGAACGAGCCGGGCTCGCAGCCGTCCCGGGATGCCTGCTGCCGGACCTGGTTCAGCTGCGCCTGATCGAAGTTGAGCTGGGTGCGCGCCCGGTCGATGGCGGAGGAGTCGGCGTGGTCCTGCGCGTCGACGTTGTCCTCCGTCGCGGACTGGATCCGCTTGGCCTGCGCCAGCGTGGTCTGCGCGGCGTGCACCGAGTTGCCGTTGACAATTTTATTCAGCCCGGCCTGCTGCTGGGCCAATTGCGCCTGCTGCTGTGCCAGGGCCTGCTGGAATGCGAAATCGTCGACCCGCGCCAGCACCTGGCCGGGCTTTACCTGGTCGCCGACTTTGACGTCGACCTCTTTGAGCTGGGCTCCTTTGGGGAATCCCAGATTTTGTGAGGTCACTGCCGCCAGGGCACCTGAGGCCTGCACCTTGTTGGCGACGGTGCCCCGCTCGACCCGGGTCACCGGGGACGGCCTCGGCGCCTCCGAGCAACCCGCCGCCATCGCCGAGACCATCACCAACGACACCGCGATCGCGATGCGCGCCCCCGTGCCGTTGCGGATCGTCGTCCGACTTCTCAAGGCTCCCGCCTTCCCGCTCACCTGCGCCGACTCGGCTGGGTTCGGCCAACCCGCACCGAGCGTTACCGGTTTGGGCAGACTTCGGCCCGGGGGCCTAGCGACCGCGGCCAGTTGGCGGCGGGGCCCCGCGGCCAGATCGCTGAACCTCTGCGGGCGGTGGCCGAGACCGCCGCCGGCGCGACGCGCCGGACGACTCGCCGACCGGAGTAATTCGAGTGGCTAACTGTCAGCCGATGCGGAGCCCGTCCATTCCGGAAACCAACTAGGCCCGTCTCTCGGACCCGGTCGAATGGGTTCGGGCTGGCCACAGCCCACGCGACTCGAAAAATGGCGGCGCGCGGCGGCCGATTGTCGTCGTAAAGGCTGAGGAAGTTGGAAATGACGGCGATCGGCAGCGGGCGAGCGGCCGCCGGACCCGACTGGGGGTTGCGCGGCTGGGGGCCGTGTATAACAGTATAACCGTCATACGCTGACGTACCCTGCCATACCCCCGGAGGGAGCTGGACATGGGACCGGTTCGGTGGGCGACGTTCGACTGTTTCGGCACGTTGGTCGACTGGCGGCACGGCATCGCCAGCGGAGCCGAGCTGCTGTTTCCGGGCCAGGGCGGCCGGCTGCTGGAGATCTACAACCGGCACGAGCCGCAGGTGCAGCGGGAGAGTCCGGCGATGCGCTACCGCCACGTGCTCGCCGAGTCGCTGCGCCGGACCACGACCGAGGCCGGTCTGCCGCTCAACGAGGACGACGCCTCGGTGCTGGCCGCCGGTATCCCGTACTGGCCGGTCTTCGCCGAGACCCGCGACGCGCTGACCGAGCTGCGCGACTCGGGCTGGCGGCTGGCCCTGCTGACCAACTGCGACCGCGACTTCATCGCCGAGACGCAGCGCCGGCTCGGGGTGCCGATCGACGCGGTGGTCACCGCCGAGGACGTCGGCAGCTACAAGCCGGGGCACCGGCACTTCACCCGGTTCGAGGAGTCGTTCGGGGCCACCCGGGACCGCTGGGTGCACGTGGCACAGAGCTACTTCCACGACATGGTGGCGGCCAGCGAGCTGGGCATCCCCCGGGTCTGGATCAACCGGCTCGCCGAGACCGACGACGCCGCGATCGTCGACGCGGTGCTGCCGGACCTGAACGGCCTCGCCGAGACGGTCGAGGCGGTGCACGCGGCGACCCGTTGATGGGTGCCGGCGATACGCTGAGCGCCCGCCGAGGAGGTCGCCCGAGCATGCCGCTGCAGACGATGAGCACCCGGGATGCGCTCGTCGCCGAGGTCCGCCGGCAGATCCTCAGTGGCGAGCTGCGCCCCGGTGAGGCGCTGACGGAGACGTCACTGGCAGCGCGGTTCGGGGTGGCCCGGCCGACCGTCCGCTCGGCGCTGCAGGTGTTGGAGAGCCTGCACCTGGCGCAACCGTCACCGGGCCGCTCGCTGGTGGTGCCGGTGCTGACCGAGGCGGACGTGCGCGACCTGTTCTTCGTCCGCATCCCACTGGAGCTCGAGGCCGTGCGGGTGATCGTCGAGCAGAACCGCGACCTGCGCGAGGCCCGGCGGCGGCTGCGTGCGATGACCGCTCTGCCGGCCGAGGCCAGCTGGGCGGAGCGGGTCGAGGCGCACACCGCGTTCCACGTCGCCCTGGTCGAGGCCGCCGGCAGCTCCCGGCTGAACCGGATCTACCCCGCGATGCAGGAGGAGATGCAGCTCTGCCTCGCCCAGCTGCACGCCTCCTACCCTGGCCCGGAGGACCTGGCCAGGGAGCACCAGACGCTGTTGGACGAGATCAGCTCAGGCGACCTCGGCCGCGCTCAGCGGGAGATGCGCGAACACCTCGACCGCGCGGTGCGCAACCTGATCCCGCGGCTCGCGGGAGCGACCGGTCCCTAGAGCGCCCACTTGCGGTCGGCGGTGAATCCCACGCTCATCGACATCGCGTACCCCAGCGGCTTCAGTCGCTCGCTGAGGTCCTCGCGCACCTCGTCGAACTGCCGCACGGTCTGCGCCCGGGACGCATCGTCGACCACGAAGTCGACCTCCACGTCCAGCCGGCCGCCGACCTTCGAACAGCGCAGGAAGGACTCGGCGAAGCCATAGCCCAGCCGCACCTCGTCCACCCGGGAGCCGACCTCGCGCCGCAGCTCGGCCGAGGGCGACATGGTCAGCACCTCCCGCATCGCCTCGCCGAGCAGCCGGAACGGCACCCGCAGGAAGGCCAGCGAGATCAGCGCGACCATCGCCGGGTCGACATACCGGGCCAGCTCGGCCTGCCCGGTGTGCGACAGCACCAGGGCGAGGAGGAACCCGCCGAGTACGCCGAGGCTGAGCAGGGTGTCGCCGGTCCACTCGGCCGCCTCGGCCCGCAGCAGGTCCGAACCGTGGCGGGCGCGGCGGCGCAGGTAGAGCGACACCGCGAGGGCGGCGGCCGTAGCCAGCACCGCGTACAGCACCGCCCAGCCGGCCGCGACCTCCCGCCCGCCGCGCAGCAGCTCACCGATCGCGCCGACCACCGCGTACACGCACAGTCCACCCAGCGCGGCGGCCTTGATCACGATCGCGAGCGGCTCCCACACCTCCCGGCCCCACGGGTAGCGCTCGTCCGCGCCGCGCCCCGCCGTCCGCAGCGCCACCACCGCGAGCAGCGACAGCGCCACGCTGGCGAACGAGTACAGCCCGTCGAACACGATCAGCTGGGAGCCGAGCGCCAGGCCCCAGGCCAGCGACACCACGGCGAACGCGACCGACGCCCACATCGAGACCAGCAACGCCCGGGTGTCGGTCGAACGATCCGGCTTCGCCATGACCTCATCGTCGCGGTGCGGGTACCGGCGCGTCGACCTCCCCCGCCGCCGATACCGGCGCGCCGGGCGACCGGCCTGCCGGGCGCGGCGACCGGCCCGCTGAGCTCAGCGGCCCCGCGCGGCCCGCGACATCCGGTCGACGATCTCGGTGAGGACGCCCGCGCTGGTGGCGAAGTTGAGCCGGGCGTACCCCACGCCGCCGGGGCCGAAGCTGGGACCGGGACTGAGCTCCACGCCGGCGCGGGTGCGGAAGAACTCGGTCGGCTCCGCGGCCAGCCCGAGCTCCCGGCAGTCCAGCCAGGCCAGGTAGGTCGCCTCCGGCGAGCGGAAGCGGACCCCGGGCAGCTGGTCGGCGAGCAACTCGGCGAGCAGGTCGCGGTTGGCCCGCAGGTGTGCGCGGACGCCGGCGAGCCAGTCGTCGCCGTCGGTCCAGGCCGCGACGGTGGCCGCCATGCCGAGCACACCGACCACCCCGAACAGGTCCTTCGGCTGGGCCGCCAGGGTGGCCCGCAGCGACGGTGGCCCGAAGTGGCCGACCGCGCAGCGCACCCCGGCCATGTTGAACGCCTTGGTTGCGGAGGTGATCGTGACGGTGCGCTCGGCGACCTCGGGGCCGAGTGAGGCGAACGCGATGTGCTGGTTCGGCGGGTAGGTCAGGTCGGCGTGCACCTCGTCGACGATCACCAGCAGCTCGTGCTCGACGACGACCTCGGCGATCCCGGCCAACTCGCTCCTGGTGAACACCCGGCCGGTCGGATTGTGGGGGTTGACCAGCAGCAACGTGCGGCAGCGACCCTCCGTCGCAGCGTCCGCCAGCCGGCCGGGGTCGAAGGTCCAGCCGCCCGCCACCGGCTCCATCGGGATCGGCACCGGCGGCCGGTTCATCGCGTCCAGGGTCTCCAGGAACGGCGGGTAGTTCGGCACGTGCAGCGCCACACCGTCACCGCGAGCGGTGGTCAGGTGCAGTACCACCTGCACGACCTGGATCAGGTCGTCGAAGGTCCGTGCGTACGTCGGGTCGGGCGCCCAGTCGTACCGCTCGGCCATGCGGCCGGCGAACACCTCGGCCAGCGGGGGCGTGCCGTCGAACCACTCCGGGTAGCCGAGGTCGCCGCGGTCGAGCACCGCGTCCATCGCGGCGCGCACCGGCGGGGCCAGCGGGAAGTCCATGTCGGCGATCCAGGCCGGCAGCACGTCGGCGCCGGGGCGATGCCACTTCACCGACGCCTTGCTCCGCAGCCAGTCCATCCTCAAGCTGTTGAACCCGTACGGATCGCCGCCCGACTCCGCCGCCTGGTGCCGCAAGCCGCCTCCCGTGGATCCGTCGGTGCCTCGGCCCGGCGCCGGCCCACCCCTACCTCACCACAGGTCGGCCCCGGGCACAGCCGGGATTCCGACGGGTCAGCTCGAGCGCGCCGAGCCCGCCGGTGCGGCACAATCCGGCGGTGACCCCGAGCGCCCACCACGCGTCATGACCCACCCCACCTACACCCCGCAGGCCGTACTCGGCCCACTGACCCGGTCCGCCGTGTTCCTCGTCGTCACGCTCGCCGACGGCGCCGAGGACGTGGCCCGCGACCTGCTCGCCGACCTGCCCGGGCTGACCCGCTCGGTGGGCTTCCGCGCCCAGGACGGCGCACTGGCCTGTGTCGCCGGCGTCGGTTCGGCCGTCTGGGACCGGTTGTTCGGCGGACCCCGCCCGGCCGGGCTGCACCCGCTGCCGGTCTTCGCCGGCGACCGGCACCGGTCGGTCACCACGCCCGGCGACCTGCTGTTCCACCTCCGGGCCGAGCGGATGGACCTCTGCTTCGAGCTGGAGACCCAGATCATGCTCCGGCTGGACGGCGCGGTCAGCGCCACCGACGAGGTACATGCCTTCCGGTACTTCGACGCACGCGACGTGCTCGGCTTCGTCGACGGCACCGAGAACCCCACCGGGCGCGAGGCCAGCGACGCGGTGTTGGTCGACGCCGAGGACGAGCCGGAGTTCGCCGGCGGCAGCTACGTGGTCGTGCAGAAGTACCTGCACAACATGTCGGCGTGGAACGAGCTGCCGGTCGAGGAGCAGGAGCGGGTGATCGGCCGGCGCAAGCTGTCCGACATCGAGCTCGCCGACGACGTCAAGCCGGCCAACTCGCACGTCGCGCTCAACACGATCACCGACCCGGACGGCACCGAGCAGGCCATCCTGCGCGACAACATGCCCTTCGGCAGCCCCGCGCACGGCGAGTTCGGCACCTACTTCATCGGCTACGCGAAGACGCCGTCCATCATCGAGCGGATGCTGCGCAACATGTTCGTCGGCGACCCTCCGGGCAGCTACGACCGCCTCCTGGACTACTCGACGCCGGTCACCGGCACGCTGTTCTTCGTGCCGACCGGCGAGTTCCTGGACGACCCGCCGGCACCGGCCTGACGGAATCCGCGACTCGCCCTGACGGAATCCGCGACTCGCCCTGACCGAATCCCCGACTCGCGGGGGTGCTCTGGCTCGCGGGGGTGCTCCGGCTCGCGGGGGTGCTCTGACTCGCGGGGGTGCTCCGGCTCCGGGTCCGGGGGTGGGTTAGGGCACGACCGCGTACTCGGTGAACCGGCCGCAGGTGGCGAAGCCGAGCCGGCGGTAGACGGCTTCGCCCTCCGGTGAGGCCTGCAGTACGGCGACCTCGGCGCCGGCATCCCTGGCGGCGTGCAGGGCGGCCAGCGTGATCGCCCCGCCGAAGCCCTGGCGGCGGTGCGCGGCGAGGGTGGACACGTTGTAGAGCCCGGCCACGCCGGCGTGCCAGACCACCTCGGCGGCACACACCGGTTCGCGCCGGTGGTAACCGACCAGGTAGTGGCCGGGCGACCCGGGTCTCAGCGCGACGGGGGCGGCGAGCTCGAAGTACCGGTGCACACCGGGGGCCGGCGGGGACCAGTTCGCGGCCTGGATCGCGGCGAACTCGGCGAGCTGTGCGGGGGTGCGGACGGACTGGATGTTCAGCCCGTACAGCGGCGTGACCTCCGGGATGGCGGCCAGCGGCGCCCACATCGCGGTCTCGTACTCCGCCGCGGGCAGTCCCGCCGCGGCCAGCCGGGCGCCCAGGTTGCTCGGTGTCGAGGCCGGCCCCACCCACCAGGAGAACCGGCGGCGGGTGGCGCGCAGCGCCCGGACCGTCTCGGCGATCCGGGCGTTGGCCGTGTCGGGGGTGAACCGCGCGGCGGTCACGACGTTGAAGGTGTCGTCGTTGATGCCGCTGTCGGCCACCAGCAGGTCGCCGGTCGTGGTGACAGTGGCGCCGGGCAGCGCCGAGTGCAGGTAGCTGACGTGCTGGGCCAGGTTTCGTTCCATCCGGTCGAGCAGGTCGGCCGGAGCTACGCCGGGCGGGGTGGCCGCCTTGACGGTGCTGGTTTCCATGCCACCCAGCTGACCACGAATGACTGTGGCGAACTGTTAAATTTTGCCAACCGGATCGACTAGGCGCCGTCCTCGTGCGCCACGTGGCGCGGGTCACCGTCCGCCGCGGGCCCGTGGTGGTGCTGGTGCCCGTCACCGTCGGTGGGCGGCGCCCCGCCCATCATCCGCAGCATCGAGATGCCGCCGCTACGCACGAACCGGATCACCAGCGCGGCCGCCAGCACCAGGAACACGATGTTGAGCCAGGTGGTGTAGTTCCAGCTGATGCCGTCGTCCATCAGGTGCGCGCGGGACCGGTCCGGGATCCAGCCGAGGCCACCGAAGACGATCTCGACGACGTAGCCGGCGATCGCCGCGGTCAGGTAGAACGTGCCGCCGAGCAGCAGCGCCATCCTGGTGCCGTAGTAGCGCCGGTAGATGTTCAGGATCGGCAGGATGATCAGGTCGGCGAAGATGAACGCGATCGCCCCGCCGAAGCTGATCCCGCCGGTCCAGAGCACCACGGCCAGCGGCACGTTGCCGATCGAGCAGACGAAGCTCAGTACCGCGACCAGCGGCCCGATCAGCGGTCCCCAGATGGCCGCCGCGGTCGGGTGGCCACTGAGGAACACCTCCTGCCAGAAACTGTCCGGCACCCAGGCCCCGATCGCCCCGGCGACCAGCAGCCCGATCACCAGGTCACGCCAGATCGCGGCCCACTCCATCACGAACACGTGCGACACCGAGGTGAAACCCTCGCCGGAGAGCAGCCGGCGCCAGAACGAGCCGGAGCCCTGCACCGACATGTCCATCGCCGCGTGGCCCTCCATCGAGCCGGCGATGCCCCGGTCCGCCTGCTCCCGGGCGGCGTCGAGCACCTTTCGGCGCAGCACGAAGCGGAACAGCACCGCCAGCGCCACGATCATCACCGGCCCGCCGACGAACTCCGCGACGGTGAACTGCCAGCCCATCAGCAGCGCCAGGATCACCCCGAGCTCGATCACCAGGTTCGTCGAGGCGATCTCGAAGGCCATCGCGGCGGTGAAGTTGGCGCCCTTGCGGAACAGCGAGCGGGCCAGCGCCACCGCCGCGTAGGAACAGGACGACGAAGCCGCGCCCAGCCCGGCGGCCAGCGCCAGCGTCCGAGGGCGGTCGTCGCCGAGCAGCCGCACGATGGTCGAGCGGCGCACCACCGCCTGGATCACCGCCGACAGGGCGAAGCCCAGGATCAGCGCCCAGAGAATCTCCCAGGTCATCGAACCGGCCAGACCCAGCGCATGCCCGATCGCTGCCATCGCGTGCCATCTCCTCAATACGACCTAGGGGTATCTAGAACCACTGATACCCCTAGGTGGTATTGATGTCAACGCGATCCCGCCGACGCGCCCCGGTCCAGCGGCCCGGGCGGACGCCACCAGGTCACCGCATGCCGCGGCCGAGGTCGCGGCCGGCGTCGTGGTCGTACTGGTCAGCCCAGTGGGGTGATCGCGGTGGGGGCGTGTTCGGCGAGCGTGGCCAGCTCCTCGAACTCGTTGACCGCGTCCAGCTCGGTGCCCATCGAGATGTTGGTGACCTGTTCCAGCACCACCTCGACCACCACCGGCACCTTGAACTCCTCGGCCAGCGCGCGGGCGGTGCGGAACGCCTCGGCGAGGTCGCGGGGGTCGCGCACCCGCAGCGCCTTGCAGCCCAGTCCCTCGGCCACCTTGACGTGGTCCACGCCGTACTTGCCGAGCTCCGGGGAGTTGACGTTGTCGAAACCGAGCTGCACGCAGAAGTCCATGTCGAAGGCGCGCTGTGCCTGCCGGATCAACCCCAGGTAGGAGTTGTTCACCACGACGTGCACGTAGGGGATGTTGAACTGCGCGCCGACCGCGAGCTCCTCGATCATGAACTGGAAGTCGTAGTCGCCGGACAGCGCGACCACCGGGGTGTCCGGCTCGGCGACGCAGGCACCGAGCGCGGCCGGGATCGTCCAGCCCAGCGGGCCGGCCTGCCCGCAGTTCACCCAGTTCCTCGGCCGGTAGACGTGCAGGAACTGCGCGCCGGCGATCTGGGACAGCCCGATGGTGGACACGTACCGGGTCTCCGGTCCGAACGCGCGGTTCATCTCCTCGTACACCCGCTGCGGTTTGACCGGGATCTCGTCGAAGTGGGTGCGCCGCTGCAGGCTGCCCTTGCGCTGTGCGCACTCCCGCACCCACTGCGTGCGGGCCGGCCGCGCGGCCCGGGCGCGGGCCGCCGCCAACAGCTCGCGCAGGAACGCGCCGGCGTCGGAGATCACGCCGTAGTCCGGTGCGAACACCCGGCCGATCTGGGTGGGCTCGATGTCCACGTGCACGAAGCGGCGGCCGGCCCGGTAGACGTCCAGCCCACCGGTGTGCCGGTTCGCCCACCGGTTGCCGATGCCGAGCACCAGGTCGGAGGCCAACAGGGTGGCGTTGCCGTAGCGGTGCGCGGTCTGCAGCCCGGCCATGCCCGCCATCAGCGGGTGGTCGTCCGGGATGGCGCCCCAGCCCATCAGGGTCGGGATGACCGGGACGTCCAGCAACTCGGCCAGCTCCACCAGCTCGGTGCAGGCGTCCGCGTTGATGATCCCGCCGCCGGCCACGATCACCGGCCGCTCGGCGCCGTCCAACAGGTCGAGCACCTTCTCAGCCTGGGCCCGGGTGGCGGCCGGGCGGTACACCGGCAGCGGCTCGTAGGTATCGATGTCGAACTCGATCTCGGCGAGCTGCACGTCGATCGGCAGGTCCAGCAGCACCGGGCCCGGCCGCCCGGAGCGCATCAGGTGGAACGCCTGCGCGAACGCCCCGGGCACCTGGCCCGGCTCCAGCACCGTGGTGGCCCATTTGGTCACCGGGGCGGCGATGGCCGCGATATCGACAGCCTGGAAGTCCTCCTTGTGCAGCCGGGCCACCGGGGCCTGGCCGGTGATCGCCAGAATCGGGATCGAGTCGGCCCACGCCGAGTACAGCCCGGTGATCATGTCGGTGCCGGCCGGGCCGGAGGTGCCGACGCAGACGCCGATGTTGCCGGCGGCCGCGCGGGTGTAACCCTCGGCCATGTGCGAGGCGCCCTCGACGTGGCGGGCCAGCACGTGGCGCAGCGCCCGCTCCGGGTCGTGCGCGGCGGCCGCGCGCATCGCGGCGTAGAACGGGTTGATCGCGGCGCCGGGCAGCCCGAAGACGTGGCTGACGCCCTCGCGGCGCAGGATGGCGATGGCGGCTTCGATGGCGCGCATGCGTGCCATGGCTCAGCCCTCCTTGTGGGTGTTGTCGGTGTTGTCGGTGGGGCCGTTGCGGCCGGAGAGCTGCTCGATCAGCAGCAGCAGGGCGCTGTGGTCCAGCCCGCCGTGGCCCTGCGCGCGCAGCGCCCCGACCAGCTGCGCGACCAGTGCGCCCATCGGGATGGCCACCCCGGCCTCGCGGGCGGCGGCGGTGACGATGCCCAGGTCCTTGTGGTGCAGGTCGATCCGGAAACCGGGCTCGAACGAGCGCGCCCGCATGCCGGCGGCCTTGCGGTTGAGCACGGTGCTGCCGGCCAGCCCGCCGCCGAGCACCTCGGTCGCCGCCTCGGTGTCCACCCCGTGCGCCTCGAGGAACACGAGCGCCTCGGCGAGCAGCGCGATGTTGCCCGCGACGATGAGCTGGTTGGCCGCCTTGACGGTCTGCCCGGAGCCGGCGGGTCCGACGTGCACGATGGTCTTGCCCATCTCGTTCAGGTACGGCAGCGCGGCGGACACGTCGGTCTGCTCGCCGCCGACCATGATCGACAGGACGCCTTCCACGGCGCCCGCCTCACCGCCGCTGACCGGCGCGTCCACCACCCGGATACCCCGTTGGGCGCCGGCCTCGGCGATCTGGCGGGCCACGTCGGGGCGGATCGTCGAGCAGTCGATGTGCAGCAGTCCGGGCTTGGCGGCGGCGTAGAACCCGTCCTCGCCGACGGTGATCGCCTCGACGTCCGGGCTGTCCGGCACCATCGTGACCACCACGTCGGCGTCGGCGACCGCCTCGGCCGCGCTGCCCGCCGCCCGCGCGCCCTTCGCCACCAGCCGCTCCACCGCGGGGCGGGACCGGTTGTAGCCGATGACCCGGTAGCCGGCGTCGATCAGGTGCCCGGCCATCGGGGCGCCCATGATGCCGAGGCCGATGAACGCGACCGTGGTCGTGCTGTTGTCGGTGCTGTTGTTGGTGGTCACTTGACGTTCTCCTTCCGGGTGCCCCGCTGCGCCGGCGGCAGCCAGTCGAAGGCGGTCGCGGCGGCCGTGGGCGCGTACTCCAGCCCGATCCAGCCGGAGTAGCCGGCGTCGGCGAGCACTGCGAGGTGACGGTCGAACGGGATGTCGCCGGTGCCGGGCTCGTGGCGGCCCGGCGCGTCGGCGATCTGTACGTGGCCGATGCGGCCGGCGTAGTTGTCGATCACGGCGGAGAGGTCCTCACCGTTCACCGCCAGGTGGTACAGGTCGGCGAGCAGCGCGATGTTCGGCTCACCCACCCGGTCCGCGACGGCGATGGCGGCGGCGGCGGTCAACAGCGGGTAGCGGCTCGCGCCGGAGAGCGGCTCGAGGACCACGGTGGCCCCGATCCCGGCGGCGGCGGCCGCGGCGAAGGACAGGTTCTGGGTCGCCAGCTCGTCCTGCTCCTCGGGGTCGGCGCCGTCGATCCGGTTGCCGTAGAGCCCGTTGAACACCTGGGTGCCGAGTTGGCCGGCCAGGCCGACGGCGACCTCCACCGAGTCCCGGAACTCCGGCCCGCGACCCGGCCAGGACGCCAGGCCGCGGTCACCGGCCGCCATGTCACCGGCGGCGAAGTTCAGCCCGGTCAGCTGGACGCCGGCATTGCGGATGGCCGCGACGAACGCGTCGACCTCCGCGTCGCCGGGTACCGCCTCCGGGAACGGCCACCAGAACTCCACCGCGTCGAAGCCGGCGGCGGCCGCGGCGGCCGGCCGTTCCAGCAGCGGCACGCCGGGGAACAGGATCGAGCAGTTGACGGTGTAGCGGGTCATCACGGTCCCTCTGGTCTCAGGTCGTTCATGTCATCGGGCGGGCGGCCGGCCGACTGGCTGTCATTGGCCGGGCGGCCGTCCGGGCGGCCGGCCTGCTGGCTAGCTGGACGGCTGGGCGTCGGACCAGCGCCGGCCGAGCTCGGACCGGCCGGCCGGCGTCAGCGCGCCGAGCAGCCGCAGCCGGGCCATCCCGCCGTCCGGGTAGATGTCCAGCCGGACCTCGTCGGCCGGCGCGGCGTCCTCGATCAGGAACCGGTGCCGGGTGTCCGGGCGCAGCGGGGTGCGGCCGAGCAGCTCGAACCAGTCCCCGCCACCGGTGCGCCCGCGCAGCGACGCCCACCCCGGCGCGTTGTGCAGGAAGTACGAGGTGTCCAGCTCGGCGACCCGCACCTGGGCCTCGCCGGTCAGCCCGACCTGCGCCCAGTCGTTGCCGTCGTCGCGGCGCCGGGCGGTCTCCCAGCCCTCCCCCATCGACCGGGTCGGCCCGGGCAGCAGCAGGTTGTTCGGCGAGCTGTAGAAGCGGTTCGAGCAGTCCAGCGCGACGCCGCCGTGCTCCAGCGCGGCCAGGTCGAAAACCCCCACGGCGTCCAGCTGGCGCGGGTCGGGCAGCGCGCGGCCGTGCACCCGCAGCCGGGCAACCCCGCCGTCCGGGTAGATCCGCAGCCGGACATGTGTGCAGCGTTGCGCCGAGTTGACCGGGAACTCGTTCGCCGCGTCACCCTTCAGCGGGCTGCGCGCCAGCAGCGGTACCCAGTTCTCGGCGGCCAGCAGCTCATCGACCGCCGGATGGCCCTCCACGGAGAGCCCCTCCACGGACGCCTCCGGCGGGTAGTTGCCGGTGAACCAGGCGGTGTCGACCACTACGCCACGCACGATGCCGGGCGCGCCGAGCCGAACGATCACCTCGTCGTGCCCCGCCTCGCGGCGCCGCCGGGTCTCCCAGCCGTCGTAGACCTTGCCCTTCGGCCCGAACAGCGACCGGTCGAACTGGGCCGGCCCGGGCGTGATCAGGTTCTCCCGCTGGGCGAAGGCCTCGTCGTTGGCGTACACCACGCTGCCACCGAGGGAGCGCAGGGCAAGGTCGGGCAGCTCATGAAAGTCGCCGTAGTCCATCAACGCTCTCCTCTGGTCAGTAGCCGCCCGCGCGGGTCGGCAGCCATGTCGATCAGGTCACCGCGCAGCCAGGTGGAGCGGACCACCCCGGTCAGGGTGCGCCCGGCGTACGGGGTGATCGGGTTGCGGTGGTGCAGCCGGTCCACGTCGACGGTGAACGACTCGTCCGGAGCGAACACCACCAGGTCGGCATCCGCACCGGCGGCGATCCGGCCCTTGCCGTGCAGCCCGGCCAGCGCGGCGGTCCTGGCCGACATCCAGGTCAGCACGTCGGCCAGCTCGTGCCCGCGCCGGCGCGCCTCGGTCCACACCACCGGCAACCCCAGCTGCAGCGACGCGATACCGCCCCACGCCTCGCCGAAGTCGCCGCTGTCCAGGCGCTTCAGGTCGGCGGTCGACGGCGAGTGGTCGCTGACCACGGCGTCGATGGTGCCGTCGGCCAGCCCCTGCCAGAGCGCGTCCCGGTTGCCCTCCTCGCGCACCGGCGGGCAGCACTTGAACCGGGTGTCCCCGTCCGGCACCTCCTCGGCGGTCAGGGCCAGGTAGTGCGGGCAGGTCTCGGCGGTGACGGGCAGGCCGGCCGCCTTGGCGCGCGCGATCATCGGCAGCGCATCGGCGGAGGACAGGTGCAGCACGTGCACCCTGGCCCCGGTCTGCTCCGCCAGCTCGAGCAGCCCGGCGATGGCGGTGTCCTCGGCGGCACGCGGGCGGGACGCGAGGAAGTCGGCGTAGCGGCGGCCGTGCGCGTCGGTGACCAGCCCGGGGTCCTCCGCGTGCACGATCATCAGCGCGCCCATCGCCGCCACCTCGGCCAGCGCGGCGGCCAGCCCCGCCCGGTCCAGCGGCGGGAACTCGTCGACGCCGCTGGGCAGCAGGAAGCACTTGAACCCGAACACGCCCGCCTCGTGCAGCGGCGCCAGGTCGGCCAGGTTGCCCGGCACCGCGCCGCCCCAGAAACCGACGTCGACGCTGCACTGCCCGTCGGCGGCCTTGCGCTTGATGGCCAGCGCGGCGGCGTCCACGGTCGGCGGCAGCGAGTTCAGCGGCATGTCGATCAGCGTGGTGACCCCGCCGGCGGCGGCCGCCCGCGTCGCCGAGGCGAACCCCTCCCACTCGGTGCGCCCCGGCTCGTTCACGTGCACGTGCGTGTCCACCAGGCCGGGCAGCAGCACCTCGTCGGCGGCGAGCACGATCTCCCGGTCGGCGGCCACCGGTGCGTCCCGGTCCAGCACCGCCTCGATCCGCTCACCGTCCAGCAGCACCGCGACCGGCCGCTCGGTGAGCCCGTCCGCTGTGCTCAGCACCGCACGGTCGGCCCGCAGGACCGTTCTCACCGCGCACCTCCGGGTTGTTCGGCGTCTGGCGGCTGACGGAATCCGCGACTCACCCTGACGGAATCCCCGACTCGCGGGGAGTTCATCGGGGGGGTCATCGGCCGGCCAGGTAGGTGCGCCAGCTGGCCAGCTCGGAGATGTCCTCGGTCGGCGGCAGCTTCGGGTACTCCCGGCGCAGCACCATCGCCAGTGAACCGGAGCCGTCGGCCAGCTCGATCACCCCGAGCTCCAGGCCGGCCGGCTCACCGGGCAGCAGTACCTCACGCAGCTGCTCGTAGCTCAGCTCGTAGACCTCGCCCTCGACCGCCGCGCCCCCCGGCCCGACGTCCTCCAGCCCCGGGTAGCTGCCGTCCACCGCGTGGAACCGGTAGCGCTTCGCGGTGGTGGTGCGGGCCACCAGTTCGGCGCCGCCGACCAGGTGGTGGTCGGCGCCGCCGGACATGGCGGTCCCGTTGAGGAACATTTGTGGCATCTCACGCTCCAGTGATGTGCTCGGGACGAACCGGGACGCGGCGCAGCGCCCTGCCGGTAGCCTGCCGGATCGCGGCCGCGACGGCGGGCCCCGACGAGATCGTGGGTGGCTCGCCGACACCGCGCACCCCGTACGGGGCATGCGGATCGGCGTACTCCAGCACCTCGATCTTCATCGGCGGCATGTCCAGGATGGTCGGGATCAGGTAATCGGTGAAGGACGGGTTCCTCACACGGCCGTCGGTCACCACGATCTCCTCCATCAGGGCGAGCCCCATGCCCTGCGCGCTGCCGCCCTGGATCTGGCCGATCACCGCGTCCGGGTTGATCGCCTTGCCCACGTCCTGCGCGGTGTCCAGTGCGACGACCTTGACCAGGCCCAGCTCCACGTCCACGTCCACCACCGCACGGTGCGCGGAGAACGCGAACTGCACGTGCGCGTCGCCCTGGCCGGTCTCCGGGTCGATCGGGTGGGTCGGCCGGTGCCGCCACTGCACGGTCTCCTCGACCGCGTCCCCGCCCAGCACCTCCGCGAGGCCGGCGAGCACCTCACCGCCGGCCGTGCCGAGCGCGCCGCCGAGAGAGACGATCTTCTCGCCGTCCAGCCGCAGCTCGGTGGCCGGCCGGTGCACCAGCTTCGCCGCCCGGTCCAACACCTCGCGCCGCACCGCCACGCAGGCGGCCTGCACCGCGCCGCCGGTGACATAGGTCTGCCGGGACGCCGAGGTCGAGCCGCCGGAGCCGACGGTCGTGTCCTTGGGGTGCACCACCACCCGCTCGATGCCCAGCTCGGTGCGGCAGATCTGCTGTTCGACGGTGATCAGTCCCTGGCCGACCTCGGCGGCCGCGGTGTGCACCGTCGCCACCGGTTCGCCGCCGACCAGCTCGAGGCGCACCCGGGCGGTGGAGTAGTCGTCGAAGCCCTCGGAGAAACCCACGTTCTTGTACGTGACCGCGTACCCGATGCCCCGGCGCACGCCCTCCCCGTGGGTGGTGTTGGAGACGCCGCCGGGCAGGTCACGCAGGTCGGGTTGGTCCGCACGGGCCGGTGGCAGCGGCATGTCCCGGACGATGTCCAGCAGCTCGGCGACCGGCGCGGCGGAGTCGATCACCTGTCCGGTGATGTTCCGGTCGCCCTCCCGCATGCCGTTGAGCTGGCGGATCGCGATCCGGTCCACCCCGACGGTGTCCGCCAGCTCGTCCATCAGCGCCTCATGCGCGAACGCGGTCTGCACGCAGCCGAAACCACGCATCGCGCCGCACGGCGGGTTGTTCGTGTAGACGCCGTAGCAGTCCACCGCCACGCTCGGGATCCGGTACGGGCCCAGTCCCATGGTGCCGCCGTTGCCGACCACCGCCCCGGTCGACGAGGCGTACGCGCCACCGTCGAACAGGATGTCCGCGGTGGCGTAGAGCAGCGTGCCGTCCGGTTCGGCGCCGAACTCGTAGCGCATCCAGGCCGGGTGCCGGTGCACGTGGCCGAAGAACGACTCCTCGCGGTTGTACGACATCTTCACCGGCTTGCCGGTGTGCAGCGCGAGCATGCAGGCGTGGACCTGCATCGAGAGGTCCTCGCGGCCGCCGAACGCGCCGCCGACGCCGGACATCGTCAGGCGAACCTTCTCGGGCGGCAGCCCGAGGCTCTCGGCGAGCTGGGCCTGGTC
>DASYLM010000525.1:0-5547 GCA_036009565.1 Pseudonocardia sp. | reverse complement strand
CGCTTCCAGTCCTCGGTGATGCCCTCGACCATCGGCGTATCGATCGGGCCGGGCGCGATCGCGTTCACCAGCACGCCGTGCGCGGACACCTCCAGCGCGAGCGACTTCGTCAGCGCGATCACCCCCGCCTTGGCCGCGGCGTAGTGCGCCAGTCCGCGCCCGCCCTTGATACCCAGCTGCGAGGCGATGTTGATGATTCGCCCGGAACCGCGCTCCAGCATGCCGGGCAGCACCGCGCGGCAGCACAGGAACACCCCGGTCAGGTCGACCGCGAGGGTCTCCGACCAGGTACTCAGCTCCATCGTGGCCACCGGTGACTCGGTCAGGATGCCGGCGGAGTTGACCAGGATGTCCAGCGGTCCGACCACCTCGCCGGCCGCCGCCACCGCGCGCGTGACCGACTCCTCGTCCGTGACGTCGAGCGACACCGCACCCGCCACACCCAACGACGCCGGATCGCACGGAGACCGGTCCGCGACGACCACGCATGCGCCGGCCGCCGTGAACGCCGCCGCGATCGCGGCGCCGATGCCGCTCGCCCCGCCGACCACCAGCGCGGTCCGCCCCTGCAACATCATTCCTCCTCCGTCTGACTCGTCAGGCTGGCATGCGGACGGTGAGGCCGCCGTCGGCGATCAGGGCCTGACCGGTGACATAGGAGGCCTCGTCGGACGTCAGGAACCTGATCACCGACGCGAGCTCCTCCGGCCGGGCGGCACGGCCGAGCGGGATGTCCTTGCCGGCCCGCTCCAACCCGTCCGGCCCCAGCGAGTTCACCGGGTCCAGCGACTGCGGCGTCACCACATAGCCCGGGATCACCGTGTTCACCCGGATCCCGCGCGGCGCCAACTCCACCGCCACGCTGCGCACCAGGCCGAGCACACCGGCCTTCGCCGCGCCGTAGTGCACGTGCTCGCCCCAGCCGTAGACGCCGCCGGCGATCGAGGACACCGCCACCATCGCACCCGGCCCAGCCATCCGCGCCGAGGCGGACCGGAACACCCGCAGCACCCCGGTCAGGTCGACCTGCAGCAGGTCGTCCCAGGCGTCGTCGTCCAGCTCGGCGAGCGCCGCCCTGCGCAGCACGCCGGCGTTGGCCACCGCGATGTCCAGGCGGCCCCACTCGTCCAGCGCCCGCTGGGCGAACGCGTCCACCTGCTTCGAGTCGCGCACGTCGACCTCGTGCACCACGCACTCACCGCCGGCCGCACGCACCAGCTCGGCGGTCCGTTCCGGGTCGTGCGGGTCACCGGGGAACGTGCCGACCACGGTCCGGATACCCGTCGAGGCGTAGGCCACCGCGACCGCCCGACCGATCCCGCTGGCCGCACCACTGATGATTGCCACCTGTTCATCGGCCACGGACGCTCACCCCTTCAGCGTCTCTGCCGTGCGCGCGGCGAACATCAACACCCCGGACAGGAACGTGCCCAGTGCACCGACGATGAGCGCGGCCGAGCCCCAGGTGTGACCGGAGGCCAGCATCGAGGTGACGATCACGCCGGCCACGATCGCGCCGGGCTGGGACAGCGCGTTCAGGAACGCGGTACCGGTCGCGCGGCACTGGGTCTCGTAGCACTCACCCATGTAGAACAGCAGCGCGGCGTACGGCCCGATCAGGAAGAACATGCCGAGCGAGTAGAGGACCACCACGGCAAAGGTGCCGTGCGCGACGGTCAGGGTCAGGCAGAACAGGATGCCGGACAGCAGCCAGCCGACCGCGATCACGTTGCGCCGGCCGAACCGGTCGCCGGCCCAGCCGTGGAAGATGTAGCCGAGGTAGCCGACCGCGTTGATCACGATCAACATCAGCAGCGAGCCGGTGAAGCTGACGCCCTTGCCCTCGGTGAGCACGGTGGTGCCGAGCACGCTGAACACCTGGATGCCGAACCAGTTCACGATCCAGGCCAGGCCGAGCACCAGCGTGTTGCGCAGCGCCTTGCCCTGGAAGATCGCAACCAGCCCGCCGGACTCCTGCTTGACCAGCCCGTACGACGCGGCCATCGCGTCGGCCTCGGCGACCTGGCCCTGCTTGCGCATCTTGCGCAGCGTCAGCTCCAGCTCGAACTGCGGGCTCTCCTTCAGCTTCCGGCAGAGCAGCGCGATGATCACCGCCGGGAAGAACGCCAGCAGGAAGCAGCCCCGCCAGCCGACGATCGGCAGGAACACCGCCACGAACGCGGACGCGATCAGCACACCGAGCGGCCAGCCGCCCTGCACCAGGCTGTACACCAGACCGCGGCGCTTCTTGATCTTCTCGTCCTCGGTGACCGCGTAGATCTCGTTGAGGTACGTGGCGTTCACCGCCTGCTCGGACAGGCCGAGCCCGCTCAGCGCGCGGATGCCGACCAGGAAGCCGATGCCCGGGGTGGCCGCGCTGGCCGCCGAGGACACCGCGGTGCCCGCGACGGTGAGGATCATGCCCCGGCGCCGGCCGATCCAGTCCACCACCGGGCCGATCGCCAGCGCGACCACCGCGGTTCCGACCGAGACCAGGGTAGAGACCAACGAGGCCCTCGAGGCGTCCCAGCCGAAGGTCTTGGACATCTCCGGCAGGAGCGTGCCGAACAGGATGTAGTCGTAGACGGCGAACGTCCAGGCCAGGAAGGCGAGCACGGTCGCCCGCCTGGTGTCCTTGATGCCGAAGCGCGGCAGCGCCGTGGTGGCGGCATTCGCCGTGGATTCCAGGGACATGGTGGTGCCCTTCCGGGAGGGATCACAGTGGTCGCGAAATCAGTCCTTGCTCGACGTGCTGTGCTCGATGTGCCGATGGGCTCGGGCGCACTCGTTCAGGGCCGGGGGTACCGGGCCAGGAAGTCGTCGGCGATCTCGTCGAACGTCGACCAGCGCACGCCCTCGTGCGAGTTGATGTGCTCGATCAGCCGCTCCAGCATGAGCAGGTTCTGCGGCCGGCCGGAGACGTCCGGGTGGATCGTGAAGGTGAACGCGGCGTAGTCCAGCTCGCGGTAGACCCAGTCGAACTGGTCGCGCCAGCTCTCCTCCAGCGCGCGCGGGCTGACGAAGCCGTGGCTGTTCGCGCTGGCCTTGATGAACATCATCGGCGGCAGGTCGTCCAGGTACCAGTTCGCCGGGATCTCCACCAGGCCGGTCTCCTCGCCCCGAACCAGTGGCTTCATCCAGTCCTCGGCGTTCTTGGCGTAGTCGATCTTCGTCCAGCTGTCCCCCACCCGCACGTAGTACGGGGTGAAGTCACGGTGCATCAGCGAGTGGTCGTACTTGATGCCGCGCTCGATCAACAGCTCGTTGGTGACCGGTGAGAACTCCCACCAGGGCGCCACGTACCCGGTGGGGCGGGTGCCGCTGACCTTCTCGAGCAGCTCGATGCTCCGGTCGAGCACGGCGCTCTCCTGCGCGCGGGTCATCGCGATGGGGTTCTCGTGCGAGTAGCCGTGCACGCCGACCTCGTGGCCCGCGTCGACCACCATCGCGGTCTGGTCGGGGAACGTCTCCACCGAGTGGCCCGGGATGAACCAGGTGGTACGCAGGTTGTTGCGTTCGAACAGGGTGAGCAGCCGGGGCACCGCGACCTCGCCGGCGAACATGCCACGGGAGATGTCGCACGGCGAGTCCTCGCCCCCGTAGGAGCCCAGCCAGCCGGCCACCGCGTCCACGTCGACGCCGAAGGCAACCCGAATCTCTTTGGCCATCTCAGCTGTTCCTCTCTGCCAGGCACGGATCGAGCCGCGCCCCGGATGAAGTTCCGGTCCGCCGGGCCAGCTCCTCGCTCACCCGTACCGGGTCGCGGTACTGGGCGAGGAGTGCGGCCAGCAGGATCCGGGCCTGGGACGGCCGGAGCACCCCAGTGGGGACCGCGCCGGCCGCCAGTAGGTCGAGTCCCCCGCCGTTGCCGTAGACCGCGGCGACCGGGCCGGCGGCAACCCGGGTGGACAGCGCCACCACGACGCCGGCGGCGGTCAACCGCTCGACGGCGGCGCAGACCTGCCGGTTCGCATTGCCCGCACCGGTACCGGCGAGCACCACGCCCCGGGCTCCGGCGGCGTGCACCGCGTCCAGCACGGCGGCGTCGGCGCCCGGGTAGTAGGTGACCAGGTCCACCCGGATGCCGTCCAGGTCCAGCGCGGCCAGGTCCAGCGGCGGGAGGCGCACCGGGCGGGCGCCGAGACTGACCACGCCGTTGCGCACGCCACCGAGCGGGCCGGTGTCCGGCGCGCTGAAGGCGGCGGGCGCGGCGGTGTGCGTCTTGCGGGTGCCCGGGGCGGCGAACACCGCGCCGTCGAAGGTGATCAGCACACCGAGGTCGCGGGCGACGGGGTCGGCGGCGACCGCGACCGCGTCGGCCAGGTTGCGCGGCCCGTCGGTGTCCGGCACGTCGGCGGCGCGCTGGGCGCCGGTGAACACGACCGGGCGAGGGTCGCTGTGCAGCAACTCGGCCAGGTAGGCGGTCTCCTCCATGGTGTCGGTGCCGTGGGTGACCACCACACCGAGCACCGAGTCGTCGGCCAGCGTCCGGTGGATCTCCCGCACGATCCCGGCCATGTCGCCCGGTGTGAGCAGGTAGCTGCCGAGGCAGCACACGTCCCGCCCCTCGACCGGCACCTCCAACGCGACCGGGAGGCGCTCCAACAGCGCGGCCACCCCGTCGCTGGCCACGCTCGCGCCGCGCTCGTCGCGCCGCGAGGCGATGGTCCCGCCGGTGGAGATGACGACAACCCTGCGCACTCGGTCGCTCCTCTTCGTTCCACTAGTTGGTTGATGTTCGCCGTACCCAAACGTTTGGGCCAATCGTTTGGGTATCATGCGCGAGACTGTCGGCCGAAGTCAATAAACTCGCTGTTACGCTCAGCGACGAGTGCGACGATCGCGTTAACGGCGGCGACAGCGACCTGGCACACCGACGCCGACCAGCGCATGAAGGACGGGCGCATGAAGGACGGGCGCATCGTGGACACCGAGCACAACGTGCCGGTCACCCTGCGCACCATCGCCGACCGGCTGGGGCTGCACGTCTCGACCGTGTCGCGGGTGCTGCACGCCAAGCCCGACGAGCAGCTGCGGGCCGCGTCCGGGGCGACCGTCGAGCGCATCCGTGCCCTGGCCGACGAGCTCGGCTACCGGCCGAACCCGCACGCCACCAGCCTGCGCACCCGGCGCAGCAACCTGGTCGGCGTGCTGGTGCCCCGACTGTCGGACATCGTGCTGGCCACGATCTACGAGGGCATCGAGGAGGCTGCCGCCGAACACGGGCTCTCGACGTTCGTGACCAACACCCGGGACGTCCCGGCCATCCAGCGGGCCCGCACCGAGATGGTGCTGGGTCGGCGGGTGGACGGCATGATCTTCGGCGACGCCTACGTCGACGGAGGTTTCCTCGAGGAGATCGCCGCGCGGCGGGTGCCGTTCGTGCTGGTCAGCCGCCGCGCCGGCCGGCACATCTCGGTCACCTGCGACGACTACCGGGGCGGTCAGCTGGCCGCCGAGCACCTGCTCGGTCGCGGCCACCGCTCGGTCGCGGTGATCGCCGGCGAGCCGTACGCCAGCACCGGCATCGACCGCACGGCGGGCTTC
>DASYLM010000524.1:0-1645 GCA_036009565.1 Pseudonocardia sp. | reverse complement strand
GCCCTTCCGAGGGCGGTCAGTGCACCTCCGAGGGCCGCCCTCCCGAGCACCAGCTAGTCCTGGTGGCGGTGGCGCTGCCTCCTCTGGGCCGAAAGCCCCGGGCCCGCCACCCCGCGACGGAGGCGGTCACGGCGTCACGGTCTCGTGTGGTGTTCGAGGCGACGAGGGACCGACGGCCGCGCCGGTCTCGCTCGCGGTCCCGGGCGAGCGCGAGCGGTTGCGCCGTTCGATCAGCTCCGCGACCGCTATCACCAGCGCGAGCAGCATGAAACCGGCGGCGCAGAGCAGTGCTGCGGACACCGCGGCCGCGAAGCGGCCTCCGCTGCCGGTGAGTGCGTGGTAGTAGACGGTGGCCAGGAGGGCCGTGCCGATGGCGGCGCCGATGCGCTGGGCCGTCTGCAGCGCGCCGCCCGCGGCGCCGGCCATCCGCGCGGGCACCGATTCGAGCGTCAGGGTCGTGTTGGGCGAGACGACCATCCCGCCGCCGAGTCCGGCCACCAGGAGCGGCCCCGCGGCAGCCCACGCCGCCGCGTCGCCGCCGACGCTGCGCAGGACCAGCGCGGTGACGATCATCCCGACGGCGGCCGCCACCAGGCCGGTCACGTTCAGCCATCGGCCGAACCGGGGCACCGCACGGCCGGCGAACACCGCGGACATGGCGCTGCCGAGCGCGAAGGGGGTCACGGCCAGCCCTGAGCGCAGCGGCGAATACCCCAGGCCGTCCTGGAAGAACAGTGCCAGTACCACCCAGATGCCGGTGAAACCGGTGAAGTAGACCAGTGCGATGGCCGATCCGGTGGGGAAGCCGGCGGTCCTCGCCAGCTGTGGGTCGAGCAGCGGTGCCCGGCCTCGGCCCGCCGTACGCACCTCCCACCGGGCGAACGCCGCGAGCAGCAGCGCGGCCGGAACGAACAGCCACCACAGCCAGCCCGGGCCACCCGACTCGTTGGACACCACCGGCAGGAGCAGACCGAGCACGCCGGCACCGAGCAGCAGCGAGCCCACGAGGTCGAGGTGTATGCCCCGCGCGCCGGCTGTGCTCCTGGCCGGCACCAGTCGAGCGGCGAGCACCAGGGCGACCAGGCCGATCGGCACGTTGACGTAGAAGATCCAGCGCCAGCCGTCCTGGCTGCCGGCCAGGTTCAGGATCACGCCGCCGACCACCGGGCCGGTGGCGGTGGACAGCCCCACCACGCTGCCGAGGATGCCGAAGGCCCGGGCCCGCTCCGCCCCGCGGAACAGATCCTGGATCAGGCCGACGTTCTGTGGGATGAGCATGCCGCCTGCCATGCCCTGCAGCAGCCGGGCGGCGAGCAGCCACCCGGTCGTCTGGGCCGCGCCGGTCAGCGCGCTGGTGAGCACGAACGCCGACAGGGCGATCAGGAACATGCGGCGCCGGCCGATCGTGTCGCCGAGCCGGCCGGCCGGCACCAGCGCCAGGCCGAAGGTCAGCGCGTAGCCGGACACCACCCACTGCACCGTGCCGGCGGAGACACCGAACTCACGCTCGATGGACGGCAGGGCGACGTTCACGATGCTGACGTCGAGCAGCACCATGAAGGCGCCGACCAGGCTCACCGACAAGGCCCGCCAGCGCCGGGGATCGGCGCCGGCGGCGAGTGCGGTGTCGCTCATGACCGAGTCC
>DASYLM010000523.1:0-4288 GCA_036009565.1 Pseudonocardia sp. | reverse complement strand
GCGTCCGAGTCGCCGAGCTGACCGGCCGCGAGTTGGCCACGGTGTGGACCCTCCGCGGCGCGCCGCACCTGTACCGGCGCGCGGACCTGGCGGCGGTGGCGGCCGCCGTCGAGCCGTTCTCCGACGCCGACGCCGGCAGGCGGATCTACGACGCGACCAAGCCGCTCAAGGCCGCCGGCATCGCCAACCTCACCGCGCTGGACACCGTCGCTGCCGCCATGCGGTCGGTGGTGACGGCGCCCATGGCCAAGGGCGAGGTCTCGGGGCGGGTAACAGCCCTGCTGGACCCGCCGTACCTGCGGTTCTGCCGGTCCTGCGACGCCACCCACCTCTACGAGATGCCGTTCCGGCTCGCCGCGCTGCGCGCCGGGCTGGAGTTGCGCCCGGGCACCTCGCCGCCGGTACTGGAGCGCATCGCCGACTTCGCACCGAGCGACTCCCCGGGCGACATCCCGGGCGACACGGTGCCGGAGCGGTTCGACGTGATCAGGGCCTACCTGCGGTTACTCGGGCCGGCCACACCGAGGGACGTCGCCGGTTACCTGGACGCGCCGGTGAAGGAGGTCAAGGACCGATGGCCGGTCGACGCCGTCGAGGTCTCGGTGGACGGCACGAGCGCCTGGGTGCTGGCCGCCGACGCCGGCCGGCTGCTCGACGGACCGCCGGCGGCCACCCGGATGCTCGGGCCCTTCGACCTGTTCCTGCAGGCCAAAGACCGTTCGTTACTGGTCGCCGACCCGGCGCTGGCGAAGGCGCTGTGGCCGGTGCTGGGGCGGCCGGGTGCCGTGCTGCACGACGGCGAGATCGTCGGCACCTGGCGTCCACGCAAGACCGGCACGAAGCTGCGCGTGAGCGTCGAGCCGTGGGCGCGGCCGACCGCCGCCCTGCTCGCCGGGATCACCGCGCAGGCCGAGCGGTTGGCCGCGCACCGGCGGGTCCGCCTGGCCGGCATCGACGTCGCCGGCTGAGCCCCGGTCCCCGGCGGCGTCGGTCATCGGGACTGCCGAGCGGTCGCTGTGGTACGGCCCACAGCGTTCTGACGGCCATCGACCGTCCGCCGAACCGCGGCCGCCGCTCGTATTCGAACAGAAGGTCGATCGGCGTGCCACACTCGAAAGTGTCGGTGCAGGCGGCACGCTAGTCACATGGGCCCCGAGAGCGACAGCGAGCGAGCATCGCAGCGAGCGCTAGCGAGCGAGGAGCGGAACGAGCGCGGAGCCGAGGCATCCGACAGAGCGAGCGACAGCGAGCGAGCATCGCAGCCAGCGCGGGGGCGGAACGAGCGCGGAGCCGAGGTATGAGCGCCGTGACCGCGCTGAACATGTTGCTGGTCGGCCTGCTGGCCGGTGCCGCCGCCGGCGTGGCGGTGGCCTGGGTGCTGCTCAACGCGCGCTACCGGGTGACCGTCGCCGAGACCGCGCGGGCCGGCGCGGACAAGGCGGCCGGCGCCCGCTCCGAGCTGGCCGCGCTGCACGTCGAGCGCGACTCGCTGATGCGCCGGCTCAACGAGCTCAGCGAGCAGGCCGCCAGTTCTGAGCTGCGGGCGCGGCGCGCCGAGACCGAGGCGGTGGGCGCTAATGCCGCGCTGGACGCCGAGCGCACCGCCGCGATGGAGCGCGAGCGGCTGCTGGCCCACCGCGACTCCCAGCTGAAGGAGAGCTTCCAGGTGCTCTCCGCCGACGCGCTGGCCCGCAACAACGAGGCCTTCGTGGCTATGGCGGAGGGCCGGCTCAAAGAGGTCACCGCCGCGCTCGCCGCCAAGGCCGACGGCGACGCGACCGCGCGCACCCAGGCGATCAACGCGATGCTCGACCCGATGAACGTCACGCTGCGTCGGGTCGAGGGCCAGCTGCGGGTGGTGGAGAAGGACCGCGAGTCGGCCTACGCCGGGCTGCGCGAGCAGGTCAGCGCCATGCACCGCAGCTCCGACCAGCTGCACGCGGAGACGAAGCAACTGGTCAACGCGCTGCGCGCACCGCAGGTGCGGGGCCGTTGGGGTGAGCTGCAGCTCGAGCGGATCGTGCAGCTCGCCGGCATGGTCGAGCACTGCGACTTCGACCAGCAGGTCGTCGCCACCGGCGAGGACGGCGGCGCCCGGCCGGACATGGTCGTGCACCTGGCCGGCGACAAGCAGATCGTGGTGGATGCCAAGGTGCCGTTCGCTGCCTACCTGGAGGCGGTCGAGTCGAACGATCCGGACGTGCACACCGACCGGTTGGCCGCACATGCCCGCCAGCTGCGCGCGCACGTGGACTCGCTGTCCTCGAAGTCGTACTGGGTGACGTTCGAGCCGAGCCCGGAGTTCGTGGTGCTGTTCGTCCCCGGCGACCCGTTCCTGGAAGCCGCCCTGCGGGCCGATCCGTCGCTGATGGAGCACGCGTTCGCGCACAACGTCATCATCGCCACCCCGACGACGCTGATCGCCCTGCTGCGCACCGTCGCCTACACCTGGCGGCAGGAGGCACTGGCCGCCAACGCCGCGCAGGTGCACTCGCTGGGCCGCGAGCTGCACTCCCGGCTGGCGACCATGGGCACCCACGTGGCCAAGCTGGGCCGCAGCCTGGACACCGCGGTGGACAGCTACAACCGGACGGTCAGCTCGCTGGAGTCGCGGGTTCTGGTCACCGCGCGCAAGCTCACCGAGCTGAAGGTCAGCGACGCCGAGCTGCCCGCGCCCGGTCAGGTGGAGCGCTCACCCCGGCAGCTGCAGGCTCCCGAGTTGGTCGCCTCCGCCGATGACGCACTGATCGCGCTGCACGAGTCATCCGGGGCAAACCCGGCGGGGTACCCGGCCGAAAATGCCTCGGGGGCCGGACGGTCTACCGTGACCGGGTGACCACCCGCCAAACCGCGCGCCCGGCGACCGCCGGTTGGCCCGTGTACGAGCGGTCCATCGTCGGCAGCGTGCTGGGTCTGCCCGGGTACGCGGCGATCGGTATCGCGCTGGGCTTCACCGGGCTGGGTGTGTTCATCGACCTGAACCGCATCAGCGGGCTGGGCACCATCTTCAAGGGCTGCTACTTCGCCGGCTGTGTGCTGGCGGTCTGCTGGGTCAAGCGGCGGGCGCTGTTCGGGCCGATGGTGCAGCCGCCGCTGCTGCTGGCGGTCGCGGTACCCGCCGTGGTGCTGCTGTCCGGCGAGGGCGGCACCGGTAGCTCGGGCCTCACCGACCACCTGCTCTCCATCGGTGCTCCGCTGCTCAACGGGTTCCCGACGATGGCGGTGACCACGGCGTTCGCGGTGGCCATCGGGCTGGCGCGGTACGCCCTGCAGCGCTCGAACGGCGCCGACGCGATTCGTCGCCCGCCGGTGCGGCCGGCAGCCGGGCGCCCGGATGGACGGCGGCCGGCCGGCGAGCGACGCGCGACGTCCGAGCTCCGGTCCGCGGCCGGTCGCCCGCCCGGTGCACGCGGCGCCACCGCGCGCGGGCCCGGTGAGCTGGCGCTCGGTGAGCGGACGGCGGACGCCCGCCCCGACCGGCGCCGGCCCGAGCGCAAGCCGGGTGACCGCACCACGGCCGACCGCAAGCCCCGCGAGCGCAAACCGGGCGACCGTCTCCCTGGTGGGCGCACGCCGACCGATCGCAAGCCCGCTGACCGCCCGCCTGGCGACCGCGCCGATCGAGTGGCCGGCGACCGCAAGCCCGGCGGCGGCCGCCCCGCCGGTGACCGCAAGCCGGCTGACCGACCCGCCGTCGACCGCAACCCCGGCGCGGAGCGCAAGCCCGGTGACCGACCCGGCGCCGAGCGCAAGCCGGCTGACCGGCCCGCCGTCGAGCGCAAGCCCGGCGCCGAGCGCAAGCCCGGTGACCGCAGGCCGCCGCCGGACCGGTTGCCCCCGGGTGGTCGCCCGCCGGCCGACCGCCGACCGCCGCCGGACCGGATCCCGCCCGACCGGATACCGCCGGACCGCCGCGCCAAGGACCGCCGGGCCGAGCCGCCCCCCGGTGCGGACCGACGCCCGCCACCCGACCGGCGTCCCGGCGAACGCCCCCCAGCCCGAGGCACCCGCCCGACCTGACCCGGCACCCGGCGTCGCGCCGCACCCCGGATCCGCCGCACAGAGCCAGTACAGCCCGCACAGCGCCTGCACCGTCTGTGCGGCCTGCACGCGGTCTGTGCGAGCACCGACCACGGCGCCGGTCTGTGCGAGCGCCGACCACAGCGCCCCGTGCAGCCGCCAGCCGCCCGGCGGCGGGTGCACGGGGCGCTAGTGGCGGGCGCGGCGGGTACGCAGCTCGCGGGGCAGCGAGAAGGTCAGCGACTCCTCGGCGGTGCTGATCTCCTCC
>DASYLM010000522.1:0-7402 GCA_036009565.1 Pseudonocardia sp. | reverse complement strand
AAGCCCAGGTCCAGGACGTCGTCGGTGTGGCTGGACAGGTACTTGTTCAGCGCCCGCTTGGTCAGCTGAACAGCCAGCGGCGGCAGGTCGGCGAGCCGGGCGGCGAGCGCGAGCGCGGCCGGGCGGACTTCCGTGCGGTCCGCCACCAGGTCGCTCACCAGGCCGAACTGGTGCGCCTCGGCGCCGGTGAGCGGGTCGCCGGTGAGCAGATGGCGCTTCGCCCTGGCCAGTGGCATGTTCACCGGCCAGGCCACCGCGCCGCCGTCGCCGGCGACCAGGCCCATCCGCACGTGCGTGTCGGCGATCTTCACGTCCGGCGCGGTGACCACCGCGTCGCCGAGCAGGACCACGGTGGCACCGAGGCCGAAGGTGTCGCCGGCGAGCGCGATGACCAGCGGTTTGGGAAAATCGGCGAGCGCGCGGAACAGTCGTCGGCCGTTGTCGAGCAGTGCCATCCGGACCTGCGTGTCCTTGGCCGCCGCGAGCATGATCTCGGTGTCGCCGCCAGCCGAGAAGTACTTCCCGGTGGAGGACAGCACGACGGCCAGCACACCTTCGTCCGAGGTCACCTCCTCGATCGCGGCGATGAGCTCGTGGTGCAGGGCCTCGTCGAACCGGTTCAGCAGCTCCGGGCGGCTCAGTTGGATCTCCGCGACGGCGCCGTTGCCCTCGCTGACGCGGTGCACCGTGAGGGTCTGGTAGGTCGGTCCGCCAGCGGCCGATCCGGTCGCGCTCATGACGCCCTCGATCTCTCGGGAGGAACTCGGGTGCTCGATAGTAGAGCTAGCGACGATCCTTCGGCAGCAACGATCGGGAGCCTGCCCGACGGCGCCACTTGAAAGATAGTACTTACTTCTAATATCGTGCCTGGACGGCCATCGTGACCGCGGAGGTATCCAGGTGGTGCTCAGGTGACGGCGATGTCGGCGTACGACCGCGCCGAGCTCGAAGAGTTCCAGCGGGGGTTCGGTCGGTGGCTCGACGAGCACCGCGAGGATCTCGAGCCGCTGCGTTCGCTGCCCCCGGAACTGGACGCGCAGTTCGCCGTGCAGCGGCGGCTGCAGCGCCAGCTCTACGATGCCGGCTGGCTGCGCCGCGGCTGGCCCGAGCGGATCGGCGGCCTGGGTGGTTCGGTGGTGGTCCGGGGTGCGCTCGCCGAGGGGCTGACCAGGCACGGTTACACGTTCCCGTTCGCGCTCGGCATGATCGAGGTGCTGGCGCCCTCGGTCACCCGGTTCGCGGCGCCGGAGCTGGCGGCCGAGATGTTCCCGCGGTTGCTGAGCGGGGACGAGCTGTGGTGCCAGGGGTTCTCCGAGCCCGAGGCGGGAAGTGACCTCGGGTCGCTGCGTACCCGGGCCGTCGACGAGGGCGAGCACTGGCGGGTCAACGGGCAGAAGATCTGGACCAGCTGGGCACAGTTCGCGCAGCGCTGCGTCCTGCTGGTGCGCACCGGGGAGCAGGCCGAGGGTTTCCGGGGCGTGACCGCGTTGTTCGTGGACATGGACTCGCCGGGCATCACGGTGCGCCCGCTGCGCGCCATGAGCGGCGACGAGGAGTTCTCCGAGCTGTTCTTCGACGACGTGCTGGTGCCGAAGTCACGGACCGTCGGGGCGGTCGGGGCCGGTGTCGCGGTGACCATGGCGGTGCTGGAGAACGAACGTGGCGTGCTGGCCTGGCAACGCCAGACCTGGCTGCACCAACGGCTGCGGGCGCTGGTGGCCGAGCACCGGCTCCAGCAGTCCTCGGCGGGCCGGATCGGCGAGGTCTACGCCTCGCTCTACGCGCTGAAGCTGCGGTCGCGGGACACCTTCCGCGCTGTCGTGGCCGGAGAGGTCATCGGGCCCCGGTCCTCGGTGGACAAGATCCTGCTGAGCACCGGGGAGAAGGCGGTGTTCGACGCGGTCTTCGAGCTGCTGCCCGACCACACGCTGTTCGACGACGAGCCGGGCGCGCGGCAATGGCGCTACGAGCACGCGTACTCGCGGGCGTCCTCGATCTACGGGGGGACCGCCGAGGTGCAGCGCAACATCCTGGCCGAACGGATCCTGTCGCTGCCCAGGGAGCGTTGATGACCGTGCGCGAGCGAGCTGCCGAGCCGGTGCCCGATCAGGCCCCCGAATCGGCACTGGGCGCCGAGGACCTCAAGCTGTTCCAGGAGAGCATGGCCAAGGTGCTGGCCGGCGCCGAAGGCCGGGAGCTGGTGTCCTCGCTGGAGGAGCAGGGCTGGTTCGAGCTGTGGGCCGAACAGCCCAGGGCCGCCGCCAGGGCACTGTTCGGGCAGCAGGGGCGGCTGGCCCGGACCTCGCCCGTGCTGACCCTGCTGATGGGCGCGAGCGTCGCGGGCCCGGCCGGGTCGATCACTGCCGGGTCGACCAGCGCTGGGTCGATCAGTGGAGTGGCGCCGGTGTTGCTGCCCGGGCCGGCGGCGTTCTCCGCCAGCGCGTTCTCCGACGGCGGCTGGGCCGTCGCCGGGCCGGACGGCACGGTCCGCGCGCTGGCCCAGTCCGCCGCGCTGGACGTCGGCCGAGCCGCGGTGCTCCCGGTCCGGGACGGCGACGGCCTGTTCCTGGTGGAGTTTGCGACCGACGCGTTGCGCCGGACCCCGGTCGAGGGCCTGGACCCCGCCCTGGGGCTGTGCCGGGTGGACGCGACCGTCCGTGCCGGGACACCCGTGCTCGTCGGCGCGGAGGCGGAGCTGGCCTGGCGCCGATCGGTCGCGCTGGGTCGGCGACTGCTGGCCGAGGAGATGTGCGGGGTGGTCGCCGAGCAGCTTCGGCTGGCGCTCGGGCACGCCGGCTCGCGCAGTCAGTTCGGCCGGCCGATCGGTTCGTTCCAGGCGGTGAAGCACAAGCTGGCCGAGGTGCACGTGGCGCTGACCGTCGCTGAGCTGGCCGCCGAGGAAGCCTGGGCGCAGCCCGCCGCGACGACCTCGCTGTTGGCCGCGCTGCTCGGCGCGACCGCCGTCGAGACCGCCAACCTGCACTGCCAGCAGGTGCTCGGCGGGATCGGCTTCACCTGGGAGCACCCGTTCCACCGCTACGCCCGCCGCGGTCGAGTGCTGGCCGCGCTGCTCGGCACCCGCGCCCAGCTGGCCCGCGAGCTGGGCGGTCAGATCGTCGACTCGGGCGAGTTGCCGGTGCTGGCCAAGCTCTGACGCCGTCGCTGGGGCGGGGGATGGGTACGAGTCCGACCGAGTGGAGACCTCGATGAGCCAGCACGGTCAGCACGGTCCGGACGGCGAGAGCAACCAGGACGGCCGGAGCAACATCGCCGATCTGCTCGACCGGTGGCTCGAGCGCGCGCCCGACCGTGAGGTGGTCCGCTTCGGGGACCGGTCGTGGACCTGGGCGCAGTGGGTCGACCGGGTCCGCCGCCACGCCGGCGCCCAGGTGGCCGCCGGCCTGCGACCGGGGGACAGGGTCGCCTTCCTGGACAAGAACCACCCGGCCTGCCTGGAGACGACCATGGCGTGCGCGTTGGCCGGCACGGTGAGCGCACTGCCCAACTTCCGGCTGGCCGCCGAGGAGATCGCCTACCTGCTCAACGACGCGAAGGCCCGGGTCCTGCTCGTCGGGGCGGAGTTCGCCCCGGTCGTGGCGGGCATTCGAGACCAGCTCGGACACCTGGAGCGGGTGATCGTGGTCGGCGGCCCTGACGACGAGTACGAGGCCTGGCTGGCCGCCGCGCAACCGCTTGCGCGGCGGCATCCCGCCGAGCCGGACGACTGCTTCCTGCAGCTCTACACGTCCGGTACCACCGGCCGCCCGAAGGGCGCGATGCTCACCCACCGCGGCGTGCTCGCGCACTCCGTGAACGGCGCCGCCTACTTCGGCGTCGACGAGACCAGCACGGCCCAGGTGGCGATGCCGCTCTACCACGTCGGCGGCACGAACTGGGCGCTGATCGCGCTGAACGCCGGTGGCGCCGTGGTGATCGACCGGGACGTGGTGCCGGCCGCGGTCGCCGACGAGCTGGAGACGGCCGGTGTCACGCACACCTTCCTGGTGCCCGCGGTCCTGGCGTTGCTGCTCGCCCTGCCGGACCTCGGCAACCGGGACTTCTCCGCACTGCGGTGCGTGTCCTACGGTTCCTCGCCGATTCCCGCACCGGTGCTGCGGGCCTGCCTGGCGACCCTGAAGGCGGACTTCCTCGGGCTCTACGGCATGACCGAGACGAGCGGCATCCTCACCGCGCTGCCCAAGGAGGCGCACCGGGACACCGCCAACGAGCACCGGCTGCTCTCCGTCGGGCGCCCGATGCCCGGTGTCGAGCTGATCGTGGTGGACCCGGCGACCGGCGACCCGGTGCCGGCGGGGGACAGCGGCGAGGTCTGGGTGCGCGGCGAGCAGGTCATGTCCGGCTACTTCGGCAGACCTGAGCAGACCGCCGAGGCACTGCGGGCGGACGGCTGGTTCCGCACCGGCGACGCCGGCAGGCTGGACGGGGAGGGATATCTGTACCTGACCGACCGGGTCAAAGACATGATCATCAGTGGTGGCGAGAACATCTACCCGGCCGAGATCGAGCGCGTGCTGGTGGAACACCCGGACGTCGCCGAGGTCGCGGTGATCGGGGTCCCGCACCCGAGATGGGGCGAGACACCCAAGGCGGTCGTCGTCGCGGCGGCCGGGCGCCCGGTGGACGGACCCGGGCTGATCGAGTACTGCCGGGAGCGGCTGGCCCGGTTCAAGTGCCCGACCTCGGTCGAGCAGGTCGACGAGCTGCCGCGCAACCCCACCGGCAAGGTGCTCAAGACCGAGCTCCGCCGCGTCTTCGCCGGCTGAGCATGGGCTGGCGGCGGCTCTAGACCTGGGCCCCACCGTCGACGGCGAGACTCTGCCCGCTCACGAACGCGGCCTGCCGCGAGCACAGGAACAGCACCGCCCAGCCGATGTCCTCGGCCGTGCCGAAGCGCCGCAGCGGGATCACCTCGTTGCGGATCCTGTCGCGCTGGCGCTCGTCGAGCTTGCCCTGGAGTGCCTCGCGGCCCAGCCCGGCATCGATCCAGCCCGGCCCCACGCAGTTGGCCCGGATGCCGAACCGGCCGGACTCCTTGGCAACCCCCCGGACCAGCATCTCGATCGCCGCCTTCGGCGCGGCGGACAGGATGTCCCCGCTGGGCACCCGCTCGACCGCCGACGTGGTCACCGCCACCAGGTTGCCACCGTCCTGCGCACGGAAGGCCCGCACCGCGCTCTGGATCAGGTGGAACGCGCCGTTGACGTCCGAGTCCAGCACCCGGTGCCAGTCCTGTTCCGGGATGGCGCCGATGAAGTTGAAGTCGAACGACGGACCGGCCGCGTAGACCACCTGCCCGAGCCGTTCGTAGCGGCCGCGCACGTCGGTGACCAGCGCCTCGACCTCCTCGGCGCGGGTGAGATCGCACCGCTGTGCCTCGCAGCGTCCACCGGCGCCCTCGATCTCCGAGCGGATGGCGGCCGCCCTCGCCTCGTTGCGGTGGTAGGTCAGGACCACGGGCACGCCGGCGGACGCGAACAGCCGGGCGATGCCGGCCCCGATCCCGCCGCTGCCACCGGCCACCAGCGCGGCGCCCGGTTCGAAGCTCAGGCTCGCCGTCACCCGAGGACCCGGGCGCTGGTGGTGGTCCGGCTGCTGGTGGTGTTGCCCATCGGCGATCCCCTCCAACTGCTGGTGTGATCCGGTGCGCTGAGCCTAGTCTATGGGGTGTGCACTCACTGGTTGAGTGCGAACGGTGCGCCCGGATCCATCCGCTCGGGAGGCGACGATGTACGACCCGGCCCAGGCACTCGCGATGGTGGCGGCCGGCCGGACCCCGCTGATGTCGATCTCCTACACGGTGCTCGCCGCGTCCCGCACCTTCGGCATGCGGGCCGGCGACCCGGCCGTCCTGGCGCCCGCCGTCCTCGCGGTGGAGGTGTGCGGCTGATGTACCAGCCGACGGAGGTCCTGCGGTACGTCTCGGACCACGCGGTCCTCGTCGTGCTGCTCGGCGGCATCACCCTGCTGTGCAACTTCGTCTACTTCGGTGAGGCCGCCCGCCTGGGTTTCCGGGACCGCTGCGCGCCGATGGCGCTCTGGGGTACCGCGATCTTCCTGGCGCACGACGGCAACTACCTGCTCGACTACGGCAAGTGGTTCAACACCTACGACCACTGGTTCCCGAAACTGTTCTGGGTCGCACTCTGCGTCACGTTCACGTTCGAGCTCGTCTTCTTCGGCCAGACCGTCCGGTTCGGCCGGGCGGAGTTCGCGCCGGCGCTCTCGCAGCGGATGTGGACGCTGTACTGCGTCGGCGCCGTCGCCGCCGGTGTGATCGGCTGGGCCATCGTCAAGCGGGTGCTCGACGACGATCTCTACCTGGTGAGCTTCATGGTGACGATCCTGCTCTGCGGCCCGTCCAGCATGCCGATCATGATGCGGCGCGGCACCCGGCGGGGGTTCTCGCCGCTCGAGTTCGGCGCGTTCACCGTGATGGCGCTCGGGTTCGCGGTGACCACCCAGCTGTTCAGCGCCAGCTTCCACAACCTGACCTGGATCCTGCTCAGCGCGGCGGCCGTCGGCTACGGGCTCGTGATGATCCGCACCGTGACCGCGCTGCCGCCGTACCGACCGACCGAGGTGAGTGTGCCGGCGATGTCCCTGCGCGACTGAGGACCGCTCCGCCGGCGGGTCAGGGGGCCATACCGGCGATCAGTGCGAGCGGGTCGAAGAACTCCTTGGTCTCGACGATCTTGCCGCCGCGTACCCGGCAGAGGTTGACGTAGGTGTTCGCGTAGGGCCTGCCGTTGGCGAAGGTGCCCTCCGAGGTGTACTCGGCGACGACCAGCTCGGGGTCGGCCTCGGCGCGCACGTCCAGGGTCGGGAACCGGATCTCCTTCCAGAGGCCGGCGGCGACCGGCCCGAAGAACTCGGCGAACGCCTTCTTGCCCTCGACCCGCTTCGGCATCCCCTCCGGTGCGACCGGCAGTTCGAGCACCACGTCCTCGTCGAGCTCGGCGAACATCGCCTCGGGGTCGAGCCGCCGCAGCGCCTCCAGATACCTGCGCACGACCGCGACGGATCCGTTCGTCATCTGTTCTCCCTCGTTGTGAGCACAGGCTGGGCGAGACTGCTTCGGAGCCATCCGCACGCAGACCACCACCTGCGCGCCTCGTCCCCTCGGGCCGTCCACGTAACCATATGACGTTCGATTTGCGGATACAAACCTGACGTTGTTCGAGCCGCGGTGTACGGTCGCCGGACCTCAGGGGGAGGGTGTACGCCTACCACCAGGCCCCGCGTTTCCTGCTGCTCGGGATGCCTCCACCGGTTGTTACCGAGCTGCACAGGAGGCAGGTCGCAAGCGCCGAAGACCTGCCTGGTGTGCAGCTCGGTAACGGCGGGCCGGTCGGCCGCGCGCGCCAGCGCGCCACGCGGCGGG
>DASYLM010000521.1:0-9928 GCA_036009565.1 Pseudonocardia sp. | reverse complement strand
CAGCGGATCCCCTCGAAATCCGCTCCCGCGCTACGTCCAACGCCGTCAGCAGCCAGTCGCCACAACCAGGGCATCGGCACGAATACCCGGCGGCACATCCCTGATATGCAATGCGATCACGTTGAGCAGCGTGGCGAACGGGTAGGCGTGATCGGGGAACACTCCGATCTTGTAATACGCCTCCTCGGCTCGGGCGCGGATGGCGCCCGCCGCATGTTCAGCCGATCCCGATCGGCGCGGTCGGCAGCAAGTTGCTTCTCTGACAGACGTCGTGCATATGCCCCGCTCCCCCGGCACTGGTCCGGAGTAGCGGGGCGGACGAGGTGGCCTGTAAGCCGGATCCTGTTCCCGGGCGCCTTGCGGCGGTCCCGTTCGGCGGCCATCCATCTCGATCCGCCGTTGCCGGCGGATTCTGTGCGGCCTACCCGCAGGCATCGGGCGGGCAGCCCTCGAGCACCTGCTGTCTGACCTTGCTCCGGGTGGGGTTTACCTAGCCACCCCGGTCGCCCGGGGTGCTGGTGGTCTCTTACACCGCCGTTTCACCCTTACTCCGGACGCTTGCGCGCCGGAGCGGTCTGTTTTCTGTGGCACTGTCCCGCGAGTCACCTCGGGTTGCCGTTAACAACCACCCTGCCCTACGGAGTCCGGACTTTCCTCGGCGCCACCCGCCGGTGTTGCCACCGGCCGGTGTCGACGCGGCCGCCCGGCCACCTCGTCCGCGCCGCCGAGTATAGAGCCGGCCCGATTCGGCGGGCCCGCTCGGCCAGGTGGTCGACGATTCCGGCGGGCCGTCTCGCCGGGCACGCGGCGACCGGGCCCGGTCGCACGTGGCCTAGCCTGCCCGGGTGCATCCGGTGCGGCAGCGGTGATCAGCGGGGCGGCGGCCGAACTCGCCGCGCTGGCCCTGCTGGCCGCGGTGCTCGCGTTCGCGATGGTGCAGCCCCGGGGCCTGCCGGAGGCCACCGTCGCGGTCCCGGCCGCCGCCGCCACCGTGTTGCTCGGTCTGGTCAGCCCGGCCGAGGCACTGCGCAAGGCCGGCGAGCTGGCACCGACGGTCGGCTTCCTGGCCGCGATCCTGGTGCTCGCCTTCCTCGCCGACGTCGAGGGACTGTTCAGCTGGCTCGGCGACCAGCTGGCCGTGGCCAGTGGCGGGCGGCCGGTCCGGCTGCTCGGGCTGGTCTTCGTCGCGGCATCGGTCACCACCGCGGTGCTCAGCCTGGACGCAACGGTCGTGCTGCTCACCCCGGTGGTCTTCGGCACCGCGGTGAAGCTGCGCCTGCGCCCCAAGCCGCAGGTCTACGCCTGCACCCACCTGGCGAACTCGGCCTCCACCCTGCTGCCGGTCTCCAACCTGACGAACCTGCTGGCTTTCGCCGCCTCCGGCCTCTCCTTCGCCGCGTTCGGCGCGTTGATGGCATTGCCCTGGCTGGCCGCGATCGGGGTCGAGTACCTGGTGTTCCGCCGGTTCTTCCGCACCGATCTGGCCGGCGGCAGTGACGCCACGCCACCTCGGCGGGGACCGGTTCCGACCCTTGCGCTGACGGTGATCGGGCTGACCCTGGTCGGGTTCGGGGTGTCCGGCGCGTTCGGCGTGGAGCCGGTCTGGGTGGCGGTGGCCGGGGCGGCGGTACTCGCGGTGCGGGCACTGGTCCGGCGCGAGGTCGGCGCGGTCCGCCTGGTCCGCTCCGCGTCGCCGCTGTTCTGCCTGTTCGTGCTGGCCCTGGGGATCGTGGTCACCGGCGTCACCGACCACGGGCTCGGCGCCGCGATCACCGCGGTGGTCCCCACCCCCGCACCGGGTACTGGGCCGAGGCTGCTCGCACTGCTTTTGGTCGCCGCGCTGGCCGCGTTGCTGTCGAACGTGGTGAACAATCTGCCCGCGACGCTGGTCCTGCTGGGTGCGCTGGGCCCGGGCACGCACCCCGGGCTGGTGCTGGCCGTGCTGCTCGGGGTGAACATCGGCCCCAACCTGACCTACGTCGGCTCGCTGGCCACGCTGCTCTGGCGCCGGGTGCTGGCCGGTGGCGAGGCGGCGCCCACGCTGCGCGAGTTCCTCCGGCTGGGTGCCCTGACCGTGCCGGTGTGCCTGGTGGTCGCCGTACTGGCGCTGTGGCTGGGGCTGACGGTGAGTCGAGGATGGTTGATATGACCCCGATGAGGGTGGTCGCGTGGATCACCGAGGGCACCTGGCAGGCGACTGTGGACACCACCGCGCGAGTCGCCGCCGGCTTCGGGACCGCCGAGCAGGGTGCGCCGGAGGTGGTGCTGCTGTACGTGGTGGACGCCGAGATCAGCGAGGCGCTGCACGGCGCGTTCGGCGGGTTGCTCGGGCGCGGCGGTCGGCAGCGGGACCCCGGTGACATGGTCGCCGAGCTGGCCACCCGGGAGTCCGAGGAGCTGCTCGCCGCCGCCGAACAGCGCCTGGGCCGCCCGGCGCGGCACGAGGTGCGGGTCGGCCGGGTGGAGCGCGAGGTGGTCGCCGGCTGCGCGGACGCAACGCTGCTGGTCTGCGCCCGGGACGGGGACCGCTCCCGGCTCGGGCCGCACAGCCTCGGCCCGCACACCCGGTTCGTGGTCGACCACGCGCCCTGCCCGGTGCTGCTGATCTGGCCGGACGGGATCCCGGGACTCCGCTCGATCCCGCCGCCCCCGGAGCACCCACCCCCGCACCACCGCTAGCCCGCCCCGGGAATCAGCTCGAGGACTGTCGGCCCCGGCTGCCACACTGGGCCGGTGCCGGAGACCGTGCTGCCGGAATCGACCGTGCGGATGGTGGCGCACCGGCCGCCCCCGAGCCTGCTCGGACCGGTCCGCCGGATCGTCGGTTTCGCCGAGCACACCGGCGCACCGCAACACCGCCGGGAGCTGCCGTTCGCCGGCGTGCCGCTCATCCTGAGCCTCGGTGACCCGGTCCGGATCAGCTCGGCCACCTGCTCCGGCGAGTTCACCTCCTTCGTCGCCGGCCTGCACGAGATCCCGGTCGACACCACGCACGGCGGCACGCTGCGCTGCATCCAGGTCGACCTCAACCCGCTCGGCGCCTACCAACTGCTCGGGCTGCCGATGTCCGAGCTGTGCGACGAGGTGGTCCCGCTCGACGCACTGGCCCACCCGGGCTGGCGTGACCTCGGCGAACGGCTGGCCGAGCTGACGAGCTGGCCGGAGCGGTTCGAGCTGCTGGAGCGCACCCTCGGGCGGTGCGCCGAGGTCGGCCCGCGAGCAGACCCGGAAGTGCGCTGGGCATGGCGCCGGCTGGTCGGCTCGCACGGTGGGGTACCGATCGCGGCGCTCGCCGCCGAGGTCGGCTGGAGCCGCCGGCATTTCGCGGCCCGGTTCCAGCGCCAGGCCGGTCTGGGTCCCAAGGCGACAGCCCAGGTGCTGCGCTTCGCCCGGGCCCGCACCCTGCTCACCGCACCGGGCGCCGGCTCGATCAGCGACGTGGCGGCGGCCGCCGGCTACGCCGACCACAGCCATATGACCAGGGAGTTCCGTCGGCTGGCCGATGCCACCCCGTCGCAGCTGCTGGCCGAGTCGCGCTGACCCCCTCGGCCCGAGCCGGTTCCGACTCAGCCGAGCTGGTGCGCCAGCAGCTCGGTGGCGGTGAGCCCGGCGAGCGCCCTGGCCTCCCGGCTCAGGTGTGGCTGGTCGGCGTAGCCCGCCTCGGCGGCGAGCTCCGCCAACCCCCGGCCCGGGCCGGCGGCGGCGAGCTCCAGGAACCGCTGCAGCCGACCGATCCGCTGGAACGTCTTCGGCCCCAGCCCCACCTCGGCGTGCAGCGCGCGGCGCAGCTGGCGCCCGGACAGCCCGACCCGGTCAGCCACCGCCGCGACGTCCACCGCCGAACGGCCCCACAACACCCGCACCGCGGCACCCACCCTGGCATCGGGCACGGCGGCGGCGAACCACCGGTCCACCGCCGCCACCGCCGCCCGGTCCGCGCAGCCCACCGCGTCGCTGAGCGCGCGCATCCGAGGGCCGCTGACCAGCCCGTCCAGCGGCACCACCCGGTCGGTCAACGCCGACGCCGGCACCCCGAAAACCGGGCGCACCCCGTCGAACACCAGCCGGATCCCGCGCACCGTGGCGCCGGCGGCCAACGTCGGGAACGCCACCCCGGTCGCCGGGCCGACCAGCACCGCCGTGCCGCGGTCGTCGACCACCAGGTCGGCATGGCCGTCCGGCAGCACCCGCTGCCGGTGCCCGGCGCCGGCGGCGATCCGCTGCTCCCAGGTGCAGTGCACCACGTGCCGCCAACCGGGCGGGGCCAGATTCTCCCGGTAGTTCGACAAGGGCGTGTCCGTTTCGTTCACGACACCGACCGCCGGAGCCCGCCATCCTGGGCGGCATGCAACCGCGCGTGGACATCATCACCCTGGGCCTGCCCGACCTGGCCGCGGCCCGCCGCTTCTACGTCGACGGGCTGGGCTGGAACCCGATCTTCGAGGTGCCCGGCGACATCGTCTTCCTGCTGATCGGGCACGGCCTGGTACTCGGGCTGTGGCACGCCGACGAGATGGAGCGCGACATCGATCCGAGGGCCCCGGCGCGGCCGGCGACCGGGCCGGTGCCGATGACGCTGGCGCACAACGTGGGCAGCGACGCCGAGGTCGGCGAGGTTCTCGCCAGGGCCGAGCAGGCGGGTGGCACCGTGCTCAAGGCGGCACAGCGCGGCGAGGTCGGCTTCGTGCACGGCTTCTTCGCCGACCCGGCCGGCTTCCGCTGGGAGGTCGCGCACAACCCCGGCTGGGTGATCAACGCGGACGGCACGGTCAGCATCGGCCCGGCCGAGCCAGCGGTGGCCGAGCAAACGGCGACCCAGCCAGCGGCGGCCGAGCAAACGGCGGCCGAGCAAACCGAGGTCGACAACGCCGAGTGAGGTCGGGGGCGGCGCGAGGTCACATTCGTCCAAGAGCGCACCTCCCTCCGCACCTAGCCTGCTCACATGGCACTCAACCAGAACGCCCCGACAGTAGTTCCCACGCTGCGCTACGACGACGCGCCGGCGGCGATCCGCTTCCTCACCGACACGCTCGGCCTGGTCGCCGGCGAGGTGCACTTCGGGCCGGACGACCGGGTGGCGCACGCGCAGCTCAGCTGGGGCAACGGCGTCATCATGCTCAGCTCCCGGGCTGACGGCCCCAGCCCGTTCGACACCGGGCGGACCTGCCTCTACCTGGTGGTCGAGAACCCGGACGCGCTGCACGACCGGGCGGTGGCGGCGGGCGCGGAGATCGTCATGGGACTCGTCGACCAGGACTACGGCTCCCGTGAGTTCGCCATCCGGGACCCGGAGGGCAACGTCTGGTGCCTCGGCACCTACCCGCCGGCGCCGGTGAGCTCGCCGGCGGTGGCCGCGCCGGGGGGCTGACCGGGTCGCTCGAAGTCACCACCGCCGCGCCACCCCCGGAGTGCTCGTTATAGCGTCGCTCCTCGTGACGCTCCCCCCCACCGGTCAGTTGATCTTCCTGCTCGCCGCGGGGCTGATCGCCGGAGCAGTGAACGCGGTCGCCGGCGGCGGCTCGCTGCTGCTGTTCCCGGCGTTGCTCGCCATCGGCCTGCCGCCACTGCCCGCGAACGTGACGAACTCGGTCGCGCAGTGGCCCGGCTACGTCGGCACCGTCTTCGGCGCCCAGCGCGAGTTGAAGGGGCAGCGGGCGCGGGTGATCAGCACGATCGGCGTCGCGGTGTTCGGCGCCGGCCTTGGCTGCGCGATGCTGCTGGTTCTGCCGGGTTCGGTGTTCAACGCCGTGGTCCCGATCCTGGTGATCCTGGCCAGCCTGACCCTGGCCGCGTCGCCGTGGCTGCGGCGCTGGATCGGCACACCGGAGGCGGATGCCCCGGACCGCCTCGGGTGGCTGCTGCCGGCGGTGTTCTTCGCGTCGGTCTACGGCGGTTACTTCGGCGGCGCGCTCGGCGTCATCCTGGTCTCGGTGCTCTCGCTCACCGCGCACGACACCCTGGTCCGGCTGAACGCGGTGAAGGCGGTGCTCTCGCTGGTCGTCGCCACGGTCACAGTGGTGATCTTCGGGCTGGGCGCGCCGGTGGACTGGTCCGCGGTGCTGCTGCTGGCGCCCACCACCCTGGTCGGCGGCTACCTCGGCGCACGGCTGGCCAGGGTCCTCCCGGAGGCGGTGCTGCGCTGGTCGGTGGTGCTGCTCGGCCTGGCGGTGGGCATCTACCTGTTCGTCAAGGCCTACTAGCCGCTCAAGCTGCTCTGGCCGCTCAAGCCGCTCTGGCCGTTGACCGGGAAGCGGCCGTTCACCAGGCGCACCGAGGCCCCGCCGTCCGGGTAGAACTCGGCGACGGACAGCGACGCCAGATCCAGGTGCAGCCGGTACAGCACGGACGAGCCGGCGCCCAACGCCATCCGCAGCAGCATTTTGATCGGCGTGACGTGGCTGACCAGCAACAACGTCTGGCCCGGGTACACGGCGACCAGCTCGTCGCGCAGCCGTCCGATCCGTTGGCCCACGTCGGCGAAACTCTCCCCGCCGGGTGGTGGCACGGTCTCGTCGCCGAGCCAGCTCCGGTGCAGCTCGGGATCCCGGTCGCGGGCCTGCGCGAACGTCAGGCCGTCCCAGTCGCCGAAGTCGGTCTCCAGCAGCCCGTCGTGGGCGGTCAGGGGCACGCCCAACGCGGCGGCCACCGGCTCGGCCGTCTGGCGGGCCCGCCGCAGCGGCGAGGTCAGCGCCGCGCCGACCCGGTCGACTCCCTCGACCGACTTGATCCCGGTCGCCACGCCGGCCGCCTGGGCCAGCCCCAGCTCGGTGAGCTCAGGGTTGGACCGCCCGGAGTAGCGGCGGTCCACCGACAGCGCGGTCTGGCCGTGCCGCAGCAGCAACAGCCTCGTCGGCTGGCCCTTCTGCCCGGTCCAGCTGGTGGAGGCGGGAGCTGACGAAATCCCCGACTCACCCTGACGTAATCCCCGACTCGCGGGGGCGGTGTCTTCGGTCACCTGGCGGCCTGGGCGTCCATCGCCAGGTTGGCCAGCCGGTCGGCGCGCTTGTTCTCGGCGCGCGGGATCCAGGTGAACCGGACGGTGCCGAGCTGGCGGACCAACTCGGCGGCCTCCCTCGCGAGCGGTTGCATGGCCGGGTGCTTGATCTTCCACCGGCCGGACATCTGCTCCACCACCAGCTTGGAGTCCATCCGCACGTCGACGTCGGTGCCGGGACCGCCCAGCTCCAGCGCGGCGCGCAGCCCGGCGATCAGACCGCCGTACTCGGCCACGTTGTTGGTGGCCACGCCGATCCCCTCGGAGCACTCCACCAGCACCTCGCCGGTCGCCGCGGCACACACCACGGCGCCGTAACCGGCCGGGCCGGGGTTGCCTCGGGAGCCGCCGTCCGCCTCGACCAGCAGCTTCACAGGCCCGACTCCGAGGTTCGTACCATGATCACTCCGCACTCCTCGTGCCGTAGCACCTCGTTCGGCGGCGCCGACCTGATGTGGCTCATCTCCTGGGTGTCCAGTTCCAGCCGGCAGGCGCCGCACCGCCGGGCGCGCAGCAACGCCGCCCCGATCCCGTGGCGTTTGCGGCCGGACTCGTACAGCGCCAGCAGGTCGGCGGGCAGCGAGGCGACGATCGGCTCGCGGTCCCGGCGGCGGCCGGCCTCGGTGGTGTCCAGGTCGCCGGCCGAGGAGTCGCGGCGGGCGGAGGCGTCGGCCAGGGTCTGCTCGGCGGTGGTCAGCTCGACCCGTGCCGCGTCGAGGTTGGTCTGGATCGCCTCGCGCTGCTCCATGACCTCGAGCAGCTCGTCCTCGAGGTTGCCCTGCCGCCGCGCCAGCGTCTCCAGCTCGTGCTGCAGGTCGCTGGCCTGTTTGGCGGACACTCCGGCGCTGGCCAGCATCTTCTTGTCCCGGTCCGCCCTGCTGCGCACGCCGTCGACGTCGCGTTCCAGGCGCTGGATGTCGCGGTCCAGGTCACCGCCGGAGGTCTCGGCGGCCACCACGGCGTCCTTGCGCTGCCGGACGGAAGTCTCCGCCTCGGCGATCTCGGCCAGCTCCGGCATCGAACGGCGGCGGTGGTCGATCCGGTTCAGCTCGGCGTCCACCTCGGCCAGCTGGAGCAACCGCTGCTGTACCGCGGGTTCGGCGTTCACTGCTCGGTCCTTTCTGGCGGACTTTCCGGCGAGCGGGCGCCCAAGGTCCACGGGTCGGTGCGCTGCCACGAGACGTGAGCGTCGACCGTACCCCGCAGCGCGGACCGGATCACCGCCGCGGCCTGCTCGCACCACGGGTGTTCGGATGCCCAGTGCGCCACGTCCACCAGTGCCGGGGTGGGCCGTCCGGGCAGAGTGCCGGCGAGCAGGTGCTCAGCGGCCGGGTGGTGGCGCAGGTCGGCGGTGAGGTAGACGTCCACACCGGCGGCGGTGGCGGCGCCCAGCGCGGAGTCACCGGCGCCACCGCACACGGCGACCCGCTGAACCGCCCGCCCGGGGTCACCGGCGGCGCGCACCCCCCATGCGGTGGCCGGCAGGGCGGCGGCGGCACGCTCGGTGAACGCGGCGAGGGTCTCCGGTTCGGCCAGCTCCCCGATCCTGCCGAGTCCACGCCGACCCGGTATCTCGGCCAGCTCGAACAGGTCGAACGCCGGCTCCTCGTACGGGTGCGCGGCACGCAGCGCCTCGAGCACACCGCGCCGGCGGGCCCGGGGCAGCACCAGTTCGAGCCGGGTCTCCGCGACCCGTTCCAGCTCGCCGACCTGCCCGATCGCCGGCCGCGCGCCGTCGTGCGGCAGGAACTGGCCGGTTCCCTCGGTGCTCCACGCGCAGTGGCTGTAGTCGCCGATCTGCCCGGCGCCGGCCTCGGCGAGCGCGTCCAGCACCCGGGCCGCCGGGCCGCCGACCGGGACGAAGGTGACGATCTTGTCCAGTGGTTCCCCGGCGCGCGGCTCGAGCGGGCCGGTGACCGTGACACCCAACGCGCCGGCCAGTGCATCGGACACCCCGGGGTCGGCGGAGTCCGCATTGGTGTGCGCGGTGAACAGTCCGACGCCGGCCCGGATCAGCCGGTGCACCAGCTGGCCCTTCGGGTGGTCGGCCGGTACCCCGTGCACCCCGCGCAGCAGCAGCGGATGGTGCGTGACCAGTAGCTGGGCGCCGACGTCGAGGGCCTCCTGGACGGTTTCCGGCACCGGGTCGACGGCGACGAGCACCCTGGTCACGGGTTCGTCCGGGTCACCACAGACCAGCCCGACGGCGTCCCACGACTCGGCGAGCGCCGGCGGGTACGCAGCCTGCAGCGCGTCCACCACGTCCCCTAGCCGCGCGAGCCGCGCGCCGCTCACGATCTTGCTCCCTGACCCACGCCGGCACCGTAGTCCGCCCCGGGCCGTGCACCCGGGAGCACCGCCGACACCGCCGCGGCCAGAGCCGCCACCAGTGCGCCGGCCACGGCGGGCGGTCGGACGGCGACCCGCAGATGATCAGCGGTCAGGCCGGGGAACGTGTCGCACCGGCGCACCGCGATGCCGGCGGCGCGCAGTCTGGCCCGCACCTCGGGCCCGTGCGGCACCCGCAGCAGCAGGAACGGCCCGGCCGCCGGCTGCTGCACGTGCACACCGGGCACCTCCCCCAGCGCGTCGAGGAGCCAACGCCGGTCCGCGACGAGTCCCTCGGCGGCGCGCTCGGCCTCCGCGACCGCGGCCGGCTGGCAGCAGGCCCGCACCGCCTCCAGCGCCAGTGCTCCGACCGGCCACGGCGGCCGACCGGCGCCCAACCGGGCCAGCAGGCCCGGCTCGCCGAGTGCGTAACCGGCGCGCAGCCCGGGCAGCGCCCAGGTCTTGGTCAGGCTGCGCAGCACCAGCAGCCCCGGCGTGCCCGCGTCGCCGGTGTCGCCGGTGTCGCCGACGTCGCCGGTGTCGCCGGTGTCGCCGGTGTCGCCGGTGTCGCCGGTATCGCTGGCGTCGCTGGTGTCGCCGGTGTCG
>DASYLM010000520.1:0-6894 GCA_036009565.1 Pseudonocardia sp. | reverse complement strand
TCCCGCACCGGCCGGCGGGACCGGAGCGGCTCCGGCGGGCAGCGGGACCGATGTCAGTGCCCGCTCCGACGGCGGCCCGGCGTCCGGTTCCGACGTCGGCGCCGACTCAGCGGAGTGCGCCGGTCCAACCGGTGATCCCGGTTCAGCGGGTGACCCCGGGTCCCCCGACGGGGCCGGGCCGGCCGACGGGGCCGGGCCAGCCGGCGGCTCTCCCACCCCAGCCACGGACGGCGGGCCGACCGAGGGGCGGCCGGCATCGGCGGGTCGGGTGGGCGGTGAGGCCGGCGCGGCGATCTGATCCCGGCGGGTCGAGGTGCCGCGCACCAGCAGCCAGGTCACCACCGCCACGACCACCACGACCACCACGACCACCGCCGGCAGGACCGCGCCACCCGCCAAGACCGCTGCCATCGCCCTGTCCTCCTCCGCACCCGTTACGCGGCGCCCGACGTCCGCCCCACGTCAACGGTGCCGATCGGCACGATCTACGCACGATAATCACAGAAAGATCGTCATCAGGCCACGACTGTGCGGCCAACCGCACCGACCCGTTTGGGGACAGTCCGGAGCAATCTCGCCGAAAAGCACCGCCGACCAGGAGAAATCCCCCACAACCCGCGCGACAGGACGGCCACCGTTGTGTTCGGATGGAGCTGTGCCGGATGCATCGGGGCCTTATCCAGTCGAGCCGGGCATCATGCGCGGGCTCAGTTCGAACGGGTTGACCAGCCCGGATGGCCGCGGCGGCGCCGGGCCGAACCCCACCGGGCCGAACCCCACCGGGCCGAACCCCACCGCGCCGAACCCCGCCGCGCCGAACTCCGCCGCGCCGAACCCCACCGGGCCGCTCGCCACCGGGGTGGACGGCCGGGGCGTCGCCCTCGGTGTGGCCGCCTACGCCGTGTGGGGCCTGTTCCCGGCGTTCTGGGGCCTGCTCGAGCCGGCCAGCGCGGTGGAGATCCTGGCCCAGCGGATCGCCTGGACGATGGTCCTGATGACGGTCGTGCTGACCGTCCTGCGGGGTTGGCGGCTGCTGCGCGCGCTGTCCGCCCGGGGCTGGATGATGGCCGGCGCGGCGGCGGTGGCGATCGCGGTGAACTGGGGCCTGTTCATCTACGGCGTCGGCATCCACCACGTCGTGGAGATCTCGCTCGGCTACTTCATGAGCCCGCTGCTGAGCGTGCTGCTCGGAGTGCTGGTGCTGCACGAGCGGCTGCGCACCTGGCAGTGGGTCGCGCTCGGCATCGCCTCGGTGGCGGTGGTCGTGCTGAGCGTGCAGAACGGGCGGCCGCCGTGGCTGGCGCTCGCGCTGGCCACCTCGTTCGGCATCTACGGGCTGCTCAAGAAAACGATCCCGCTGCCGGCGACGGCCAGCCTCACCGCCGAGGCACTGGTGCTCGGCCCGATCGCCACCGGCTACCTGATCTGGCTGGGCAGCACCGGCCATGCCTCGTTCGGGCACGGCGCACTGCACACCGCGCTGCTGATCGCCGGCGGTCCGGTCACCGCGATCCCGTTGTTGCTGTTCGGCGCGGCGGCGCGCCGCATCCCGCTGGCCACCGTCGGCACCCTGATGTACCTGACGCCGAGCCTGCAGTTCCTCTGGGGCGTGCTGGTCAACGGCGAGCCGATGCCGGCCGGTGAGCTCGCCTGCTTCGCCCTGGTGTGGGTCGCGCTGGCGATCTTCACGGTGGACCTGTGGCGCAACCGGGGCGGCAGCGCGGCGGTCGAACGCGAACCGCTCAGCCGGTCCGGTCCACCACGAACACGGTGAGCGAGGCCAGCGCGTCCCTGGCCGAGCAGTCGGGCAGCACGGACAGCTCGTCGCGGGCCTGGGCGGCCTGCTTCCGCAGCAGGTCGCGGGACCGCTCCAGCCCGTCGCTGGCCCGCAGCAGCTCCAGCGCCTCGGCCACCAGGTCGTCGTCGGTGATCGGGGCGGCGAGCAGCTCACGCAGCCGCTCCGCGCTGGGGCCGCTCTGCTGGGCCGCATAGAGCATCGGCAGGGTGGCCACGCCCTCCCGCAGATCGGTGCCCGGGGTCTTGCCCGAGTCCTCCGGCGGCGAGGCAATGTCGATCACGTCGTCGGACACCTGGAACGAGGTCCCGATGATCTCGCCGAACCGGCGCAGCGCGGCGACCTGCTCCGGTGGGCAGCCGGCGAACATGGCCCCGTACCGGGCGGCGGTGGCGATCAGCGAACCGGTCTTCTCGGCCACGACGGTGAGGTAGTGCTCGACCGGGTCCTCGCCGGCACGCGGCCCCCTGGTCTCCCGCATCTGACCGGTGACCAGCTCGGCGAAGGTGTCCGCGATGATCCGCACCGCCTCCGGGCCGAGGTCGGCCACCAGCCGCGAGGCGTGCGCGAACAGGTAGTCGCCGGTCAGGATGGCGACCGAGTTGTCCCAGCGGGCGTTCGCGCTCGGGGCGCCGCGCCGCATGGTGGCCGAGTCCATCACGTCGTCGTGGTACAGCGTCGCCAGGTGGATCAGCTCCACCACAGCGGCCGCGATCACCACGTCCGGTGAGTCAGGCCTGGGCCCGATCTGGCCGGCGAGCAGGGTGAACAGCGGCCGGAACCGCTTCCCCCCGGCCTCCATCAGGTGCAACGCCGTCTCCGTGACGAAGTCGTACTGGCCGCTCACCTCCCGGCGTAGCAGCTCCTCGACGCGGACCAGTCCGCTGTCGACCACCTCGGCCAGGTTCGGGTCGAGGAACTCGACCCCGGCCACTCGATTCGCTCCGCTCGACCCGTGCACGCCCGTCAGCTTACGAAGGGGCCGCCACTGGCCCACGACAAGGCCAACGAAGGGGCTACCCCGAGCAGCAGAGTGATCAGTACGCCCAGGGTGATGGCGGCCGTGGTGAACGCCCCCGGCACCGTCACGGTGGGGCCGTCGGCGGCCGGTTCACTGAAGTACATCAGCACGATCACCCGCAGGTAGAAGAACGCGGCCACCGCGCTGGCGATCAGCGCGATCACCACCAGCGGCGCCATACCGTCCGCGATCGCGGCCGAGAAAACCGCGAACTTTCCGGTGAATCCGCTGGTCAGCGGGATGCCGGCGAGGGCGAGCAGCAGGAACGCCATCACCCCGGCGGTGATCGGTGACCGTTTGGCCAGCCCGGCCCACTGGGACAGGTGGGTGGCCTCGCCGTTGCCGTCGCGCACCAGGCTGACCACGCCGAACGCGGCCAGCGTGGTGAAGCCGTAGGTGAGCAGGTAGAACATCGTGCCGGACAGGCCCTGCGCGGTGATCGAGATCGCACCGACCAGGAGGAACCCGGCGTGTGCCACCGAGGAGTAGGCGATCATCCGCTTGACGTCGGTCTGGGTGAGACCGATCACAGCGCCGATCACCATCGAGACGATGGCCACCGCCCACAGCACCCCGCGCCACTCCCACCGGGTGTCCGCGAAGGCGACCGAGAGCACCCGCAGGATGGCGCCGAACGCCGCGACCTTGGTGGCCGCTGACATGAACGCCGTGACCGGCGTCGGAGCACCCTGGTAGACGTCCGGCGTCCAGGTGTGGAACGGGCCGACGGAGGCTTTGAACAGCAGGCCGATGATCAGCAGTGCCAGCCCGCCGAACAGCAGCGTGTCGGAGCGCTGCGAGGCGGCCGAGGCGGCCGCGATGTCGGACAGCTTCACCGAGCCGGCGTAGCCGTACAGCAGGGCCAACCCGTAGAGGAAGAACGCCGAGGCGAACGCACCGAGGAGGAAGTACTTGACCGCCGCCTCCTGGGACAGCAGCCGCCGGCGCCGGGCCATCCCGCTGAGCAGGTACAGCGGGAGGCTCAGCACCTCGAGCGCGACGAACATGGTGAGCAGGTCGTTCGACGCGCAGAAGGTCATCATGCCGCCGAGCGCGAACAGCGTCAGCGGCAGCACCTCGGTCTGCATCCCGGTGCGGCTCGCGGTGATCCGGTCCTGCGGGGTGCCGGCCGGGATCGGCGAGTCGGTGACGAACGCGCCGCCGGGCTCCACCGAACGGTCCGAGATGAGCAGCACGCCACCCAGTCCGAGCGCCAGCAGGGTGCCCCACATGAACAGCGTCGGGCGGTCCACCGCGATCGCGTCGCTCACCGTCTTGATCGGCGCCGCGCCGGAGCTGGCGTAGGCGCCGAGCAGGATGCCGGCCACCACCAGCGCCAGCAGCGTCAGCGAGACCTGCGCGGCCCACCGCTGGTGCCGGGGCAGGAATGCCTCCACCAGCACGCCGACGCAGGCCGCGCCGAGGATGACCAGCACCGGGGACAGCGCGAAGTAGGCCACCGACGGCGCCACGATCTGGCCCTGTGCCAGCACCGCGGCTGGGTCGAGCATGATTGCCGGGACCGTCACCGGGCCACCCCTCCAACTGGGTCGGGCAGGCCGACCTCGTGCATGGTCGCCGTCACCGACGGGTTGATCACGTCCAGCACCGGGCCGGGGAAGATGCCGAGCAGCAGCACGAGCGCGACGAGCGGGGTGAGCACCCCGATCTCGCGTTTGGTGAGGTCGGCGAAGGTGCTCTTCAGCGCGCCGACCGCGGTGTCCGGGTCAGCCACCGAGCCCGGGCCGGTCATCGACGCCAGTACCGCGTCACCGCGCACCGGGCCCTGGAACACCCGCTGGTAGACCCACAGCACGTACAGCGCGGCGAAGATGATGCCGACCGTGGCGATGATCGTGTAGACCGGTTCCCTCGGGAACGAGCCGATCAGCACCAGGAACTCGCTGACGAACGAGTTGGTGCCGGGCAGGGCCAGTGAGGCGAGGCCGGCTAGCAGGAACACCCCGGCCAGCCCCGGCGCCAGCTTGGCGACCCCGCCGTAGTCGCTGACCAGCCGCGAGTTGCCCCGGGCGATCAGCATGCCGACCACGATGAACAGCAACCCGGTGGTGATGCCGTGGTTGACCATGTACAGCACCGACCCGGCGAACGCCTGGGTGGAGAAGGCGAAGATGCCCAGCGAGATGTAGCCGAAGTGTGCGATCGAGGTGTACGAGACGAACCGCTTCATGTCGTTCTGGCCGACGGCGAGCAGCGCGGCGTAGATGATCCCGACCACCGAGAGCACCAGCACCAGCGGGGCCAGGGTCCTGGACGCCGCCGGGAACAGCGGCAGGCAGTAGCGCAGGAACCCGAAGGTGGCGACCTTGTCCAGCACGCCGACCAGCAGCACGCCCGCCCCGATCGGGGCCTCGGCACCGGCGTCGGGCAGCCAGGTGTGGAACGGCACCAGCGGCGCCTTGATGGCGAACGCGACGAAGAAGCCGAGGAACAGCCAGATCTGCACCGACTCGGGCACCGAGGCGGCGATGGACTGCAGCGCCGTCCAGCTGAACGAGGCGCCGCCGGGCAGCCGGTCCGAGCTCACCACGTAGAGCCCGATCACCGAGGCCAGCATGATCAGCCCACCGAGCAGCGAGTACAGGAAGAACTTCACCGCCGCGTACTGCCGCTTCGGGCCGCCGAAGCGCCCGACCAGGAAGTACATCGGGATCAGCATGGCCTCGAAGAACACGTAGAACAGGAAGACGTCAGTCGCCGCGAAGACCCCGACCAGGGTGGCCTGGGTGGCCAGCAGGAGGCCGTAGAAGCCGGCGGCGGTGCGCCCCTCGGGCAGCTTGTCCGCCCACGAGGAAGCCATCACGATCGGTACCAGCACCGCGATCAGGGCCAGCATGACCAGCGCGATGCCGTCCACGCCGAGGGTGATCCGGGTGCCGAAGCTGGGGATCCAGGTCATGTCGAAGACCAGCTGGAACCGCTGGCTGGCGGCACCGGCAACCGAGTAGGACAGCCAGGTCACCAGGGTGAGGACCAGCTCGACCACGGCGACACCGAGGGCGAGCGACTTGGCCGCCTTCGCGTTGTCGCGCAGCGCGGCGACGGCCACCGAACCGACCAGCGGCAGCAGTAGCAGGATGAGCAGGAGCACGCTGTGTGAGTTGTTGTTCACGCCGACCTCACTGAGTCCCGAACCGGACGGCGAGCAGCGCCGCTATGAGCAACACGCCGCCGCCGAGCATGCTCAGCGCGTACGAGCGGACGAAACCGGTCTGCATCCGGCGCAGCCGACCCGAGGTGCCGCCGAGCAGCGCGGCCATTCCGTTGACGATGCCGTCGACGCCCTTGTTGTCCACGAAGACGAGCGCCCTGGCCAGCCAGGTGCCCGGCCGGGCAATGAGCGCTTCGTTGATGGCGTTCGCGTAGAGATCCCGTCGCGCCGCCCGGACCGGCCAGGCCACCGGCTCCGGGCGCTGCACCGGGGTCGGCCGCCGGCCCACCAGCAGGTAGGCGATCAGGACGCCGAGCCCGGACAGCACCAGGGTGCCGACCGCCACGGCACTCGCCGGCAGTGCGCCGCCGTGCTGCTCCTCCAGCTCGCCGAGCGTCGGGGCGAGCCAGGTGGCCAGGGTGTGCGACTGGGTCAGCAGGTACCCGGCGAACACCGAACCGAACGCCAGGATGATCATCGGAATGGTCATCGAGGCCGGTGACTCGTGCGGGTGGTAGTCGTGGCCGTCCGGCGCCTTCAGCTTCTGCCAGCGCTTCTCGCCGAAGAAGGTCATGAAGACCAGCCGGGTCATGTAGAAGGCGGTGAGCCCGGCCGCCAGCATGGCCAGCCCACCCATTACCAGACCGCGCCACCCGGGTTGCGCGGCCGCTGCCTCGATGATGGCGTCCTTCGAGTAGTAACCGGACAGGAACGGGAACCCGATCAGCGCCAGGTAGCCGAGCCCGAAGGTGACGAAGGTGATCGGCAGGTGCCTGGCGAGCCCGCCGAAGTGACGCATGTCCACGTCGTCGTTCATGGCGTGCATCACCGAACCGGCGCCGAGGAACAGCCCGGCCTTGAAGAAGCCGTGGGTGAGCAGGTGGGCGATGCCCAGCGCGTAGCCGG
>DASYLM010000519.1:0-7476 GCA_036009565.1 Pseudonocardia sp. | reverse complement strand
TGCTCGGGGTAGCTGTGCGCCCAGCTCTCCGACAGCAGCCGCTTCATCCGGCCCAGCGAGTAGGTCGGCCCGGCGGCCAGCGCCCGGGCCTGGGCCAGCGCCTCTCCGGCCAGCTCGGCCGCCGGCACGACCCGGGTCACCAGGCCCCAGTCCAGTGCCTCCTCGGCGCCGAGCACCCGGCCACCCATGATCAGCTCCTGCGCGCGGCGCAGCCCGACCAGCCGGGGCAGGTGCCACGAGCTGCCGCCGTCGCCGGACAGTCCGAGGTGCACGAAGCCGGTGGCGATCCGCAGGTCGTCGGCGGCGATCACCACGTCGGCGCACCAGAGCAGGCCCAGCCCGCCGCCGGCCACCGCGCCGTGCGCCGCCACCAGCACCGGGATCGGCAGCGCGGCCAACCGGCCCAGGGTCCGGTGGTAGAGCGAGATCATCTCGTCCAGCTCGGCGGGCAGTCGTTCGGCCTGGCCGCCGAGGTGGCGCAGGTCCCCACCCACGGTGAACGCCGGGCCGTCGGCGCCGATCAGCAGCGCCCGGACCCCCGGGTCCGAGGCCACCGTGTCGAAGCGGGCGGTAAGCGCCCGGACCATGGCCATGTCGATCCCGTTGCGCCCCTCGGGGCGGGCCAGCCGCAGGTGGGCGAGGCCGTCGGTGATCTCCAGGGTGACCCGGTCGTCCCACTCGACCCGGCCCCCGGTGGGCGGGGTGCCGTCGGCCGGTCCGGTCGCCACCACGGGTTCGGTCATCTCGCTGCCTCCTCGAGCGCGGCCTGCCACGCGGCGGTGTCGGTGTACTGGTGCAGCGTGCGCAGCCGGTCGCCGTCGCCGGTCCAGAGGTGCGCGAAGGGTGCCCGCAGCTCGCCGCCGGCCCGTCGAGCGCGCCCCTGGTACGTGCCCAGCACGAGCAGCTCGGTCGGCCCGCAGGCCAGCCAGCGCTCCGGCTGTGCCCGGACCGCGAACGCCGCCCCGATGGCCCACCAGCCCTTGTCGATCGAGGCGCCGGCGCCGGCATGGTGGCCGCCGATGGGGGCCGGCATGCCGGGGCTGAAGTAGCCGTCGAACTCGGGGTGCAGGACGGCCTCGAGCTCGGCCCGGTCGCCGGCGGCCAGCGCGCGGTACACCCGCTCGACCAGCTCGCGCGGCCCGCCGGCGGTCATCGCCGCACCCGGGCGATGATCTGGGTCATAACGCTCTCCCACCTGGTCGCGGCAAGGCCGGGCGGCCGTTCGGTCGGCCTGTCGACCATGACGTCTGGACAGTGTGTCCGACCACCTTCGCCGGAAGCTGCCCGGCCCGTCAAGGGACGAACCGCCGCCGTCGGAGAGGGTGCGGCTCGAACGAGCGATCAGGCGGACACTAAATTCCTTGCATGGACTACGAGGCCGCGGTCGCCACGTTCTTCACCCGCGCGCCCGAGGGCACCACCGCACCCCCGGCCGTCGCGAAGGGTGGACCGGCCCGCCAGCTGCGGGATGCCCTGGAGCCGCTCGCCATGCACGCGGTGTGGGCCCAGGAGGTCTACGACGCGCTCGCCGCGCACGGGCTGGACTTCCTGTCCAGCTACGCCTGCGGGCGGGGCGCCGCGCTCGGCGACGTGCCCTCCTCCGTGGTGGCCGCCGCGTTCGCGGTGTTCCCGCCGGAGCTGATCGACCAGTTGTGGAGCGACGGTCTCGGCAAGCTCCCCCGCACCGAGCTGATCGCGCTGCGGGACGAGGGCGTTGCGGTGAGCCTGCGCAAGGTGCTCGGCGACGTGACGACCGAGGACGAGGTACTGGAGGTCGCCGAGACACTGGAGGCCGCCGTTGCGGTCGCCGACGGCGCCGGGCGCCCACTGTTCTCCGCGCTGCGCTCGGCGCCCACCCTGGCCGACCCGTACGCCCGGCTGTGGCGGGCGGCCGACCTGGTGCGCGAGCACCGCGGCGACGGCCACGTGGCGACCTGTGTGGCGGCCGGGCTCAGCGGCTGCGAGATGAACATCGTGACCGAGCTCTGGCTGGGTTACGGGCTCGGCGAGTACAGCAACACCCGGGGCTGGTCGCGGGAGGCGCACGAGCAGGCCGTGGCCACCCTGACGGTGTCCGGCCTGGTCGCGAACTGGGAGCTCACCGAGATCGGCCGGGCATTCCGCACCAGGGTCGAGGACCGCACCGACGCCAGCCAGCGCACCCTGATCAGGGCGCTCGGCCACCAGTTGGCACCGGTTCTGGAGAAGGTGTCCGCCTGGTCGGACCGGTGCATCCTGGCCGGGGTCTTCCCGTCCGACCCGCGCAAGCGTGCCGCCGGCTGAGCCGATGACCTCACCCGTGCACGCCGTACACGCGTACACCGACGACGTGCTGGCCGACCACGACGCGACTGCGCTCGCCGGGCTGATCCGCTCGGGCGAGATCAGCGCGGCGGAGGCCGCGAAGGCCGCCGTGGCCCGGGCCCAACAGGTCGACCCGACCCTGCGCGCGGTCCAGTTCACGGCCGACGAGGTGATTCAGCCCTCGACGGAAGGCCCGTTCGCCGGCGTGCCGACCTACGTCAAGGACAACACCGACGTGCGCGGTCTGCCCACCGGCCACGGCTCGGCCGCGTTCGTGCCCAAGGCCGCGCCCAGGACCGGGCCGTTCGCCGCGCAGTTGTTGAGCACCGGCCTCGCCGTCCTGGGCAAGAGCAGGCTGCCCGAGTTCGGCTTCAACGCGAGCACCGAGTTCATGTCCGCCGAGCCGACCCGTAACCCGTGGCACCCCGACTACTCCAGCGGCGCATCCTCCGGTGGCGCCGCGGCGCTGGTCGCGGCCGGCGTGGTGCCGATCGCGCACGCCAACGACGGCGGCGGCTCGATCCGGATCCCCGCCGCGTGCTGCGGACTGGTCGGACTGAAGCCGAGTCGTGGCCGCCACCTGGACGGCGACCAGGCCCGGGCGCTGCCGATCAAGATCATTTCCGAGGGCGTGGTCACCCGGTCGGTGCGCGACACCGCCACGTTCTTCGCCGCCGCCGAGCGGTACTGGCGCAATCCCGCGCTGCCCCCGTTGGGCCTGGTGCAGGGCCCCGCCGAGCGCCGACTCCGCATCGGTTTGCTGACCGAGTCGGTCGGTGGCATCCGCACCGACGCCCAGACGCGCGCCGCGGTCGAGGCCACCGCGGCGGCGTTGACCGGCATGGGCCATGAGGTCGAGCCGGTGGCGCTGCCGATCGACGAGCGGTTCATCCGGGACTTCTCGCTCTACTGGGGTTTGCTGGCGTTCCTGGCCAGCGCGTTCGGCAAGCGGACGTTCGGCCCGTCGTTCGACCCCGGCAAGCTCGACGGGCTCAGCTCCGGTCTGCGCCGGCTCTACCGCCGCGAGCTGCTCCGCACGCCGTCGACGCTGTTGCGGCTCTCCCGGGTGAAGCAGGCCTACGCAACGATGTTCCTGCGGCACGAGGTGGTGCTCTCGCCGGTGCTGGCACACGTCACGCCGGCGATCGGCGTGCTGAGCCCCCGGCAGCCGTTCGACGAGCTGCTCGACCGGCTCACCAGGTACGTGGCCTTCACCCCGCTGAACAATGTGGCCGGCTCGCCGGCGATCTCGCTGCCGACCGGCGCGACGGCCGGCGGGCTGCCGATCGGCGTGCAGCTCTCGGCCGCGTACGGCGACGAGCGGACGCTGTTGGAGCTGGCGTTCGCACTCGAGCAGGCCCGGCCCTGGCGGCGCATCCAGGACTGACGGCGGCCCTTTGCTCTGCGTAGGCATACGCAACAGCCCCCGCCACCAGACACCGCCGCCCTTTGCTCTGCGCAGGCATACGCAACAACCCCCGCCACCACACACCGCGGCCCTTTGCTCTGCGTAGACATACGCAACAGCCCCCGCCACCGCACACCGCGGCCCTTTGCTCTGCGTAGACATACGCGACAGCCCCCGCCACCGCACACACCGTTGCGTATATGTGCGCAGAGCAAAGGGGCGACAGAGGGCCCCTGCTGGACCCCGCCCGAGCCTGCCGGAGCACACCAGCGCCGCCGGAGCGCGCCAGTTGCGCGGCACCGGCGGCACCGGCAGTGCCCCGGTCGAGCTACTTGCCGCTGACCAGTCCCGCCACCGGTCCGATCACGATGATCGCCGGCGGCCGCATGCCCTCGCGGACCATCTCATCGGCGACCTTGGCCAGTGTGCTGCGCAGCGTGCGCTGGCCGCGCAGGGTGCCGTCCTGGATCACCGCGACCGGGGTGTCGGCCGGCCGGCCGTGCTCGATGAGCACCTCGGCGAACACGCCGGCCCGCTGCACACCCATCAGGAGCACCAGGGTGCCCCGCAGCCGCCCGAGCGCCGACCAGTCGATCAGCGAAGTCGGGTCGTCCGGCGCGACGTGCCCCGAGACCACCACGATCTCGTGCGCGACACCACGGTGGCTGACCGGCACATCAGCGGCGGCCGGGGCGGCGAACGCGCTGGTCACACCCGGAACCACGGTGACCGGCACGCCGGCCTCGACGCAGGCGAGCAGTTCCTCGAACCCCCGGCCGAAGACGAACGGGTCGCCGCCCTTGAGCCGAACCACGAACTTGCCGGCCTTCGCCGCATCGATCAACGCGGCGTTGATCGCCTCCTGCTGCATGGCCCGGCCGTACGGGATCTTGGACGCGTCGACCACCTCGACGTGCGAGGGCAGTTCCTCCAGCAGCCGCTGCGGGGCCAACCGGTCGGCCACCACCACGTCAGCCCTGGACAACAGTCGCCGGCCCCGCACGGTGATCAGTCCAGGGTCGCCCGGCCCACCACCGACCAGCGCCACCCCCGGCGCGGCCGGCGCGGCCGAGTCGTCGATCAGCCCCGCGGCCAGCGCCTCGATCAGCGCGGTCCGCACCGCGGCCGACCGGCGGGGCTCGCCACCGGACAGCACGCCCAGGGTGAGCCCCTCGTGCTCGCCGACCGCCGGGGTCACCGCGGAGCCGAGCTCACCGGCGTCGGCCCGCACGCAGAACACCCGGCGCCGCACCGCCTCGGCGACCACCGCCGCATTGGCATCCGGGTCGTCGGTGCAGGCCAGCGCGTACCAGGCTCCGTCCAGGTCGCCGTCCGTGTAGCGCCGGCGCACCCAGTCCACGTCCCCGGAGCCGACCAGGCCCTCCACCACGGCGGTGACCGACGGGGAGATCACCCTCACCCGGGCTCCGGCGGCCAGCAGCCGAGGCACCCGCCGCTGCACCACGGAACCGCCGCCGATGATCACTACCTGCCGGTCGCGGAGGTCCAGGCCGACCAGATAGTGCTGGTCAGCCATGCTCTGCTCCTCGGGCGGGGATCGGGTGCCCGAGGGTCAGCACCGGCTGTGAGGTCTGGGTTCGCACGGTGCATCCTCCCCACCGGTGTCGAGCTCGGTCAACGTGATGCGAGCCGCCACGCTCTCGCGGCCAGTCCGGCCAGTGCGGCCAGTGCGCTCAGTGGTCCCCGTGTTTGCGGGCCGCCCGGCGCAGCTGCAGGATCCGCAGGTAGCCCGGGATCGCGACGAGCAGCACGCCGAGCACCGCGGCGAACAGCAGCGCGACCCCCACCGGGAGGGTGCCCTCGATGCCCAGGAAGCGAACCGGGGTGGGGACGTTGTTCTGCAGAATGAAGATCAGCAGGAAGAGCAGCACGACGGCGGACAGCGTGACGCCGACCCAGAGTCCGCTGACCCGGGTGCGCTTGATCGCCCGCACGGCCGGTTTCAGTGGTTCCGGGGCGGTCACGTCACCGCCCGTCTTCGCCCCGGCGCCCGGGCCGCGGGTGCGGCCGGACGGCGCGAGCACCCCGCTGCCGCCTTCAGTGCCGTTGCCGTTCGGGCCTGCCCTCGGTGGTTCGGTACCCGGTGTCACCGGGCCGCCGTTGCCCTCTTCGGCCGGTCCGTGGCGTCGATCGTCGGCCATCTCCCGGGTTCCCTTCGCCGTGGCCGCGCCCCCGCCGACGCCGCCTCGCGCCGGAGTATCCCGCGGTACCACCGGTTCGGCGCCATTCGTGGCCCAGCCGGGTGTCCGAGGGCGTGTCCCCGCTCAGCCAGCCGGGTACGCGGCGCCCGGGTGGATCCGCGCCACCGCGGCGGTGACCCCGACGCCGGCCAACTTCGCCGCGACCAGCCGCGCACCGCCGCCGGCCGGGGCGAGCACGCCGGCCGCGTGCAGGGCGGCCGCCTCGGCCACTCCGGGGATGCCGACGGCGGCGGCCACCCGCTCACTCGGGTTCGGTACCCGCACGAGCGCGAGTACCTCCGCCGGGTAGGCCAGCAGCTCCGACCCGGTCACCGCGCGCAGCCCGGGCTCGCCGGCCCTGGCCGCCAATGTCGCGTAGGCCCGGACCGCGGCCGGGTCCAGGGCAGAGCGGTCCAGCACCGCCCGCACGGTGGCGCGGACATCGGCGGCGAGCACCCCGGGGCGGCAGCCCAGGCCCACCACCAGGTCGCCGGTCATCGGCCGGGAGCGCCGACCGATGAGCCGGCCAGGGTCGGACTGCCCGCCGCGGCCGGGGTGCCCACCGCGGCGAACCGGGCGCAGCGGGCCACGAAGCGGGCCACCGCACCGGGCTGACCGGCCGGGTGGGTGTGCAGGTAGGAGGCGTGAATACCGCCCCGCACGTATCCCTCCGGGCCCCCCGGCGCACCCTGCACCGACCATTGCCAGGCCGGCGCACCGCCGTCCTCCGCAGAGCCCGCCACCGGGGTGACCGTGGTGCGGTGGAACTCGTGCCCGGTGACCCGCTGGCCGGCCTCGAACAGCGGCGAGGCCGTCATCGCCACCGCATCCCGGTAGCCCAGCCGCAGCTGGCGGGTCATCCGGCCGACGCCGGCCAGCACGCCGCACATCGGGTGTCCGTCCAACTCGGTGGCCAGGTACAGCAGGCCGCCGCACTCGGCGTGCACCGGGGCGCCGGCCCTGGCGAGCGCGGCCACCTCAGCGCGCAGCTCGGCGTTGGCCGCCAGCCCCGGCCCGTGCTCCTCGGGGAATCCGCCCGGCAGCACCAGGCCGGCGGTTCCGGCCGGCAGCCGCCGTGCCCGCAGCGGGTCGAACACCACGACCTCGGCGCCGGCGGCGGCCAACAGCTCCGCGTGCTCGGCGTAGCCGAAGCTGAACGCCGACCCGCCGGCGATCGCCACCACCGGCCGGATCCCGCCCGGCTTCGCCGCCTGCCGACCGGACGGCTCGGCCCCGGACGGCGCGACCCCGGACTGCTCGACCCCCGACGGCTCGATCCCCGACGGCTCGATCCCCGACGGCAGGGCTCCGGACGGCTCGGCCCCCCACGGCAGGGCCACCTCGGCGGCGGCCTCCCAGGCAGGCACGTCGGCCAGCACCGGGACGGCGGCGGCCAGCACCGCGTCCAGGTCCACGTGGCGGTCGACCAGCTCGGCCATCGCGTCCACCGCCGCGATCGCGGCCGCGCCGTGCTCGGCGGCGGTGACCAGCCCCAGATGGCGCGAGGGCACCGCGAGCTCGTCCCGGCGCGGCAGTGCGCCGAGCACCGGCAGCCCCACCTCG
>DASYLM010000518.1:0-12587 GCA_036009565.1 Pseudonocardia sp. | reverse complement strand
CGCCCGACCTGTTGTTACCGAGCTGCACAGGAGGCAGGTTCCGCGGCCGAACCGCCGGCCTGGTGTGCAGCTCGGTAACAACGGGCCGTTTGGGAGCGCGGCCGGCCGCCCCCTTCGGCGGCCGGCCGCGCTCGGTTACCCGACCGCGCGGCTACACCAGGGCGAAGATCAGTCCGGCCGCCGCGAACCCGACCACGGACAGGATCGTCTCCAGCACGGTCCAGGTCTTGAGGGTGTCCTTGACCGACATGTTGAAGTACCGCGCGACGATCCAGAACCCGCCGTCGTTCACGTGGCTGGCGATGATCGACCCAGCGGACACCGCGATCACGATCAGCGCGATCTGTGCCTGCGAGTAGCCCCCGGCGGTCACCAGCGGCTCGATGATGCCGGCCGTGGTCACGATGGCGACCGTCGCCGAACCCTGCGCCAGCCGCAGCGCGCAGCTGATCAGGTACGCCGCGACGATCACCGGCATACCGCCGGCGGTCAGCGAGTGGGACAGTGCGTCGCCGACCCCGGTGGCCCGCAGTACCGCGCCGAAGAACGAGCCGGCGCCGACCACCAGCAGGATCATGCCGATGGGCTTGAGCGACTCGCCGGTGATCTGGCCGAGCTCGGTGACCGTCATGCCGCGCCGGATGCAGAGCAGGTACATCGCCAGCAGCACCGCGATGGTCAGCGCGATCGCGGGCGTCCCGAGGAACAGCAGCGCGGGCCGGAGCCCCGAGGTGGCCGACAGTGCGATCCCGCCGACCGTGGCGCCCAGGATCAGCAGCATCGGCACCAGGATGATGAAGTTGATCAGGCCCAGGGACGGTGGCCGGGGGCGGCCCAGTGTCGCGATGCCGCCCGAGTTGCTCCCGATCGAACCGCTGCCCAGACCACCGCTGCCGGAACCGCCGCTGCCGGAACCGCCGCTGCCCAGACCACCGCTGCCGGAACCGCCGCCGCCCGAACCGCCGCCGCCGGAACCACCCGGGCTGACGCCACCCGTGGGCAGCTCGCCATCGGGGTCGACCCCGCCGTGGTCCGGCTCGGCCGCCAGCATCTCGGCGGGCACCTCGATGTGGATCCGCCGGCCGATGAACGAGCCCCACCACACGCCGGCCACCAGCCAGGCCGGAATGCCGCAGGCCAGGCCCATGATGATCAGCCAGCCGAGGCTGACGTGCAGCAGGCCGGCGGCGGCGACCGGGCCGGGGTGCGGCGGCAGGAACGCGTGCGTCATGGACAGCCCGGCGAGCATCGGCATCGCGTAGAGCACCAGCGAGCGGCCGCCGCGCTTGGCCGCCACCCAGACCAGCGGCGCGACCACGAAGATCCCGATGTCGAAGAACACCGGGATACCCAGGATCAACCCGGTCAGCCCCATCGCCAGCGGCGCGCCCTTCGGCCCGAACAGGGCGAGCAGCCGGGTGGTGAGCACGTCGGCGCCGCCCGAGCGCTCCATCACCGCGCCCAGCACGGTACCGAGCCCGATGATCGGCGCGATGTGTCCGAGGATGCTGCCGAACCCGGTCTCCAGCAGCGACGCCGAGGACTTGATCGGGGTACCGACCAGGTCCGCGATGGACACCCCGCCGGCCAGCGCGACCAGCACGCTCACCACGATCAGCGCGATGAACGGCTCCACCTTGTACTTGATGATCAGGAGCAGCAGTACCGCGACGCTCAGCACGGCGAGCGTCAGCAGCCCGGGCGTCGAGTGGTGCAGCCAGTTGACGAACATCAGCGCTCCCCGGGTGTCGTCAGGGCGGCCGCGAAGGTGCGGGCGCGCTCGGTGATCTCCGCCCAGTTGCCGGCCGAGACCACGGCCGGTGGTACCACGCTGGTGCCGGCGCAGACCGCCAGCGCGCCCGCGTCCAGGAACGCCCGGGCGTTGTCCGCCGACACCCCACCGGAGGGCAGCAGCGCCACCCCGGGGTACGGACCCCGCAGGTCCTTGAGGTAGCCGGGGCCCAGCCGCCCGGCCGGGAAGATCTTCACCGCCGCCGAGCCCAGGTCCAGGGCCTGCGCCACCTCGGTCGGGGTGAACGCGCCGAGGAACACCGGCACACCGGCCGCGGCGGCCACCTCGGCCACCGGGGCACGCAGACCCGGGGTGACCAGGAACTTCGCGCCGGCGTCGATCGCGCCGCGGGCCTGGTCGGCGGTCAGTACGGTGCCGGCGCCGAGCAGCACGCCGGGCACCGCCGCGGCCTTGGCAAGGTGCTCGAGCACACCGGGCGTGGTGAAGGTCAGCTCCACGGTGCGCAGGCCGCCCTCGGCGAGCGCGTGGCACAGGGCCACCACGTCCGGGATCGTGTCGGCACGGACCACGGTGAGCGCGCGGTCGGCCCGCAGCACGTCGAGCACGTCGAGCACACCGGGTTCGGACCGGGTCGCGGCCGTGCCGCTCATCGCACGTCCCCGGTGCCGCGGCGGCGCAGCGCCCGCCCCGAGATGGCCGCGGTCCGGTGGCTGTCGTCCATCACGAGCTCTCCGTTCACCAGCACGTAGGGAATGCCGGCGGCGGGGCTGCGCGGCCGGTCGTAGGTGGCGGTGTCGAGGACCGCATCCGGGTCGAACAACACCAGGTCGGCGGCGTAGCCGGTGCGGACCAGGCCGCGGTCGCGCAGCCGCAACCGGGCCGCCGCCCGGCCGGTGAGGTGCCCGACGCACTCCTCCAGGGAGAACAGGCCCAACTCGCGGCAGTAGTGCCCGAGGTAGCGCGGGAAGGTGCCCCAGGCCCGGGGGTGCGGCTTGGCGCCGACCAGCAGGCCGTCGCTGCCGGCGGTGTGCCGGGGATGGCGCATGATCGTCCGCACGTTCTCCTCGTGGCCGACGTGCTGCAGGATGCCGGTGCCCAGGTCGTCGCGGACCAGCACGTCGACGAACACGTCGAACGGGTCCTGGCGCCGGGTGTCGGCGAGCTGCGCGACGGTGCGGCCGACCACGCCGTCCAGCGCGGCGCGGGTCACGCCGCTGATCTCGATGGTGTCCCACTCGGCGACGACGCCGTGGCAGCCGTCCGAGCCGTGCACCTCCAGGTCCGCCCGGATCCGGGCCAGCGCCGACGGGTCGTGCAGCCGGCGCAGCGTCTCGTCCGGCCCGCCCGAGGTCGCCCAGCTGGGCAGCACCGCCGACAGCGTGGTGGCGCCCGGCAGGTAGGGGTAGGTGTCCAGGGTGATGTCGGCGCCGCCGGCGATCGCCTCGTCGAGCAGGTCCACCAGCTCGGCGCCGCGGCCCTTGTTCGGCCCGAAGTTCATGCACGCGTGGGCCAGGTGCAGCGGGCAGCGCGCCCGGCCGGCCAGCTCGACCATCTCGGCGTAGGCCTCGAGCGCGCCCTTGCCGTAGGAGCGGTGGTGCGGTGCGAAGAAGCCGCCGAGCTCGCCGACCACCGTGCACAGCGCCAGCAGCTCGGCCGACTCGGCGTACATGCCGGGGGTGTAGGTCAGCCCGGCGGACAGGCCCACCGCGCCCTCACCCATCGCGGTCCGCAGCAGCGCGCACATGGCGGCGATGTCGGCCTCGGTGGCGGGCACGTCGTCCCAGCCGCAGACCAGCGCGCGCAGCACCCCGTGCGGCACCAGGTACGCGGCGTTGCCGGCCGCCCCCGCGTCGATCCGGTCCAGGTACTCGGCCACGCTGCGCCAGGTGAACGCCGCCGCGCCGGGGTCGGCGTTCCACCCGGCGATCTTGCGCCGCAGGATGGCGAGCGCCGCGTCGTCGACGGGGGCGTAGGACAGCCCGTCCTGGCCGAGCAGCTCGGTGGTGACGCCCTGGCTGAGCTTCGCCAGGTGCACCGGGTCCAGTACCAGGGCCAGGTCGGAGTGCGCGTGCATGTCGATGAAGCCGGGGGCGAGCACCAGCCCGTCGGCGTCGACCACCCGGTCGGCGTCGGCGGCACCCGGGGCCAGCGACGGCGCGATGGTGTCGATCCGCCCGCCCGCGACCAGCACGTCGGCGGTGTAGCGCGCGGTCTCGGTGCCGTCGATGACGCTGGCGCGGCGGATCAGCGTGCGGCTGTGCACGGTGTCGGGCCCGGGGTTGGACATGGCGGGATTGGACATGGCGGGATTGGACATGGCGGGATGGCCGGCCCGTCAGAAGAAGGTGCGGAGGAGGTCGACGACCACCGGGTCCGGATCGGACTCGCCGGAGCCGTCCGGACCGCCGCCGAGCACCGGGACCCACTGCCACTTGTCGAACGCGGTGCACGGGTGCGACAACCCCAGCCGCACCACCTGCCCGACCCGCAGCGGCGTGGCCGGGTCCAGCCGCAGGAAGGCGTGCTGGTCGTTGACCGCCGAGATCTCGCCGGTGATCGGGTGCGCCGGCGCGCCCAGCTGGTCGGCGGCCAGCTGCGGCTCGGGCAGCCCCTCGTCGTAGGGGACGTCCCGCTTGCCGGCATCCAGCAGCGCCAGCCCCGGCTCCGGGCGGGAGACCACCCGGGCCCAGGCGTGCATCGCCGAGTGCAGGGCCGTCCCGAGGGAAGCACCGTCGGAGGCGCCGGAAGGCTCGCCGTCGGAAGCGGTGTTCGCCGGCGCGAGCGGGGAGATGCCGCGGTAGAAGCCGTCGTCGTGGATCAGGTACGCACCGGAGCGCAGCAGGACCCGGGTGTCCGGCCCGGCCAGCGGCGCGAGCACGTCGGTGACCTCGTCGAAGTAGGCGCTGCCACCGGCGGTGACCACCGCCTCGCCGGCCGGGTACGCGCCGGCGGCCCGCAGCGCGAGGTGCAGCTCACCGAGCTCGCGCAGGTAGTGCCGCACCGCGGCCAGCCCCGCCGGCGTGCGGTCGTGGGCCAGTGCGCCCTCGTAGCCGCAGACGCCGCCCAGCACCAGGTACGGGCTCGCGGAGACCGCGGCGGCGACAGCGCGGGCCGTCGGCAGGTCCCGGGCGCCGGTCCGCCCGCCCGGGGCGCCGAGCTCGACCAGCACGGTGAGCGGCCGTACCGGGTGGACCGGCCCCAGTGCTGAGTTCATGGCCGCGACCGTGTCCACCGAGTCGGCCCAGGTGTGCACCTGCAGCTCCGGGTCGGCGCCGAGCGCGTCGGCCAGCTCGGCCAGCGCCGCCGGGTCCACCAGCGCGTTGGCCAGCTGCACCCTGGGTACGCCGAACCGGATCGCCACCCGCAGCTGTGCCGGGTTGGCCACCGTGATGCCCCACGCGCCGGCCCGCAGCTGCCGTTCCCACAGCGCCGGCGCCATGGTCGTCTTGCCGTGCGGCGCGAGGCCCACCCCGCGCTCGGCGCACCACGCCGCCATCCGCGCCAGGTTGTGCTCCAGCGCGCCGTCGTCGAGGACCAGCAGCGGTGTCCGGAACGCCGACAGTCGCGGCCGGGTGGCCAGGAACTCCGCGACGGTGAGCCCCGCGGCCGCCGCCGGCAGTGATTTCTCCAGCCCCGTCAGCGGGTACTCCGCGAGAGCCGCCAGAGCGTCGCCGCGGCTGGTCGAGGTCGTCGTGGGGCTCATGTAGCGCCCTTCCAGATGGCTCAGCACCATTCCATATGGCCGTGAACAGCGATATTGCGTCTAATGCAACGTGCATTGCGCCACGTGCTCATGGAGTTGTAGCATCGGCGCCGCGGGTCGTCAACGGGCAGCACGCCGAACGGACCAGGGCTGTTGCGCTAGTTCTCGCCACAAGACGTTGATCTCGAGGGGGCGGTGATGAGTCAGAGCGTCGGCAAGGCACTGCAGATCCTCGGTCGGCTCGGCGACGGGCCGGCCACCCTCGACGAGCTGGCCGGCGCGCTCGGCGTGCACAAGACCACGGTGCTGCGGCTGCTGCGCACGCTGGCCGACGAGCACTTCGTGTTCCGCGACTCGGGTCACCGCTACCACCTGGGCGCCCGCATCCACGAGCTGTCCTCGCGGGGGCTGGACCAGCGTGAGGTCCGGAGCATCGCGGGCCCGCACCTGGCCGCGTTCAACCGCGAGCACCGGCACACCACCCACCTGTCCGAGCTGATCGGCCCCGAGATCGTCTACATCGACAAGCTCGAGTCGCACGACAACGTCCGGATGGCGTCGCGGATCGGGCTGCGCGCCCCGGTGCACTCCACCGCCGCCGGCAAGGTGCTGGTGGCCGACCTGCCGGCGGCCGAGCTGGCCGGGGTGCTCGCCTCGGTGAGCTTCGTGCCGGCCACCGCCAACACGATCACCGACGCGGACGCGTTCCACGCCGAGCTCGGCAGGGTCCGGGCGCAGGGCTGGGGTCACGACCGGGAGGAGAACGAGCGGTCGGTGAACTGCATCGCCGCCCCGGTGCGGGATGCCTCCGGCCGCGCGGTCGCCGCCGTCTCGGTGTCGGTGCCCAATATCGTGCTGACCGACGAGCGGCTGCTCGAGCTGCTGCCGTCACTGCTGGCCGTCACCGAACGGGTCTCCCGTGAGTGCGGCTGGCGACCCGTCATCGACTCTTCGAGAGGACGCCCCGCATGACCGGCAACCAGACCGGCAAGACCGCCGTCAGCACGCCCGCCGCCCCGCCGCCGCTGCCGGTGTTCGGCCAGGGGGTGCGCAAGGGTGGGCTGCTGCAGGTCTCCGGGCAGGGTGCGTTCGACCCCGAGACGAACAACCTGGTCGGCGAGGGTGACGTGGCCGCGCAGACCCGGCGGACCCTCGAGAACGTGGTTGCGATCCTGGAGGCGGGTGGTTCGAGCCTGGAGGACGTGATCATGCTGCGGGTGTACCTGACCCGCCGGGAGAACTTCGCCGCCATGAACGAGGTGTACGCGGAGGTCGTCGCGAAGCACGTGCCCAGCGGTGTGCTGCCCAGCCGCACCACGGTGTTCGTGGAGCTGCCGCTGGAGCAGATGCTGGTGGAGATCGACGCCCTGGCGGTTACCGGCCCGTGAGTGCGCTGCTGAACGTGCCGTCCGCACCGGCGGTCACCCGGACCGCGGTGCGCTGGCCGTGGCAGCCTCGAACCGGGATGGCTCGGAACACTTCCGCCCTGATGGCCGTGCGGGCTCAGCCGACCGGTACCGCGACGATGCGCAGCTCGACGTCGACCTCCGGCCGGACCCGCAGCCCGAGCATCGACGGCGGCCGCAGACCGAAGTCCCGGATGTCCAGGCGCACCTGCCCGGTCACGTGCAGCTCACCGGCATCACCCACCCGCAGCGTCGCGGTGCCGCCCACCGGGTGCCGCACGCCGTGCAGGTCGAGCTGCCCGTTCACCCGGTAGCGGCCCGGGTCCGTGTCGGCCGCGCCGCCGGACACCCGGTCGACCCCGGCGACGGCCAGCGGGTGCCGCTTGACCTCGAGTCGCCGCTCCACCTCGCGGCCGAACAGCGGGTTGTCCACCCGCAGCGCGGACAGCGGCAGCTCGAACCGCGCGGTGACCGGGGCGTCCGGGTGCAGCGCGCCGTCCACCAGGGTGGCCTCGATCCAGCCGGTGAGCTCCGTGGCCTCCGCCCGGATCGGGTGCAGGGTCGACCGGGCCGTCGCGGTCAACCCGCAGCGCTCACCGAGCAGCAGGAACTTGGTCACAACGGGCCTCCAGCACGGCTCGCGCCGAAGCTTAACGACCGACGCGGTCGCGCAACCAGTCGTACCAGGCCGACAGGCCCTCGCCGCTGGTGGCGGACACCCGCAGGACCGCCGCCCCCGGGTTGACCCGCCGGATCGCGGCCAGGCACTTCGCCACGTCGAAGTCCAGGTACGGCAGCAGGTCGACCTTGTTCAGCAGCACCAGGTCGGCGGCCGCGAACATCTGCGGGTACTTGAGCGGCTTGTCCTCGCCCTCGGTCGTCGAGGTGATCACGATCTTGGCGGCCTCGCCGAGGTCGAACAGCGCGGGGCAGACCAGGTTGCCGACGTTCTCGATGAACACCACCGACCGCTCCGGCGGCGCCAGGGTGCGCAGCCCCCGGTCCACCATCGCGGCGTCCAGGTGGCAGCCCGAACCGGTGTTGATCTGCACCACGCGACAGCCGGTGGCGGTGATCCGGTCGGCGTCCAGCAGGGTCTCCTGGTCGCCCTCCACCACCGACACGCCCAGCTCGCCGGCGAGGTCGACGATGGTGCGCTCCAGCAGCGTGGTCTTGCCGGCGCCGGGTGAGCTCATCAGGTTGACCGCGAGGATGCCCCGCTCGGTCAGCCAGCGCCGGTTCCGCTCGGCCAGCTCGTCGTTGCGGGCCAGCACGCGCTGTTCCAGCGCGATGGTGTGGCCGCGGTCCGGGTCCGGCGCGGCGGCGGGCGCGGGCGCCTGCCCATGCTGATGGTCCGGTCCGTGCTGGTGGTCGTGCGGGTGCCCGTGCCCGTGCCCGTGCCCGTGGTCCTGGCGCTGCGCCGGGTCGATCACCCGCACCCCCGCCGCACCCTCGGAGCACCCGCAGGTTGCGCACATGGTCAGACCACCTCTACTTCTCGGATCCGCAGCTCCCGGCCGCCGAGCACCTCGACGTCGGCGCTGCCGCAGTCGCACAGCGTCAGGAAGTTGTCGGTGTCGAACTCCGCCGCGCAGTCCCGGCAGCGACCCCGGCCGGGCTGCCCGACGATGTCCAGCTCGGCACCGTCCAGCGAGGTGCCGGCGGTGGCCACCTCGAAGCAGAACCGCAGCGCGTCCGGCACCACCCCGGACAGCCGCCCCACCTCCACACACACCCGGCGGACCGGGGCGCCGCCCAGCTTCTCCTTCACCGCCGCGACGATGCTCTCGGTGATCGCCAGTTCGTGCACGCGGCTACCCCCGGCCCTCGGCCAGCTCGACGGACACGGCTCAGCAGATCCGCGGCAGCGGGTCGCCGACCAGCATGTCCACGATCCGGGTGCCGCCGAACGTGGTCTTCAGCAGCACCAGCCCCGGTGGGTCGGCCACCACCCGGCCGATCACCGCGGCCCCGTCGCCGAGTGGGTGCCCGTGCAACGCGGCCAGCGCGGCGTCCGCCTGCTCCGGCGGCACCACCGCCACCAGCCGGCCCTCGCAGGCCACGTACAGCGGGTCGATGCCGAGCAGCTCGCTGGCCCCGCGCACCTCGGGCCGGACCGGGACGGACTCCTCGTCCACCACGATCGCCGTCTTGGAGGCGGCCGCGACCTCGTTCAGGATGGTGGCCACCCCGCCCCGGGTGGCGTCGCGCAGCATCCGGGTGGCCGGCGCGGCGTCCAGCAGCGCGGCGGTCAGCTCGTGCAGCGGGGCGGTGTCCGAGACGATGTCGGCGGAGATGTCCAGCTCGCCGCGCGCCAGCATCACGGTGATCCCGTGGTCGCCGATCGGCCCGGACACCAGGATCACGTCACCCGGGGCGGCGTTCGCCGCGTTGAGCTCGACCGGCCGCTCCCGCACGCCGATGCCGGCGGTGTTGATGTAGCAGCCGTCGCCCTTGCCGCGCTGCACGACCTTGGTGTCGCCGGTGACGATCTGCACCCCGGCGGCCTTGGCGGCGGCCGCCATCGAGGCCACCACCCGGCGCAGGTCGTCGGTCGGGAAGCCCTCCTCCAGGATGAACCCGGCGGAGATCACCAGCGGGCGGGCGCCGGCCATCGCCAGGTCGTTCACCGTCCCGTTGACCGCCAGCTCGCCGATGTCGCCGCCCGGGAAGAACAGCGGCGACACGACGTAGGAGTCGGTGGTGAACGCCAGCCGCACCTGGTTCGATCCCGAGCCGACCTGCACCGACGCCGCGTCCGAGAGCTGTTCCAGCTCGGGGTTGCGGAACGCCTCCAGGAAGATCGCGTCGATCAGGTTGTGGGTGGCCTTGCCGCCGGCGCCGTGCGACAGCGTGATCCGGGGCTCCTTGACCCTGGCCTTGCGCGCCCGGGCCCGGTCGATCCGCTCCATGACCTGCTGCTCGCGGGACAGGTGCTCCCTGCCGATGTGCGGGCCCTCCCGCTCCGCCTCGGCGACGGCTTGCTCGGCCCAGCCCGCCTGCGTCGACCGGGTCGGAATGTTCGCGCCCAGATCCTGAGTTGTCATGCCCGGGTCGCCTCCTTGACCCGTTCCCGGGTGAACCGGCCGAAGTTGTAGTACGCCGCGCAGGCGCCCTCCGAGGACACCATGCAGGTGCCGATCGGCGTCTCCGGTGTGCACGCGGTACCGAACACCTTGCACTCCCACGGCTTGAGTACGCCCTTGAGTACCTCGCCGCACTGGCAGGCCTTCGGGTCGGCCACCCGCACCCCAGGTACCGAGAAGATCCGCTCCGCGTCGTGGACGGCGTACTTCTCCCGTACCTGCAGCGCCGACTGGGAGATGAAGCCCAACCCGCGCCACTCGAAGTAGGGCCGCAGCTCCATCGTCTCGCCGATCACCCGCAGCGCCTTCGGGTTGCCGTCCCACGGCACCACCCGGGCGTACTGGTTCTCCACCTCGCAGCGGCCCTCGCGCAGCTGCAGCAGCAGCATGTACACCGACTGCAGGATGTCCAGCGGCTCGAACCCCGCGCAGACCAGCGGCTTTCCGTGCTCGCGCGCGATGAACTCGTAGGGCCGGCAGCCGATCACGGTGGACACGTGGCCCGGCCCGATGAACCCGTCCAGGCGCAGGTCGGGGGAGTCCAGGATGGCCTTGATCGCCGGGATGATCGTCACGTGGTTGCAGAAGATGGAGAAGTTCTCGAGGCCCTCGGCCGCCGCGCGCAGCACGGTCATCGCGGTGGACGGCGCGGTGGTCTCGAAGCCGATCGCCATGAACACCACTCGTTTGTCCGGGTTCTGGCGGGCGATCTTGAGCGAGTCCAGCGGCGAGTACACCATCCGGATGTCGGCACCGGCCGCGTTCGAGTCGAAGAACGAGCCGCGCCCGCCGGGCACCCGCATCATGTCGCCGAACGACGTCATGATCACGTCGGGCTCCTCGGCGATCGCGATGGCGTCGTCCAGGCGCCCCATCGGGATCACGCAGACCGGGCAGCCGGGCCCGTGCACCAGCGACACGGTCTCCGGCAGGTAGTCCTCGAGGCCGTGCTTGTAGATGGTGTGGGTGTGCCCGCCGCACACCTCCATGAACTTGTACTGCCGGCCCGGCTCGCACAGCTCGGCGATCCGGGCGGACAGCACCCGGGCCTTCTCGGCGTCCCGGAACTCGTCCACGAACCTCATCGACCGCTCCTCACTCGCTCAGGTCGGACTTGGCGAGCGCGATGAGCTCGTCGGTGTAGGCCTGGCCCATGCCCTCGAGCATCCGGATCGCATGGGTCGCCTCCGCCTCATCGATCTTGGAGAGGGCGAACCCGACGTGGATCAGGATCCAGTCGCCGGCCTTCAGCTCCTCGTCCTCCAGCAGGCCGATGTTGACCACGCGTTTGACGCCGGCAACGCTGACCATCGCGAAGTCCTCGCGGTCGGCCAGCAGCTCGACGATCTCACCCGGTATGCCGAGGCACATGGCGTGTTCCCTTCGCTTCCGGCCGACTCACATCTCGCTGATCGCGCGGTACCTGCGTACCGGTGGTGACTTGCTCAGTGCGAACAGTGCGGCGGCGAGCAACAGCACCAGTACGACTACGCGTTTCATCTGTTCGGTTCCTTCCCGGACTGGGGGACTCGGCCCTTGGTATCTCGGCCTTCGGTCTCGTTCTGGGCATCGTCCTGAGTGAGCTGGGCGAGCACCTGGTGGACCGCGCGCGCGGCCCGGTCCACCGAGGCGGCCACCGCCTCGCTGAGCCCGATGCCGTCCTCGGTGGTGGCCGGCTCGCAACCCAGCACCAGCACCCGGCGCAGGCCGGCGGTCGGCTCCTGGCCACTGGCCGTGGCCAGCGAGCTCAGCAGCGCGAGGACCGCGTCCGGGGTCATGCCGTGCGCGTCCGGGATGCCCACCGGCGGTGCATCCGGATCGGGTGTCCCGGACAGGTCGTGCTCCAGCAGGTAGAGCTCACCGGGCTTGCCGCCGCGCGCGGTCGCGTCGACGATCAGCAGTGCCCGGTAGCCGTCCAGCAGCTGGTACGCCAGGTGCATGCCCCGGATGCCGATGTCGACGATCTCGACGTCCGCCGGCAGCTGCTGGCCGGCGAGCCTGCGGATCACCTCGACCCCGAATCCGTCGTCCGACATCAGCACGTTGCCGACGCCGGCCACCAGCACGTTGCCCCGGTGCGTCTCGGTGCCTGTCTCGGCCCCGGTATCGACCCCGCTATCAATCCAGGTCGCGGTGGCGGCTTCAGGGTTCATCCGGCGACCTCGACCTCGTCGGGGCTGAAGTAGCGGAACCGCCCGTGCGAGGCCTGGAACTCCGAGGCCGGGTCGTCGAGCAGGCTGACCGCCAGGTGCACGTGGCCGTCGACGTCGTTCAGTACCGCCTCGACCAACGCCTGCATCCCGTCCAGGAACAGGTCCTGGGCGTCGGCGTGGCCGCTCGGGCGCAGCACCACCCGGCTGCCCTTCGCCACCGGCCGCCCGCCGATCAGTACCGAGTCGGTGTCCGGGTCGACCGAGGCGTCCTGGGCCGGGTCCCACCAGGGCTGGCCGCCGGTCTCCATGGAGTAGGTCGGTATCTCGTCCGCCGTGCTGAACGGCGTCGGCCCGCCGCCGGCGATGCCCTGCCCCGGAATCGACCCCGGAATCGACATAGACCGGATCACGCCGTGCAGCCGCTCGAAGATCTCCGGCGGCATCGAGTCCACCGCATCGACCAGCGCCGCCGCCCTCGGGTCGGTC
>DASYLM010000517.1:0-15755 GCA_036009565.1 Pseudonocardia sp. | reverse complement strand
GCTGCCCTCGCGCGCCCCGGACGCTGAGTTGCTCACCCCGACACTGCCGCGGCAGGCGCTCTGGTACCGGCTCTGCGGCGACCGCAACCCGCTGCACGCCGACCCGGCGTTCGCCGCCCGCGCCGGGTTCGACCGGCCGATCCTGCACGGGCTGTGCACCTGGGGCATGGTCTGCAAGACCGTGGTGGACGGCCTGCTGGGCGGCGATGTCGGCCAGGTGCGCGGCTACCGCGCCCGCTTCGCCGGCATCGTGCTGCCGGGCGAGACGCTGCGCACCCGGGTCTGGCGGGTCGACGACGGCTTCGCGCTGGTCACCACCGTCATCGAACGCGACGACGCGCCAGTGCTGAGCGACGCGATGCTCACCGCCGCCTGAGCCCGCGCCCGGCGGCACGAGCCCCCATACCGGCGCCGCACCGCCGCCCGCCCTCGCCGAGAGCTACCTCACCGGGCTGTCCGAGGCGGTGATCAACCCGCTGGTGTGGCTCTCGGCGGGATGCGCCGGCCGGCGACCAGAGCCTCGGTCAGCCGCCGGCGAGGACCAGGCCGCTGGTGGGAACGCCGGTGCCGGCGGTGACCACGACGTGCGCCACGTCGGCGACCTGGTTCACCGAATCGCCGCGCAGTTGGCGGACGGCCTCGGCGATGCCGTTCATGCCGTGGATGTAGGCCTCGCCGAGCTGGCCGCCGTGCGGGTTCACCGGCAGTGCACCGTCCAGCTCGATGCCGCCGTCGGCGACCAGGTGCCGTGCCTCGCCACGTCCGCAGAACCCCAGCTCCTCGAGCTGGACCAGTACGAACGGGGTGAAGTGGTCGTAGAGCAGGGCGACCTGGACATCCGCCGGCCCGATCCCCGCCTGTTGCCACAGCTGACGCCCGACCAGCCCCATCTCCGGCAGTCCGGCCAGGTCCTCGCGGTAGTAGCTGGTCATGGTGAACTGGTCGGACCCGCTGCCCTGGGCGGCCCCGGTGATCACCGCCGGGCGGTGCGGCAGATCCCGGGCCCGCGAAGCGCTGGTCACCACCACAGCCACCGCGCCGTCGGTCTCCTGGCAGCAGTCCAGCAGGTGCAGCGGTTCGACGATCCAGCGGGATGCCTGGTGTTCCTCCAGGGTGATCGGCCGGCCGTGGAACCAGGCCTTGGGGTTGGTCGCCGCGTGCCGGCGCATCGCCACCGCGACGCGGCCGAAGTCCTCGCTGCTCGCGCCGAACTCGTGCTGGTACCGCCTGGCGAACATGGCAACCGTGGCGGCCGGTGTGCTCAACCCGACCGGGTAGTGCCAGCCGTTGTCGATGCCGCTGGAGGTGCCGGCGGCCACCGCGGCAGCCTGCACCCGACCGAACCGGGAGCCGGACCGCTCGTTGAACGCGCGGTAGCAGACCACCACCTCGGCGATCCCGGTGGCGACCGCCATCGCGGCGTGCTGCACGGTCGCGCAGGCCGCGCCGCCGCCGTACGGGATACGGCTGAAGAACCTCAGCTCGGGCACGCCGAGCTCACGCGCCACCGCGATCTCCGCGTTGGCGTCCATCGCGAAGGTGACCATGCCGTCCACGTCGGAGGGTTCCAGCCCGGCGTCGGCGAGCGCGGCGCGCACCGCCTCGGCGGCCAGCCGCAGCTCGCTGCGCCCGGAGTCCTTGGAGAAGTCGGTCGCGCCGATACCGGCGATCGCGGCCGCCCCGGACAGTGCAGCTCCGGACAGTGCCGCCCCGGACCGCGCCGTCACGACGCGACCCCGGACTGGCCACGACCGGCCGCCGTCATGCCCAGACCACCCGGACCCGGCCGGTGACGTGGTCCCCAAGCCCGCAGCGCCCGATCACCTCGACCACCACCTCACCGTTGTCTCCGACCGCGGATCCGGATCCGGCACCGTCCGGAACCGCTGGACCGACTTCGACCACCCGCCCGGCGAGCACGAGCGTGTCGCCGGCGTAGCAGGGCACCCCGAGCCGGACCTTGACCCCGCGCACCCGCGCCCGGGGCCCGGCCCAGTCGGTGACACAGCGCTGCACCAGCCCGGTGGTGGTGAGGATGTTCAGGAAGATGTCCTTCGAGCCGCGCGCCACCGCCGCGTCCCGGTCGTGGTGCACGTCCTGGAAGTCACGGGTGGCGATCGCGGTGGACACCACGAAGGTGGCGGTGACCTCCAGAGTCAGCTCGGGCAGCAGGTCGCCGACCGCGGGCGCCCGCACCGCGGTCATCGGGGCCGCCAGGCGGGCAACGTCAGCTCGTCGTCCACCCGGTCGAAGTCGATCTCCACCGGCAGCCCGACCCGGACCGCCGACGGCTCGACTCCCCGCAGCTCCCCCAGTACCCGCACACCCTCCTCGAGCTCCACGAGCGCGACCACGAACGGCAGGTCGCGCCCGGGCACCGGCGGGTGGTGGTGCACCACGAAGCTGTAGACCACGCCCAACCCGGACGCGACGAGGTACTCCGGCCGCGTCGCGCCGCAGCGCGGGCACATCGGACCCGGCGGGTGGCGCAGCAGCCCGCAGCCGCCGCACCGCCACACCCGCAGCTCGCCGGCCGAGGTGCCGGCCCAGAAGTACTCGGTGTCCCGGGTGACCGTCGGGCGCAGCACGTTCCTCGGTGGCGTCGGCGGATCCGGTGCGGCCGAGGGCGCCGGTGGGCGGAACTTCAGCACCCGGAACATCATCTCGGCGACCGGCTCCTCGCCGACGCTCCAGGTGCTCAGGGTGGTGACGAACCAACCCTCGCCGAGCGCGGTCCGCTTCGGGCCGACCACGTCGGTCAGCCGGGTGCGCACCGCCAGCCGCTCGCCGGGCACCAGGTAGCGGTGGTAGCTCTGCTCGCAGTCGGTGGCTACCACCGAGGTGTAGCCGGCGTCGTCGAGCACCGCGGTCATCGCGCCCAGCGGGTCGTCCACGGCGCGTCGGCCGTGCAGGCCGTGCATGGTCCACGCCTGGACCATCGCCGGCGGCGCCAGCTCGGGATAGCGCGGATCAGCGTCCCCGAGGGCCTCGGTCCAGTTGCGGATCATTGCCTGGTTCACCGGGTCGCGCGCGAGCCGGGGTGCGCTGTCGCCCTGCTCCCGGATCCGGCGCGCCGCCGCCAGCACCGCCGCGTTGCGCACGGCTGCCGTCCCGGCCCCGTTCGTCGCGGCCTCGTCGAGGTCGACCGGCACGCCATCCCTCCCGACAGCCGAACTGTAACGTGTTCTAGTATTTGTAGCCCGATCCGCGGCGCACCGCAACACTCAGGTCAGCCGTACGAATCTCGCTGCTCTGAACCAAGGCCTGAGTGGTCAGCGCGGCACCCGCGGCAGCCCCAGCCCGGCCGACGCGATGAACTCGCGCTGGATCTCGTTGACCCCGCCGCCGAAGGTCAACACGAGGTTGCGCTTCAGCTGCACGTCGAGCCAGTGCGACAGCTCGGCGGTGGCCTCCTCGGCCGGGTCGCCGTGCCGGCCGACGATCTCCGCCAGGTCCCGCCCGAGCCACTGCACCGCTTCGGAGCCGAACACCTTGGTCGCGGACGCATCCGCCACGTCCACCGCGCCGGCGACCGACGCCACCTGCCAGTTGAGCAGCTCGTTGACCCGCCGCGCGGCATGCCCCCTGGCCAGCGCGCGGCGCACGTCCGGCAGCTCGAGCAGCGGGACCCCGTCCGGAGTGGCGCGGCCGGCCGCCCAGTCGCGTACCCGCTCGAGCAGTACCGCGACCCGGCCGGCCGGCCCGAGCATCACCCGCTCGTGGTTGAGCTGGGTGGTGATCAGGCGCCAGCCGGCGTTCTCCCCTCCGACCAGCATCGATACCGGGACCCGCACGTCGGCGTAGTAGGTGGCGTTGACGTGGTGCGCCCCGTCGCAGGTGATGATCGGGGTCCACGAGTAGCCGGGGTCGCGGGTGTCCACGATCAGGATCGAGATGCCCCGGTGCGCCCGCGCGGCCGGGTCGGTCCGGGCGGCCAGCCAGACGAAGTCGGCGTCGTGCCCGCCGGTGGTGAAGATCTTCTGCCCGTTCACCAGGTAGTCCGCGTCGACCGAGGAGCCGTCCCGCACCGCGGTGGTACGCAGCGCGGCGAGGTCGGTGCCGGCCTCCGGCTCGGTGTAGCCGATGGCGAAATGCACCTCGCCGGCCAGGATCGACGGCAGGAACCGCCGCCGCTGCTCCGGCGTGCCGTACTGCTGCAGGGTCGGGCCGACCGTCTGCAGGGTCACCGAAGGCAGCGGCACGTCGGCCCTGGCCGCCTCGTTGGCGAAGATCTGCTGCTCCACCTGGCCGAAGCCCCGGCCGCCGTGCTCGACCGGCCAGCCGACGCCGAGCCAGCCGTCCCGCCCCATCCGCCGCACCACGTCCCGGTAGACCGGCCCGTGCCGCTCGGTGAGCATGGTGGTGCGCTCGCCCGGGGAGACCAGCCCGGTGAAGTAGTCCCGCAGCTCGGCGCGCAGGTGCCGCTGCGCGGCGGTCAGCTCGGGATACATGCGATCGCCTCCAACCGGTGGTCGACGCCGCCGACGAAGCGGGCCAGGTCCCTGCCCCAGGCGTAGTGGCGGTGCAACGGGTAGCCGATATCCATCCCGAGGCCGCCGTGCAGGTGCTGGCAGGTGTGCAGCGCGGGCAGGGCCTGCTCGGCCAGCCAGTAGCCGGCCACGTCGACGTCGTCCGAGTCCTCATCCGGGGCGGCGTGCGAGCTGTTGGCCGGGTCGGCGCCCGGGTTGTTGGCCGGGTCGGCGGCCGTGGCGGCGCCCAGGTTCCTGGCCGCCGAGTCCAGCGCCCAGCAGGCCGCCAGGCTCGCCAGGTGCAGTGTCCGGGACGCCAGGTACACGTCGGCGACCTGCTGCGCCACGGCCTGGAAGGTGGCCAGCGGGCGGCCGAACTGCTCGCGGGTGCGCAGGTGGGCGGCGGTGAGCTCGAGCGCCCCGGCCAGCACACCGTCGCCGACGGCACACGCCCCGACCAGCGCCGACCGGTACAGCTCGGCGAGCACCCGCCCGGTGTCGTCGGCACCGAGCAGTCCGGCGCGCCCGACCCGCACGCCGTCCAGCCGCAGGGTCGCCTCGGGCAGCGCGGCGGACGAGCGCGTCGGGGTCAGCGACACCCCGGGCGCGGTCGGGTCGACCAGCAGCACGCCGACGCCCCGCCCACCCAGCGACGCGGGTACCAGGACCCGGTACGCCTCGGCCGCGGAGCGCACCCCGAGCACCGTGCCGGACACCGTCCAGCCGTCCCCGTCGGACGCCGGCGCGGCGGCGGTGCGCGGGGCGGTGGGCATCGGGGCGGACGGCTCGTGCAGCGCGGCGGTGAGCACCGCGCCGTCGGCGACCGCGGTCAGCAGCTCCCGGCGCTGGTGATCGGTGCCGGTGCGGGCCACCGGCAGCACGCCGAGCGCGAGAGTCTCCAGTGCCGGCACGGCGGCGGTGACCCGGCCGACCTCGGCCAGCACGACGGCCGTCTCCAGCACGCCGAGGCCGGCGCCGCCGAGGTCCTCGGGCACCGCCAGGGTCAGCAGGCCGGCCCGGCCGAGTGCCTTCCACGACGTCGCCGGGTCGGGCTCCCTGCCGAGCACCTCGCGGGCCAGGTCGGCGATCTCGCGCTGGGTCTCGTCGAGGTTGAAGTCCACGCCCACCCCCCGGGACAAACTGAAACGTGTTCTAGTCTTTGTAGTCGGAGACACCCGGAGCCGCAAGGGCTAGGACGGCTCCCGGGGCAGCCGCAGGATGCGCTCGCCGACGAGCGTGCTCAGGATCTGCGTGGTGCCGCCGGCGATCGAGTGGCAGCGGCTGAGCAGGAACTCGTGCACCAGTGCGGCGCTGTCGCCGTCGTCCGTCGCCCCCTCCGGGCCGGCCAGCTGCAGCGCGGCCTCCGCAACGTCCTGGCGGTGCCGGACGCCGACCAGCTTGCGCACCGAGGACTCCGCTCCGGGATCCCGGCCGTCCAGGGCGCGCAGGGTGGCGCGCAGGTCGAGCAGCGAGACCGAGAGTCCCTCGGCGACCAGCGCACCGAGCCGTTCGTCCGGGCCGGGCGCGGCGGCAAGCAGACGCTCGACCGCGGCGCCCAGCGACGATCCGCCGCCCATCGCCACCCGTTCGTTCGCCAGCGTGGTTCGGGCCAGCGCCCACCCGCCGCCCACCTCGCCGACGACGCAGTCATCGGGTACCGGGACGCCGTCCAGGAAGACCTCGTTGAACAGCGCGTCCCCGGTGATCTCGCGCAGCGGCCGCACCTCGATACCCGGACTGCGCATGTCCACCAGGAAGTAGCTGATGCCGCGGTGGCGGGGTACGTCGGGATCCGTGCGGGCCAGGCAGATCGCCCAGTCGGCCTGCCGGGCCAGCGAGGTCCACACCTTCTGGCCGGTGAGCCGCCAACCGCCGTCGACCCGCTCGGCCCTGGTGCGCAGCGCGGCGAGGTCGGAACCGGCCTCCGGCTCACTGAACAGCTGGCACCAGGTCAGCTCGCCGCGCAGGGTCGGCGCCGCGAACCGCTCGACCTGGGCCGGTGTGCCGTGCCGCAGCAGCGTCGGCACCGCCCACGCGCCGATCACCAGGTCCGGGCGGCGCACCCCGGCGCGGTGCAGCTCCTCGTCGATCAGCAGCTGCCGGCCCGGCGCGGCGTCCTGCCCGTACGGCGCCGGCCAGTGCGGGGCCAACAGCCCGGTCTCGGCCAGCCGGGCACGTTGCCGCTCGGTCGGCAGAGCCGCCACCTCGGCGACCAGTGTCCGCAGCTCGGCACGACCGGCTTCGACACCCGGCTCGAGCGGCACCCGCAGCACGCGGCGCGCCCCGGCCAGCGCCAGGGTGGCCACCCGGGTCCGCCAGCCGCCGGTCGGCCCGAGCAGCTGGCGCAGCGCGAGCGCCCGGCGCAGGTAGAGGTGTGCGTCGTGCTCCCAGGTGAAGCCGATGCCGCCGAGCACCTGGATGGCGTCCTTGGCGGTGTCCACGGCCGCGTCCAGTGCCAGGGCGGCGGCCGCCGCGGCGACCAGCGGGAACTCGGTCGGCGCGTGCTCGGCGGCCCGGGCGGCGTCCCAGCTGAGCGCGGCGGCCTGCTCGGTGCGGCTCAGCATGGCCACGCAGAGGTGCTTGACAGCCTGGAACGACCCGATCGCGCGGCCGAACTGCTCGCGCACCCTCGCGTGGTCGGTCGCCGCGCGCAGGCACCAGCCGGCCACCCCGGCGGCCTCGGCGGCGGCGAGGGTGACCGCGAGGTCCCGCACCGCCGAGGTCGTCAGGTCCGGCAGCATCCGGCCGGGCGGGACGACCACGTCGCGCAGCGCGACCCGGGACAGCGCGCGGGACAGGTCCACCGAGGGACGCTCGGTGACCAGTACGCCGGGGTGCCCGGTGTCCAGCACGAACCACAGCTCGCCGCCGTCTTCGCGCCGGGCACCGAGCAGGACCCCGGCCGCGCGGTCGCCGGCACCGAGCACCGTGGCCACCTCACCGGTCACCACCACACCGCCGGGCCCGGAGTGCGCGCGCAGGGTGCCGTGCTCGAACGCGACCGCCAGCGCGACGCCGCCCTCCGCCACCTCGGGCAGCAGTTCCTTGGTCACCGCCGTGTCGGGGCACCGCGCCAGCAGCAGCCCGGCGAGCACCGTGGGCAACACCGGCCCGGGGAACAGCGTCGCGGCGGCCTGCTCGAGCGCGGCCGCCACATCCGACACCGTGCCGCCCGCGCCGCCGACCTCAACCGGCAACGCCGCTCCGAACACGCCGACCTCGGCCAGCGCCGCCCAGCAGGCCCGCAGCGCGGCCGGGTCGCCGTTGCGCACCGCGGCGACCGGGCGGGTGCGGGTGGCCGAGGCTCGCACCGCGTCCCGCAGGGCCCGCTGCTCGCGGGAGTCGTCGAGCGACGACGTGATCGGACCGGACACGCCGGCGAGCATAGAACGTGTTCCAGTTTTGCCAACAGCCTCAGTTCGGAAACGGGCCTGCGCGATGACTCAGCTCACACGCGCACCTTGCGGCCGGACTGGAACACGTTCTTATACTGGCGGTGCTAACTTAGCGCTGATTCACCCAGCGCGGACCAGCGAGGGAGGCCGCCAGATGACCGCAGAGCCACGACCGGCGGAACTCGGCAGCACGCTGAGCGCACTGACCGATGACGACCTCGGCTCCCCCGCGCAGCGCGACCGCCGCAGGCGCATCCTGGACGCGACCCTCGCGCTCGCGTCCAAGGGCGGCTTCGAGGCGGTGCAGATGCGGGCCGTCGCGGAGCGGGCCGACGTCGCACTGGGCACCCTCTACCGCTACTTCCCCTCCAAGATCCACCTGCTGGTCACCGCGCTCATCCGGGAGTTCGGCCGCTCGCTGGAGCGGTACGAGCGCACCCCGATCCCCGGCGAGACCCCGGCCGAGGGCGTGCTCTACGTGCTCAGCCGCAACACCCGCTCGCTGCAGCGCGACCCGCACCTGACCGAGGCGATGACCAGGGCGTTCATGTTCGCGGACACCTCGGTGGCCGCCGAGGTCGTCGAGGTCGGCCGGCTGCTGGAGCGGATGCTGACCATTGCGATGGGCGTCGAGGAGCCGTCCGAGGAGGACAAGGCGATCGCCCGGGTGATCGGCGACGTGTGGTTGTCCAACCTCGTCGCCTGGGTCACCCGGCGCGCGTCCGCCGAGGACGTGTCGAACCGGCTCGAGCTCACCGTCCGGCTGCTGCTCGGTCACCGCCCGCCGCGCTGAGTCAGGTCACCGCGGCTCAGCACGCCTCGGTCTGAGCTGACGCCCCAGTAAGCGTGCCGGACGAGCACCGGCAAGGAGGGCAGGGCCGCCGGGATCAGTCGAACAGGTCCGGGTCCGAGGCGACGATCTGGTCCCACAGCGGGCGGGCCTGGAACCAGCCGGCGAGCGGGGTGCCGGTCTCCGCGCGCACCTGCAGCGCGGTCTCCCGGTCGATCAGGATGGGTGTGCCGGCCGCCATCGCGAGCAGCTGCGCCTGGCAGGACCGCTCCATGGTGATGAACCACCACACGGCCTCCGCCACGCTCTGCCCGACGGTGAGCAGCCCGTGGTTGCGCAGGATGACCGCCTTGTGGGGCCCCAGCGCCTTACCGATCCGCTCACCCTCGTCGAGCTCGTTCACCACGCCCCGGAAGTCGGCGTAGATGCCGTGGTCCTCGAAGAACGCGCAGGCGTCCTGGGTGATCGGGTCGAGCGGGATGCCAAGGCTCGCGAACGCCTTGCCGTACAGCGAGTGCGAGTGCGCGGCGGCAATGGCGTCCGGCCGGGCCTTGTGCACCTGGGAATGGATGCAGAAGGCGGCCCGGTTCAGCGGGCGGTCACCGTGCAGCACCTCGCCGCTGTGGTCCACCAGGAGCAGGTCGGATGCCTTGATCTGGGTGAAGCTCATGCCGAATGGGTTCACCCAGAACCACTCCGGGTTCTCCGGGTCGCGCACCGTGATGTGCCCCGCCACCCCCTCGGAGAAGCCGAACCGGCCGAACAGCCGGAAACCCGCGGCCAGCTGCTCCTTGCGGTACTGGCGCTCCTCCGGGATCGAGTCGAACGTCGGCGGCACCGGTAGCTGGCCGCGTTGCGTCGACGGGCCCGTCGGCTCGGCGAGTTCGGGCTGGGCGGTGGTGGTCATGCGAGCCTCCGAGCGCGTCGTCGCGGGTTTGGGTACAGCCGCAATCGAAGACGGCCGCATCCAATACGGCGGCCGCATCCAATACGGCCGCATCCAATACACCGCATCCAATACACCGATGTATCCGATACAACTGTGTATCCTGCGGTGCCGGCATGCGCCGGTCAAGGGTCGGGCAGGGAGCGGTCATGCCGAGAGGCCTCACCAGGCGGCGGCCCGAGACCCGGGCCAGGCTGCTCGACGCCGCGCTGGACACCTTCGCCGAGACCGGCTTCCAGGCCGCGACCATCGAGCAGATCTGCGAACGCGCCGGGTTCACCCGGGGTGCCTTCTACTCGAACTTCGCCAACAAGGACGAGCTGTTCTACGCGCTGTTCGAGCGGAACGCCGCGCGGGTCGTCGAGCGGATGGAGTCGGTCGCCGCCCAGGTCGACGGCGATCTGCCGTGGTCCCGGCAGATCGCCGAGCTGACCTCCTCGGTCGGCCCGGACGACCGGCGCTGGTTCCTGATCAGCACCGAGTTCACCCTGCACGCGATCCGCAACCCGGCGGCCGCCGTTGTGCTCGCCGACCACGACGCGAAGCTGCGCGCCGCGATCGTGCCGATCCTGCGTGACATGTACGACCGCGCCGGGCTCGCCCCCGCCGTCGAGCTAGACCTCATCGCGCGGCTGCTCATCGCACTGCGGGAGGGTGGAATGGCGCAGAGCTACGTCGAGCCGGCACGGTTCCCGGCCGGGCAGCTCGAGCGCATCTTCGGTGCCGCGGTCATGCGCTCGGTGGCCGAACCCCGCCCCTAGCGGGCTCACACAGCACACGTGGCGCCGGCACAGCCGCCCAGGCCGCTGTGTCGAGCCACCAGAGCTGTGTGAGCGCGGTCAGCGCGGGGGTCAGGCCGGGATCGGCACTGTGGAGGTGTGCTCGCCTTCCCAGAAGGTCAGGCGGCGGGCCGCGATGTCGATCATCGCCCGGTCCCGGGGCACATCCTGGCGCCGGGCGGTGCCGGCACCGCGGATGAGCACGCCGCGCTTGCTGACCAGCCGGTATCCCCCAGTGCCCAACGAGAGGCCCGCGGCGCCGCCACCCCAGCCGCCGACCAGCGAGAGCAGACCGGCGTCGGTGTCCGACGGTGCGCCGTTGCCGCGCCAGTGCACCGGCAGCGCCAAGGGCCCGTGCGCGGACGGCCAGGCCAGGCATCCCGGTCCGGCGCGGCGCAGCAGCGGGCGCAGCTCGACGGGGAGCAGGCTCAGGTCCAGTGCGACAGTGGTGGGGGCTGTCGCGGGCGTGACCGCCGGGTCGTCGTCGGACCAGTCGCCCCAGGCGGCCAACACCTCGCTGACCCCGGCGGGCGAGTCGCCGCGCAGCAGGACCGCCCTGTTCGGCCGGACCCGGATCGCCAGTCGGTCCAGGACCAGGCCGGGGCCGGGGGTGGCATCCCGCAGTACCCCGGCGACGTGTCGGTAGTTCCGCCGCAGGTAGTGCGCGGCGGCGAACGGCATGTCGAGCACCCGCTCCGGCCGGGCCACGCCGTGCAGCCGCAGCGGGTCGACCAGTTCGGCGTCGCCGGTCAGGACCAGGCCGTGGCGCCTGGTACGCAGCAACAACCCCACCTGTGGGCGCCGGCGCAGCGCCCGCACCTTGACCGACTGCCGGGTGGTGACCACCCACAGCGCCCCGCCGCTCCAGCTGAACGCGGTGGGCGTGACGTGCAGCCCCCGCCCGGTGTCCACCGCACTGTGCAGCACGGGCGCCTTCTCGAGCACCTCGCGCACCCTCGGGTCATCAGCCAGCAGGCCGGCGTCCGAGAATCGCGCGATGCTGGACGACGAGGCGGTGGTCATACCGCAGGATGGTACGAAGATCGCCCGTCCCGCGGGTCCCGTCGTGGGCACGGTCACCCGGGACGGCGGCCTCGCCGGGCTGACCTGGCGCGGGCCTGGACCGGGCGCACCCTGGCCGTAGGCTGCGATCAGCCTGATCACCGGGAGTGTGCTGTGGCCAACGACGATGAACGCATCGCCCTGTTCCTCGACTACGAGAACCTGGCGATCGGAGCGCGCGACGGGCTCGGGGTCACCCCGTTCGACTTCGGCCCGATCGCCGATGCGCTGGCCGAACGCGGCCGCGTGGTTGTGCGGCGGGCCTACGCGGACTGGTCGAACTTCGACGAGGACCGTCGGTTGCTGGCCAGGGCGCAGGTGGAGCTGATCGAGATCCCACAGCGCATGGGCGCCTCCCGGAAGAACGCGGCCGACATCAAGATGGCGGTCGACGCGGTCCAGTTGGCCTTCGAGCGCGGGTTCGTCACCACGTTCGCCATCGGCACCGGCGACTCCGATTTCACCCCGCTGGTGCACAAGCTGCGTGAGCTGGACAAGCGGGTGATCGGGATCGGCGTGCAGTCCTCGACGTCGGCCCTGCTGCCGCCGGCCTGCGACGAGTTCCTGTTCTACGACCGGTTGCCCGGGGTGGAGCCGCTGTTCATCGCCACCCGGCCCCGAGGTCGCGGCCGCGCACCGGTACAGGCCCCGGCCGCCCCGGCCGCAGCTGTCGCCCCGCCCAGCCAGGCTCCACCGCCGGCCGAGCCGGTGCCGGTCGCGGAGATCGAGCCCCCGGACGAGGCCGTGCCGACCAGCGACGACCGGGACGTGGGAGCGCTGGTCGCCCGTACCCTCAGCGGGCTGCAACGGCACTCCGACGGCCCCGTGCTGGGCTCCCGGGTGAAGCGGGCCATCCTGCGCAAGGACCCGACCTTCGACGAGGCCGACCACGGGTTCCGGGGTTTCGGCGAGCTGCTGCGCCACCTGGAGGGTCAGCGGGTCGTCGCGCTGAGCGAGGGGTCCGCGAAGGGCGATCCCGAGGTGACCTTCCCGGCGGACGAGCCGGCCGAGGACGACGCGTTCCGGCTGCTGGTCGGGGTGGTCACCGAACTGCAGGCCGCCGGCACGCCGCCGCAGCTGAGCGGGCTCAAGAACAAGCTGCGCAAGCACACCCCCGACTTCAGCGAGAAGCGCTACGGCTTCAACAGCTTCCTGTCCTTCGCGAAGGCCGCGAGGGCGCGCGAGATGATCGAGATGGAGTGGGACGAGGACACCGGCGACTACCTGCTCCGGCTGCCCGAGTGACCGGGCACCCAGGACGTTGACGCGGTGAGTCCGGTCAGGTCTTGCCCGGCTTGGCGGCGCGGATGGCGAGCAGCGCGATGTCGTCGCTGCGCGGGGAGTGCGAGAACGCCTCGACGGCCGAGCGCACGGTGGCGATGAGCTGCGGTGCGGGCTGGCCGACGGCGGTGCCGGCTGCCGCCAACAGCCGCTCCGGGCCGAACTGCTCGCGGCCGGCCCGGCGTTCGGTAACGCCGTCGGTGTAGGCCAGCAGGGTGTCCCCGGGGGCGAGGTGGTGGCGGCTGGCGGTCAGCCGCAGCTCGGTGATCAGCCCGACCGCGGTGCCGTACTCGCCGATCAGCTCGGTGCCGCCGTCCGCCCGGACCAGCACCGGCTGCGGGTGCCCGGCCAGCACCAGCTCCACGGTGAGCCCGGACTGGCCCGCGGGCGGGCGGGTGATCATCGCGACGGCCAGCGTGCAGAACTGCGACGGGTCGGCGGCGTCCATCATCACGTCGTTGAGCAGCTCGACGGCCCTGGTCAGCGAGCGTCCCTCGCGAATGAGCACCCGCAGCACGTCGCGGACCATCCCGGTGCGGGCCGCCGCGCGGGCACCCTTGCCGCAGACGTCCCCCACCGACGCCAGCCAGCGGGTCGAGTCGATGTCCAGCACGTCGTAGAAGTCGCCGCCGACGTCGCTGCCGGTGCTGGCCGGCAGGTACTCGGCGGCGAACTCGACGCCCGGCGCCACCGGCAGCGCCCGGGGCAGCAGCGCCTGCTGCAGGGCCTGCGAGGTGGCGATGTGCGCGGCGGTGTTGCGGGCGTTGTCGATGGCCAGTGAGGCGCGCCGGGCGATGTCCCCGACCAGGGCCACGTCCTCGGGGGTGTGCGGTCGCTGCGCCGGCCGCCCGACCACCAGCGCGCCGATCGGCCGGGCCCGCGCGGTCAACCCGAGCGCGATGCCGTCGGTGGGCTCGCTGAACCAGGCCGGCGCCGCGCTGCCGTCCAGGATGTCGATGAGCTGGCGGTTGAGCTCGGCGGGCGGCGTGGGGTCCAGCGCGGCGCGCAGGTCGGGGATGGTGTCGTCGGTCGCGTGGGTGAGCGCGGCGAGCCGCAGCTGGCCGGTGTCGTCGAGCAGGTGCACCGCGCACCACTGCCCCAGCCTGGGCACCACCACCTGCGGCACCAGTGCCACCACCAGCTCGACGTCCATCGTCTGGCCGAGCAGCTCGCTCGCGTCGGCCAGGTAGGCCATCCAGGCCCGCCGGCGCAGGTCGGCGCTGCGCAGCCAGTCCATCTCCACAGCCAGCGCGATCCGCTGCGCGGTGAGCTCGGCGATCTCCGGCGCGACCGTGGAGCCGGCGCCGGGCAGGATCCGCAGCACACCGCGCAGCGGGGAGCTCAGCGGCAGGCCGATCTCCACGAAGGGCGTACCGGGCAGCGAGGACAGGTCCGCACCGTCCTGGGTGAGCGGAAAGGCGCCGCTGCCGTCACCGTGGTCGACCTCCACCGACACGCCCTCGGCCCGCAGGACCTCGCGCAGCCGCCGGGCCAGCTCCGTCACCAGCACCGGCATGTCGAGCCGGACCCCGAGCGGTGCGGGTACGTGCAGCAACTGGCGGACCTGGTCCGTGTCCGGCCACTCCGGCAGCGGTTCGCCGAGGTCCGCCACCACCGCCAGCTCGCCGGTGTTCCCGGCGGTCTGCTCCGCCTTGCCCCTGGTCATCGAGAACCAGGTGCGGTGGCTGCCGTCGCGCTCGTGCCGGGTGCCCCAGGAGGTCGCCAGCTGCTCGACCAACATCAGCCCGCGTCCGTGGGTGGCGGCTCGGCCGAACCGGGGCCGCGGCTGGGCCAGGTAGAGCTCCAGCGGGCCGGCGCCGTGGTCGGTGACCGAGACGTGCACATCGTCCTCGGTGATGCTCAGCTCGACGACGAACTCGGTGCCGGCATGCAGGGTCGCGTTGTCGCACAACTCGCTGGCCAGCAGCAACACCGTGTCAACAAGATCGTCTTCACCACTATCCACCAGACCGGCCTCAGCCATGGCGCGGCGCAGCATGCTCCGGGCGCGCCCCGTCGATGCTGCGTTGGGAGGTAGCCGCAGCCGCTGTTCAACCCGATCTGGCACTCGAGCAGTGTGCCAAGTCGGTGCCGCGATGGCGCACCCGAGGCAGGGCCCAATAGAGTGGCGGGCTGAGGAGAGAGCCTGGAATCAGATTGCCGCCGGTTGCGGGGGTGCGCACTGCGAGCAAACAGAGGAAGTCGATCATGACCACGGCGCGAAAGGCCACCGCGAAGGCCACGGCGGGCCAGGACGAGGGCGTAGAGCCCGGGGAGGCGTTGCTGCACGCGCTCGCCGCCGCCATGGTGCAGCTGCAGCGCGGGAACTTCGGCGTACGGCTGTCCCGCCAGGACGGCCTGCTCGGCGACGTCAGCGAGCACTTCAACGAGCTCGTCGTGCTGTTGGAGCGGCACAACCGCGACCTGCTGCGGATCAGTCGGGTCGTCGGCCGCGAGGGCCGGATGATGGAGCGGCTCGACGAGGACGCCGTCGACGGTGCCTGGAACGAGGGCGCGCACGCGGTCAACTCGCTGATCGACGACCTGGCCCGGCCGACCGCGGAGATCGCCCGCGTGCTGGTCGCGGTGGCCGAGGGCGACCTGTCCGAGCACATGGCACTGGAGATCGAGAGCCGGCCGCTGCGCGGGGAGTTCCTGCGGATCGGGCGCACCGTCAACAAGATGGTCGACCAGCTCTCCAGCTTCGCCGACGAGGTCACCCGGGTCGCCCGCGAGGTCGGCACCGAGGGTCGACTCGGCGGCCAGGCGGCCGTGCCGAACGTGTCGGGCACCTGGCGCGACCTCACCGAGAACGTCAACCAGCTCGCCGACAACCTGACCGGGCAGGTCCGCAACATCGCCCAGGTCACCACTGCCGTGGCCAAGGGCGACCTGTCCCAGAAGATCACCGTCGACGCCCGCGGCGAGATCCTCGAACTCAAGTCCACCGTCAACACGATGGTCGACCAGCTCTCCAGCTTCGCCGACGAGGTCTCCCGCGTCGCCCGCGAGGTCGGCACCGAAGGAAAACTC
>DASYLM010000516.1:0-4735 GCA_036009565.1 Pseudonocardia sp. | reverse complement strand
CTCGTCGTCCCCGGTCCAGTTGGTGCGCCGGACGGCCAGGAACCAGTCCGTCCAGTCCCGACCCATGGCCGCCGCCTCCCGCTCGGTCGGCCGCCGCCCGGACACCCGCTGCTCGGACCTGGCCACCACCAGGCCGGCCTCGGTGAGCGTCCGGGTGAGCGACCCGTCGAGCAGACCCCGCTCCGGGATGGCGCTGGTCGCGGGCGTGAGCGGCACCCGGCTGCACTCGTAGGAGACCACGCGCCCGCCCGGTTGCGCCCGCACCCGGTCAATCGCGACGAACCCGGGGTCGGGCACGCCGAGCCGTTTAGCGAGCCCGAGGTCACGGATCACGGCGCACCGCACGACGGTCACCGTCAGCTCGGCCCCGCTGTCGCGCAGGGCCTGCGCCCAGCCCTTCCGGTCGTCGAGCAGCCGCCCGTCGAAGGTGACGAACGAGCCCTTGCCGGAGCGGGTGGTGATCAGGCCGGCGTCGCCCAGCTCGGAGAGTGCGGCGCGCACCGTGTTGCGGCTGACCGAGAACCGCTGGGCCAGGGCGCTCTCCCCGGGCAGCCGCTCGCCGTAGCTGAGCCGACCACGCCGGATCTCCCGCTCCAGCACCTGGGCGATGCGCTGGTGCTTGAGCTGGGCGACCTCTCGCTCGGGCAGCGTCACCGGTTCCCGCCCGGCACGTCGGACCCCAGCACGTCGGACCCCAGCACGTCGGCCACCGTGACGACCTCGAGGAACGGTTGGTAGAGAGCCATCGTGTCCAGCGCCCTCCGGTGGTCGGTCGCGCTCAGGCCGGCGCAGGCGTCGGAGACGACCCTGGCGTGCACCCCGGCGTCCGCGGCGCCGAGCGCGGTGGAGAGCACGCAGCAGTCGGTGGACACCCCGGTGAGCACCAGTTCGCCGAACGCGGGCAGCAGCCGGCTGATCCCGGCGGCGGCGTCGGCGAAACCGGGCGTGCGCCACGGGCTGCCCGGCCGGGCGAAGATCACCTGCATGTCCACCACGACCAGCCAGGCCGGCTCGGCGCGCCCACCCGGGCGCCGGCTCGTGCTCCCGTTCATGCGCCGGCTCGCGCGGGTTCGGCCTCCTGGGCGCGCACGGCGGAACGCCCGAACGCCCAGGTGCCGGCGAAGCCCACCAGCAGCGCGGCCAGCACGCCCAGGTTGGCGGCCGCCCAGGAGCCGTCCCGCCCGCCGAGGCCGACGGCGCCGAGCAGGTAGCCCTGCCAGGCCAGCCAGGGTGCGTAGGTGTTCGTGACCAGGCCCCAGCCGGCGGCGGTGCCGATTGCGACCAGCGCGATGGGCAGCCACCGGATGTTGCCGTAGCGGCCCTCCGGGTCGTAGAGGTCGGGCTCGGAGTAGTCGGCCCGGCGCAGCAGCACGTCGGCGACGAAGATGCCGCACCAGGCCGCGATCGGTACCCCGAGGGTGATCAGGAAGCCCTGGAACGGCCCGAGGAAGTCGCTGGCCAGGAACACCACGTAGATCGCCCCGGCGGTCATCAGCACGCCGTCGATGCCGGCCGCCACGGCGCGCGGCGCACGCAGCCCGGAGCTGAGCAGCGCCAGCCCCGAGGAGTAGATGTCCAGCACGGCGCCGCCGACCAGCCCGAGCACCGCCACCAGCACGAACGGCACCAGGAACCAGGTCGGCAGCAACGTGGTCAGTGCGCCGACCGGATCCGCCGCGATGTCCTTGCTCAGCTGCCCCGACGAGCCCGCGAGCAGCAGGCCGAAGACCAGCAGCAGCACCGGCGCCAGCGACGAGCCGAACACCGTCCAGCCGATCACCGCGCCGCTGCCGGCCGTGCGGGGCAGGTAGCGCGAGTAGTCGGCGGCCGCATTGACCCAGCCGAGGCCGAACCCGGTCATCATGAAGACCAGCCCGCCGACCACGGCCGGGGTGGACCCGCCGGGCAGTGCCGCGATCGCGCCGGTGTCGACGTGGCCGAGCACCAGGGCGAAGTAGACCACCGTCAGCACTCCGGTGATCACCGTGATGACCACCTGCAACCGCATGATCAGGGTGAACCCGACGATCCCGGCGAGCACGGTCAGCGCCACCACGACGATGAGCGCGACGAGCTTGGTGGCCACCCCGCCCTCCCAGCCGAGCCGGGTGAAGACGGTGGCGGTGGCCAGCACGGCGAGCGAGACCAGCACGGTCTCCCAACCGACGGTGAGCAGCCAGGACAGCACCGACGGCAGCCGGTTGCCGGTGATGCCGAAGATCGCCCGGCTGAGCACCATGGTGGGTGCCGAGCCGCGCTTGCCGGCCAGCGAGATCACCCCGCAGAGCAGGAACGACGCCACGATCCCGACGCAGCCCACCACGACGGCCTGCCAGAACGAGATACCGAAGCCGAGCAGGAACGATCCGTAGCTCAGCCCGAGCACCGAGACGTTCGCGCCGAACCACGGCCAGAACAGGCCGCGTGGCGTGCCCCGGCGCTCGTCCTCGCCGATCGTGTCGAGACCGTTGACCTCGATACTCATCCCGGTCTTCGGCGGATTGGGCGGGTTACTGGAGGCTGCTGTGGTCGAGGTCATACCGGCTCCTGCCGTTATACCTGTTCAGACCTGTTCAAATTAGGGACGACGGATCGTCGTGTCAACGGTCCTGAACGGCGGATATGACCGGGCTGGACAAATCCTCAGCACTCGAACTACCGTCTAGCGGACGACCGTGAGCCCCACCACATCGAGGATGCGAAGGAGCGGTGATGTCCGAGCCAGACACCCCGGACGACCCGGACATCGCGGACACCCAGGACCGGGCACTCGGTGCGCTGTCCGGTCTGGCGCTCGGCGACGCGCTGGGCATGCCGACCCAGTCCATGTCCAGGGAACTGATCGCGGCCCGCTACGGGCCGATCACCACGTTGCTCGACGGCGCACCGGACCAGCCGATCGCGCCGGGACACCCGGCCGGGTCGATCACCGACGACACCGAGCAGGCCCTGCTGCTGGCCCAGCTGCTGATCGACGGGGCGGGCCGGGTCGAGCCGATGATGTTCGCCGAGGCGCTGGAGCTGTGGGAGGAGGACATGGTCCGGCGCGGTTCGGCCGACCTGCTCGGGCCGTCCACCAAGCGGGCCATCGAGCGGCTGCGGGCCGGCGAGTCACCGGAGCGGGCCGGGCGGGACGGCACCACGAACGGCGCCGCGATGCGCATCGCCCCGGTCGGCATCGCGGTACCGGCCACCGACCCGCCCGGGCTGCTGGACCTGGTCGTGCAGGCCAGCCGGGTCACGCACAACACCGGTCTCGGCCTCGCGGCCGCGGCGGCGGTGGCGGCGGCGGTATCCGCCGGGGTGGGCGGCGCGGACCTGCCCGATGCACTGGACGAGGCCGAGCGGGCCGCCGAGGCCGGCGGCCGGCTGGGTCACTGGACCGCCGGGGGGTCGATCGCGGCGCGCATCCGGTGGGCCCGGCGCTGGGTGCGGGGAATGTCCCGGGCCCGGCTCGCCGACGCGGTGGCCGACGTGATCGGGACCTCGGTGGCCTCGCAGGAGTCGGTCGTCGCGGCATTCGCGCTGGCCGAGGGGCTCGGGGCGGACCCGGCGGAGGCCCTGCGCACCGCGGCCGGCCTGGGCGGCGACACGGACACGATGGCCGCCATCTGCGGCGCGATCCTGGGCGCCCGGCACGGGGCGGCGGGGTTGCCGGCCGACCTGCTGGAGCGGGTGCGGCAGGTCAACAGCCTCGATCTGGCACCCGTGGTCGACGGGCTGCTCAAGCTCCGGACCACGCACCACAGCGGAGGGCGTCATGGCCACCAGCACTGAGACCGGGGTCGCCGCCCGCGCGGCCGGCGCACTGGAGACCCGGGGCATCGAGCCGGTCCCGGCGCGGGAGCGCAGCGGTCGCCCGGGCCAGCTGTTCTGGGTGTGGTTCGCGGCCAACATCAGCATCCTGGGGTTGCCGCTGGGCGCCACCCTGGTGGCGGTGCAGGGCCTGACCGTGTGGCAGGCGGTGCTGGTCGCCGCGGTCGGCTCGGTGGGCTCGTTCGCCATCGTCGGCGCCGTGTCCATCGCCGGGCGCCGGGGCGGGGCACCCGGCCTGACCCTGTCCCGCGCGGTGTTCGGCGCGCGCGGCAACATCGGGCCGACGGCGGTGTCGCTGATCTCGCGGCTGGGCTGGGAGACGGTGAACACCACGACTGCCGCGTTCGCCCTGCTCTCGCTGGCGACCATCCTGTTCGGCACCTCGCCGACGGCCAAGCAGCACCCGGTGCTGACGGTGGTCTGCATCGTGGTGTTCGAGCTGTGCACGGTGGCGGTCTCCGGGCTCGGGCACGCCGTCCTGGTGGCCGTGCAGCGCTGGGCGACCTGGGTGTTCGGTGCGCTCAACCTGCTCGTCGGCGGGTTCCTGGTGGCCACCATCTCGTGGTCCTCGGTGGCGGCGGCGCACCCGGCCCCGGTGGGCGCCATGATCGCCGGCGTCGGGGTGATCGCCGCCGGGACGGGCATCGGCTGGGCGAACGCATCGGCCGACATCGCGCGCTACCAGGCGCCGTCGGTCCGGGCCGGCTCCCTGGTGCTCTCCGCCGCCGCCGGTGCGGGCATCCCCCTGGTGCTGCTGATCTCGCTGGGCAGCATGCTCGCCGCCGGCGAACCGGCACTGGCCTCCGCCGGCGACCCGGTCGCCGCGATCCGCGCCATGCTGCCCGGCTGGATGGCGGTGCCGTACCTGCTCGCCGCGTTCGGCGGGCTGCTGCTGTCCAACCACCTGTCCGTCTACTCC
>DASYLM010000515.1:0-7941 GCA_036009565.1 Pseudonocardia sp. | reverse complement strand
GCTTCGACCTGGGTCACCAGGTAGTGCTTGGCGGCCCGCGCGACGTGGGCGCCCGGCCGCGCGACGGGCTGTGCGACGGGCTGTTCGACGGCGCCCTCGAGCTGATCGGTCCGCCACGGCTCGCCGGTCAGGCCCGCACCGACCGACAGCCGCATCAGGTTGTGCCAGGCCGGGTGGAACTCGACCTCGTCGAGACGGTGCCCGTACCGGTCGTGGGTGTGCAGCACCGGCGGGTTGTCGTTCGCCTGGCGCGCCCAGTGCTGCACCCGGGCATCGCCCACCGCCTCGCCGAGCGCGCGCACCGACCCTTCCGCCCAGCCGGCCCCCTCGCGGTGCAGACCTTCGAGCAGCGCCTGGTCGTCCGCCGGGTTGTGGCCGACCAGTTCGGGAACCTGGTTCCGCACTTCGTGGGTCGCACTCATGACGCGCTCCTCGGCCGTTCTGGCTGGTCGGACATCGGTTCCTGGGCCAACACCAGACGCGCGACGCGCGTCCACTCCTCGATCAACGGCTCCCGGCCGGGGTCGCCCCGGTAGAGCAGGCTGGTGATGGACAGCCCGCGCACGAGTTGGACGGACAGCTCGACCAGTACCTGGTAGTTCGCGGCCCGGCTGATCTCCGTGCCGAAGATCTCGTCGATCATCTGATACAGATCCTTGCGGACGGCCTGTTCCGCGACCCGCAGTGCGGCGTGCAGGTTCGGGTCCGCGCGCGACGCCCCCCACAGCTCCAGCTCGGTGCCGAAGGTGGGCCTGGTGCTGGCGCGGCGCATGACCCAGATGCCACGGGCGACGGGGTCGAGACCCGGGGGCGCGCCGGCCAGCTCCTCCCGCATGGCCTCGAGGTTCAACTCGACCAGCCGGTGCACGGCCGCCGCGAAGAGCTGCTCCCGGGTGGGGAAGTGATGCAGCAGGGCACCCCGACTGACCCCGGCCCGATTCTGCACCTCGACCGTCGAGGTGGCCGCGAATCCCTTCGCCACCAGGCACTCGACGGCGGCCTCGACGATCCGGCGGGCGGTGGCCGCGCGCTGTTCGTCCCGACGGGTCACCGCGTCTCCCCCGCTTTCACAGTCAGCTCTGACGGTGAAATGTACCCCGCCTGTCCCGGTGGCCGTCAAGGGTCGCCGCCGGTACCGCTCGCCGGCGCGCCCACGAAACCGCGCCGGTGACCAGCACCGCGACGGCGTGTTCCGTCCGGAGCGTCAGTCCCGCCGGTCGACGGTCTCCCACAGGTGCGCGGCCAGCGCCTCGAGGCCGTCCGCGAGGCTGCCGAACCGGGCGCGGTCGAGCCCGTCCACGAACAGTTCACGCACCAGCGCGGCGTGCCCGGGGGACGTGGCGCGCAGTTTCGCCCAGCCGGCTTCGGTGAGGCCGGCGATGACCCCGCGCACGTCGGTGTCGCAGGACCGGCGGCGCACCAGGCCGGCCTTCTCCAGCTGCCCCACCTGGTAGGTCAGCCCACTCTTTGAGGTCAGTGCGGCGCCGGCGAGCTCGGTCATCCGCAACTCGCCGCCCGGCGCGCCGGACAGCCTGGCCAGCACCTCGTACTGCGGGTGGGAGAGGCCGGCCTCCTCCTTGAGCTGTTGCTCGACCTGCCGGTTGAGGATGGCGCTGGACACCAGGAACGCACGCCAGGCGTTCAGCTCACGCTGGTCGAGCCAGCGGGGTTCGTTCATACCGTCGACGGTACCCCGTATTGTTCAAATTCGAACCTCGGCAGTCCGCACACGCGGCACGCGGCACGCGGCTCGCACAGACCGGGTGCAGGCCGCACAGGGGTTACGGGTTCTGTGCCGCCTGCACCAGCTCTGTGCCATGCCGGTTGGCGGCGCCGCCGCCACGCCGGTCAGGCATCCAGGAGGGCGCGCACCCTGGCCAGCTCGATCTGGCGGGTGAGCGTCGCCAGGTCGTAGGCACCGCGGTGCCGGGCGCCGTTGATGAAGAAGGACGGGGTGCCGGCCGCGCCGCTGAGGTCAGCACCCTCCAGGTCCTCGGCAACGTGCGCGGCGCCGACGTGCTCGCGCATGTCGGCGGCGAACCGCGGCACGTCCAGCCCCAGTTGCTCGGCGTAGCGGTGCAGGTCACGCGGACGCAGCTCGCCCTGGTGCGCGAACAACAGGTCGTGCATGGACCAGAACTCACCCTGCAACCCCGCCACCTCGGCGGCCTCCGCCGCGAGCTGGGCGTTGGGGTGGACGTCGGCCAGTGGCAGGTGCCGCCACACGTACCGCAGGTCGCCCTCGTCGAGCAGCTCGCGGACCACCGGCTCGGCCTGGCCGCAGTACGGGCACTCGAAGTCGCCGTACTCGACCATGGTGACCAGCGCGGACTCCGGCCCGCGCACGTGGTCGCGCGCCGGGTCCACCGGGACGACGAGGTCGGAGATGGACTCGGCGGTACCGAGCAGCAGCCGCGCCCGCAGGGGACCGGGCAGCAGCCGCGCCGCCCGGAAGACCGCCCAGGTCAGCAGCGCGGACAGCAGCGCGGCGGTGAGCACGCCGACCTTGGCCTGCTGCAGTTGCTCGCCCCTGAAGGCCAACGTCGCCACCAACAGGGACACGGTGAACCCGATTCCGGCCAGGGTGCCGGCGCCGGTGACAGCCAGCCAGCCGACCGGCGGCCGCAGCCGGCCCCGGCTCAGCCAGGTGGCCAGTGCGGAGACCACCAGCACGCCGACCGGTTTGCCGACCACGTAGCCGAACACGATGCCCAGCGTGATCGGAGAGGTGAAGGCAGCGGACAGGAACTCGCCGCTGATCGGGATGCCGGCGTTGGACAGCGCGAACAACGGCACGATCACGAAGCTGGTCCACCGGTGGAACAGCTCCTGCAGCCGTTCGTTCGGCGAGACGGCCGCCTGGAGACCGACGGTGGCCGCCCTGGCGAGCTGTGGTGTCGGCTGCTCGCGGAATACCCGGAACAGGTCGGTGGCCCGCTCCAGGTCACCCCGGGCGGCCGGCGCGGCGTAGGCGTAGAGCCCCATCGCCAGCCCGATCACCAGCGGGTCGACACCGGACCGGGACAGCGCGACCCAGGCCGCCGCCGCGAGCACGAAGTACGGCCAGCCGTAGGGCACCCCGAGCCACCGTGCCAGCACCACCACGAGGAACAGCAGCACCGCCGCGAGCAACGGCGCCACCGACAGCTCCCGGGTGTACGCGGTGGCAATGACGATCAGGGCGACGATGTCGTCCACCACCAGGACGGTCAGCAGGAACACCCGTAGCCGCTGCGGGAACCGCGGGCCGACCAGGGCCAGAGTGCCGAGCGCGAAGGCCGTGTCGGTGGACATCGCCACCCCCCAGCCACCCGCGCCGGGACCGCCGGCATTGAAGATCAGGTAGCCGCCGACCGCGGTGGCCATGGCGCCCACCCCGGCCAGCATCGGCAGGATCACCCGCTGCCGCTCGCGCAGCTCGCCGACGTCGAACTCCTGGCGGGCCTCGAGGCCGACCACGAAGAAGAACAGGCTCATCAGCCCACTGTTGATCCAGGACGACAGGCTCATCGCCACGCCGGTGCCACCCAGCTCGATGGCCAGCCGGGTGTCCCAGACGCGGGCGTAGCCGGCCGGGTCCACGCTCGCCCAGAGCACCGCCACGACCGCGGCCGACAGCAGCGCCGAGGCACTGGCCGCCTCGGTCCGGGAGAACCGCACCAACGAGCTCTCCGACACCTCACTGAACGACTCGGCGTCGTTGTCGGCGTCGGCGCGCGACCAGAATTTGATCTTCATGTCGCGCTGCCCGGGATCGGCGCGACGGGTATCGCAACCCTCGCTGCCACCGGGAACCATGCCGCTGCCACCTGACGACAATATGTCGACAACACCGGGAGACGCGTACAGGCACTGATCAAGGGCCGCCTGGGGCCACTCCGCACGACCTGGCGGGCCGGCCGATGCCCGACCGGATGCGCCGCTCACAACGCGGTCCCACCTCGATATCACACTATTGCGCACCCTCATGCACCCGGAAGGGCCGTAAAAATTGACACTTCTGCATCAACTGTCACAGTGATCCCATTGGCCCCACCATGGAGGATGCACATGAACGGCATCGCAGGGCAGCTGGCTCGGATGACAGCCCTGGCTGCGCTGACAGTCACCAGCTTGGTCTTCACCATGGGCACGGCGAGCGCGGCCGACCACGCCACCGATGCCGCTACGCACGCACAGATGAGGTCCGCGCACGCCGGTGACGGCGGCGCCATCTCCGTCGGCGGTGATGCGAACGGACAGAGCTCCGACAGGGACAGCACGACCGCGGCGCACAGCTCGGGACCCGGTGGCACCTCGGTGAACTCCGCCGGCGACGCCGCGGCCGATCAGTACGCCAACCAGTCCAGGTCCGACACCAGCACCCACACTCGCACCGAGAACAACTCACGCACCGACAGCCATGACAACACCAACTCGCACAACACCAGCAGATACCGGGACAGCCACGACTCCCGCGACCTGCGCTGAGTGACCTGCGCTGAGCGACCTTCACTGAGCGGACTTCACTGAGCGGACTTCACTGAGCGGGGCAGAACATCTAGCGGTGGCGCTGGACCCGGATCTGGGCGGCGACGACGTTGCCGGCGCGGCGGGCGGCCTCCATGGACGTGACCTGACCTGGTCGGGGCAGCGCCGTGCCGGTGGAGACGAGCAGCACCAGCAGGCCTCGCCGATCGATGGCCTCGCTCCACCGCGGCGGGACCTCGGCGGCGAGGTCACCGTCGTAGAAGACCCCACCGGGCGCGACGACGGTCAGGTGCCGCACATCCGGGGTGAGCGCACCCACCCAGCCCATCGGGATCGGCAACGCGACCAGACTGGCCGCATCGAATGCGGTGAGCAGCGCGAACCCCTGGCCGAGCAGGCTCGAGGCCACCACGTCGACCGGTTCGGCGCCCTCGCGCTCGTCACCGGTGTATACGGTGCGGGAGGGCAGGCAGGTCAACGCCGCCACCAGCCCGAGGTCCGGTCGCGCGGGGTCGGCGACCACGCCAGGGGATGCCCAGATCGTCAGCCCGTCGGCCACCGCCCGGGGATCCAGCGGTGACTCACCCTCCCCGGCCATCGCCAGCCCGCCTCCCTGCCCCGTCGTCCGCGCGCGAACTCCAGCGGTCGGCCCCATAGTTCCAGGGAACCGCTCGGCCGCGCCCGAGCATCCCAACCGGGCGCGGGCGCGGAGGGGATCGTCAGCCGGCGCCCGACCGCCCGCGGCTGCCCGTGCGGCGCCGGCCGGCTCGAGCTGGAGCGCGTCGTCCGCTTCACCTGTACGCGGCAAGTCCCGAGTTGGGTCGTGACGCGACGACGGCTATCTCGTTGCGTTAGAAGTACAGGACTTCGCAACCCTGGGTAACCAGCCGCGGACCGTGAGCAATCGGAGGGACACCGCACATGTTCAAGAAGGCCATCATCGCCGGCGTGGCCGCCGCGATCGCCGTCCTCGGCGCCGCTGGCGTTGCCTACGCCGATGACAACGACAGCCACTCCACGGACTTCAGCGCCGACAACGGTGCCAGCCACAACATCGACACCGGCCACTTCCTGGGCTTCCTCTCCATCTGAGCGACCGGTCGGGCATTCGGTGCCCCGGCGACCAGGTCGACTGGTCACCGGGGCACTGCCATGTCCGGCGCGAGGCGGGCTCCAGTCACCACCAAGGTGTGATGACAGTCACATTTGTTGCAGTCGGTCTCACGGCGGCCGCCGGTGCACCGTCTTCGGGACGTGATGGCGTACCGATCGGCCCTGACCGATCATCCACAGCTGACCGAAGCCGAGATCGCCGCCGCCCGCCGGGCCGCCCGGACCGCGGTGGCCGACTTCCCGGAACCGGTCGGCGAACTGATCAACCGCGAGCTGCACGGTTATGCCAACGCCGGGGACCGCCTCCCCGCGCGGGCGCTGGCACCTCGACTGGTCACCCTGCTCGAGAGCACCGACCACCGACCGCCCGCCGAGCCGGCGACGCCGAGGCCACGGATCCTGCCCGCCCGCTACCGGCCGGGCTCCCCTCTGCACTGGGACTACCCGGGCTGAGGAGCTCGCACAGCACCCAAATCGTTGGCCCGCCCCCCGGACACCTACTGTCCCCAACCGGGACTGCGCCGGGAGGGTGACGGATGTCGAACAGCCACACGGTGGGGGTTGCCCCCTCCAATGTCGAGCAGCTGGGCGCCTGGGACGGCGACGGGGGTGCGTTCTGGGCGGCCAACGCCGATCGCTTCGACGCCGGGGTCGCCCGCTACCACGGTCATTTCCTCGACGCGGCGGCGATCGGCGCGACCGCGAACGTGCTCGACATCGGGTGCGGCAGGGGGCAGACAACCCGGGACGCCGCGCGGCGGGCCAGCGCCGGGTCCGCACTCGGTGTGGATCTCTCGTCGCGCATGATCGAGCTCGCGCGCCGGTTGGCGGACCGGGAGCAGCTGGCGAACGCGACGTTCCAGCAGGCCGACGCCCAGGTCCACCCCTTTCCCGACCAGCACTTCGACCTTGCGGTCAGTCGGAACGGGTCGATGTTCTTCGGCGATCCGCTCGCCGCGTTCACGAACATCGCCCGGGCCGTCCGCCCCGGTGGGCGCCTCGTCCTGTTGACCTGGCAGCCGCTGCGGGTCAACGAGTGGCAGCGGGTCTTCCGTACCATCGCGGCCGCCGGCCGAGAGCTGCCCGTCCCACCGCCGGACGCGCCCGGCCCGTTCTCGCTCAGCGATCCCGACCGGGTGCGGGGACTGCTGACCTCGGCCGGGTTCACGGGCGTGGAACTGCGCGGCCTGAACGAGCCCATGTACGTCGGCAGCGACCCCGACGACGCCCACCAGTTCATCTCCGGCCAGCTCGCCGGGTCGCTGAACGACCTCGACGCCGACACCAGGGCCCGTGCGCTGGACACCCTGCGGGCCAGCACGGTCGATCACCAGACCGACCGCGGCGTGGTCTACGACTCGGCGGCCTGGCTGATCGAGGCGCGACGCGACTGACCCGCCGTGGACAGCGCTGGCACAAACCGCCCCGGAGCGGCCACCGTGCCCGGCACCCGCTTCCTGCTGTTATCGCCGGCCGGCGGCGGACAGGATCTGGCCGGCGAGGCGTTCGGTGATCGCCAGCCTGGGCACATTGCCCCTGGCGCGCTCGGCGATCTGCCTCGGGGACAGCCCCATGTCGTGATAGAGCCGGACGATCTTCTCCTGCTCAGCGGTCCACGGTCGCCGGGGCTGGTGTCGCCGCTGCGACGGAACCGCGACGGGACGAACCGGCGCCCGATCGGGCCGGGCCGGGCCGATCGGCAAAGCCCGGTAGTCCAGACCCAGCGCACTGTCTTTCTTGGCGAACTCGCCGGCCTCACCACGGCGGCGGATCTCCCGCGGATCCGCCACGATGAAACTCTCCGCGCTCTTGTTGATCCCGATCGCTGTCACCACCACACTGCGGTGGTGGCGGGTCTGACAGCTCTCCTTCGTGCAGTACCGGTACCCGAGCTCTACCCGTTCCTCGGTCAGCTCGTCCCTGCACTCGATGCAGGTCACGGCGTTAGCCACCCGTCGACCACCTCCATTGGGAAGAACGCCTGGCCGACGCCTTCTCTTCCCGCCGCCGGGGCCCCTGGCACGGGGTCGTTCGTGATCCCTGGCCGCGTCGGTGGAGGTGGGCCGTCAGACGCCGGCCCGCGGGCGGCTCGTCAACGACTGGAGGAAGTCGGCCACCGCCGCATTGAACTCCGCGACCCTCGGGACGAACGCGGACATGTTGTACACGCCGTGGACCAGCCCGCTGAGGCGCTGCACCCGGGTGGGCACGCCGGCGGCGTCGAGCGCACGCCCGTAGTCCTCGCCCTCGTCGCGCAGCGGGTCGTACTCGGCCGTGATGACGAGCGCCGGGGGCAGGCCGGCCAGATCGGTGGCCCGGATCGGCGCGAAGTGCGGGTGCTCGACGTCGACCTTGTCG
>DASYLM010000514.1:0-9413 GCA_036009565.1 Pseudonocardia sp. | reverse complement strand
GGACCCGGCCCGGGAACGCCTTCCTTCACACGAACACGTACGGCGGCAACAAACTCGCGCTGCGGAAGGTGCGGGCCGGACTGCTGCGCCGGTTCGAGCCGGGCAGCCCGGTGCTCACGACGGTCGCGCGGGCCGAGTCGGACCGGGACCTCGTCCTCGACCTCTACGGCCGGCACGTCAACGCGGCGACGGCGAAGGTCCACCGGATGCTGCGCGGCGCGCTGAACATCGTGCGGGCCGAGGGAGCCCGGGTCACGGTCGAGCTGGACTCCGGTCGCCGGCTCGACCTGGTCGACGGCGTATCCGGCGGCGGGCTCGGAGTCGGCGGCCACAACCCGGACGACGCCCGGACCGAGGTGCTGCGCGGGCACGACCCGGACACCGACTACACCGCCAAGCTGGAGGGGGCACTGGCCCGGGAGACCGGGCTGGCCCGGACATTTCCCGGCGTCAGCGGCGCCAGCGCGGTGGAGACCGCGCTGACCCTGGCGCTGCTGGCCCAGCGCCAGGGCCAGCAGCGCCGCCGGCGGATTATCGTGTTCGACCACAACTACGGCGGCAAGACGCTGATCTCGCTGCTCGCCACCGCCGCAGCCGGCTCGCGCGAACCGTTCGCGCCGTTGTACGACGGTGTCCGGTACCTCGACCCGTTCGCGCCGGACGCGGCAGAGCGCCTGCACGCGGAGCTGGCCTCGAACGAGGTGGCGCTGGTCTGGCTCGAGCTGGTGCACGGCAGCTCGGACTCCTACGCCACGCTGCCCGCCGACCTGCTCGGCATCGTCGCTCGGGAGCGGGAACGGCAGGGCTTCCTGGTGGGCGTGGACGAGATCCTGACCTCCTTCTACCGCTGCGGGCCGCGGTTCGCCTTCCACGGCCGGCTGCCAGAGGTCGACCTCATGACCGTGTCGAAGGCGCTGAGCTACCTGTGCTTCCCGGTCTCCGCGGCGGTCGTCTCCGAGTCGGTGTATGAGCGGGCCCGGGCGGCCAACCCACGCCTGGTGGACGAGCTGAAGGAGCGGTACGCGCACCCGCTCGGCGCGCACTTCGCGGTGCACTCGCTGGCCCAGGTGGACGCACTCGACCTGGCCGGGCGGAGTGCCGCGCTGGCCAACGACCTGTGCGCCGCCGTAGCCGCCGTCGACGCCGAATCCCGCACCATCGGGCGCCGGTTCATCGAAGGGCTGTTCGTCCGATTGGAGATGAAGCCACCACAGCTGCCCGGCCGGCTGGCGGATCGGGCCGGGGAGCTGTCGATGATCTCCGTGATCCTCTGGTGGATCACTCGGGCCAGGGTCTTCGTGCTCTACGACTGCTTCGGGCCCCATCAGATCTCTGGCCCCGAGGAGGCGGCCCGCATCACCGAGGGGATACGCGCCCTGGCGACGAAGTCACCGTACGGCCTGCTCCGGGACGCGGCGGCATTCCTGGCGACAGAAGCGGTGCTGAGCCGGTGGAACGGACGCCGCCGGAGACGGCGGGCCGGCGCGTTCCCTACCCCGTCCGGCACGCCATAGAGACGAAGGAGAGACATGCCGAACACCCAGCCCACCACGGTTCCGGCAGCCCCCGGGACCACGGACCCGCGCGTTTTCGACTACATGCAGGGGTACGTCATCTCGTCCGTCTTCGCTTCGCTGGAGCAGATCGGCGTCCTGGACGACCTCGCGAACTTCGGCCTTCGCCCTGAGGACGTCGGGAAGAACCACTTCCTGGCCGGCGCCGCGTTCCGGTACCTGGCCCAGCGCGGAGTGGTCCGGCTCGAGGGCGAGCTGTACCGGCTCACCGACTTCGGCCGACGCCTCTACGAGGCACGGGGCTACCTGGTGTGGCTGTGGGGCGGGTACGGCGAGGCGCTGCACCGCTTCGGCGACCTGCTCACCGGGCCGAGCCGCTTCGGCGTGGACGTCGACCGGGACGTGCGCTCGGTGGCCGTCGGGACTGCGCTGATGGGTCAGAAGGACCTAGTTCCCCAGGTCATGGAGGTGATCCGGGAGATCGAGTTCGAGCGGGTAGCGGACATCGGCTGCGGCAACGCCCACTTCTTGATCGCGCTGTGCCGCGCGGTCGGACGTGCGGGTCTGGGCGTCGACATCAGCCCGGACGCCTGCACCGAGGCCAGGCGCGAGGTTACCCGCGCCGGCCTGGCCGATCGGATCGAGATCGTCCAGGCGGACGCGCGCGACCCCGGCAGGGTGCGCGGCCTGGAGCATGTCCAGCTCGTGGTGACGTTCTTCTTCCTGCACGAGGTCCTCGAACACGGCTACCGCGTCCTGGTCGACTACCTCGGGCGGCTCCGTCAGCGGCTGCCGGCGGGCGCCCGCATGCTCACCGCGGAGGTCTGCCCGCCGGAGTGCGACCAGGACACGGAGGAGCTCGGCAGCCCGGAGTACACGCTCACCCAGGCGTTCATGAACCAGACCCTGCTCAGCGAGAACGGCTGGCGGCGGGCGTTCACCGAGGCCGGCTTCGAGGTGGAGCGGATCGTCCGGCCCGACTTGCCCGAAACCCGCATCTACCTCGCCCGGAAACCGGCCTGACCCGACCCAACCTGACGTGGGCCGATCCGGCCTGACCCGACCCGTGGGGAGCGAGCACGTGAACAGTGTGGAGACAGTGCGGCACGTCTACGGCCTGTTTTCGGCCGGCAAACTCGAGGAGATCCCTGACCTGGCCACCGAGGACTTCACCTGGGAGTACTGCGGTCCCCCCGAACTCCCGTGGGCGGGCACGTACGTCGGCCGGAGCGGCATCGAGCGGTTCTTCGGCATCGTCCAGGACCTGATCGAGGTGGAGCACTTCGAGCCGACCGAGTTCATCCACGGCGGCGAGCGGGTGGTCGCGCTGGGCATCAGCCGGGCCCGGGTGCTCGCCACCGGCGCCCGGTACCAGACCACCTGGGCGAACGTCTTCAGCTTCCGGGACGGCCGGATCTGCCGGCTGCTGGACCTGTACGAGACCGCTTCGGTGGTAGCCGCGCTGCGGACCGGCCGGTGCCCGGAGTAGGCCCATGACCACGATCCACGACACGTTCTCGGCGGTGACCCGGGCGTTCCCGGACCGTACCGCGATCATCTCGGGCGAGCGGCGGCTGACCTACGCCGAGCTGCACGACCGGGGCCTCCGGGTGGCCAGCGGCCTCCGCGCGGGACTCGAGCCGGAGGAGGTGGTGGGGCTGTGCGCAGGCCGGTCACCGGAGACGGTCGCAGGCGAACTCGGGATCTTGCACGCCGGCGGTGCGTACCTCCCGCTCGACCCACGGCTCCCGGACGCTCGGCTACGCCAGCTCGCCGCGGACAGCGGGATCCGGCGCGTCCTCACCGACATGGCGGGCGCAGACCGGATCCACGCCCTGGCTCTGCCCGGGGTGCAGGTCGACGTCATCGACGACCTGCTGGCCTGCGCTCCGCTGCGCGAGGGCCGGCCCTCGTCCGGCTCCCGGCTCGCCTACGTTCTGTACACCTCGGGCAGCACCGGTCGGCCCAAGGGAGTCATGGTCGAGCACCACAGCGTGGTAGCGCTCGCGCGCAACCGGTTCTTCTCGGTACGCCCGGACGACGTCTTCTGCCAGCTCGCGCCCATGCACGCGGATCCGTCGGTGTTCGAGACCTGGGCCCCGCTGCTGGGCGGCGCCACGCTGACCCTCCCGCCGGACCGGGACCTCAGCGTGGACGAGATGGCGGCAGTGGTGGTCCGCCACGGCGTGACGGTGCTGCGGCTGGTGGCGCCACTATTCAATCTCGTGGTCGAGGCAGGCACTGAACCGCTGCGTGGGCTGCGGATGCTCATCTGCGGCGGCGACCGGGCGCCGGAGAAAGCGGTCCGTGCCGCGCTGGCTGACCTGCCCGGCTGCACAGTGGTGAACGGGTACGGGCCGACCGAGTCGACCGTGTACGCCTGCTGCCACCCGATGACCTCCTACGACGAGTCGTGGCCGTCGGTGCCCATCGGGGGCCCGATCGACGGCGTCATCGCGCAGGTCCTCGACGACGGACTGCGGCCGAGCGAGAGCGGCGAGCTGTACCTCGGTGGAACCGGGCTCGCGCGCGGGTACCTGAACTTGCCGGAGCTGACCCGGGAGCGTTTCATCACCGATCCGCGGACCGGCGAGCGGATGTACCGGACCGGCGACCGGGTACGCCGGCTCGGCGACGGAAACCTGGAGTTCCTGGGCCGGGTGGACGACCAGGTCAAGGTCCGGGGGTTCCGGGTCGAGCCCGGCGAGGTCGAGGCCGCGCTGACCCGACACGAGGCGGTAACTGAGGCGGCGGTGGTCGCGCGGGCGAACCGGCTGGAGGCGTTCGTCACCGTGCGGGACGGGGCGGAGCCCGCAGACCTGCCCGCCTACCTCGCCGAGCGGCTGCCCGAGTACATGGTGCCAGCCCTGATCGAGCCGGTCGCAGCGCTGCCCCGGCTGCCGGGCGGCAAGGTGGACCGGTCCGCGCTCACCGTCCGGGGACCGCGGCGGCCGGACCACCGCGAGCCGGGCACCGAGACCGAGCGCCGGTTGGCCGCGATCTGGGCGGATGTGCTCGGCTGGGAGCGGGTCGGCCTGGACGACTCCTTCTTCGACCTGGGCGGCCACTCTCTCGCCGCGATGGAGATCGCCGCGCGGGTATCCCGGGAGCTGGGCGCGTGGCTACCGCTCGTGGCGGTCTTCGAGGCGTCTACGGTCGGGACCCTGGCCAGCCGGGTGGACGCGGCGGAGCGGGAACGTAACGCTCCGGCGACGCCGGCCGGCACCGCGACCCGCGCCCCGCTGACCGCCGGCCAGGCCGGGGTCTGGTTCGACGACCAGCTCGCCGACACGGGGCGGTACACGATCACCCGGACCTTCGATCTCGAGGGCCGGGTGGACGAGCCCGCGCTGCGGGCCGCGCTGGACGCGCTCGCGGACCGCCACCACGTGCTCAAAACCGTGGTCGAGAGCGACGACGGCGGCCTCTGGCAGGTCGTGCGCGACGACCGCCGGCCGGCACTGCGCTGTGTCGACCTGAGCTCGGTTCCGGCGACCGAACGGGAGGCCCGGGCCCGCGCGCTGGTGGGCCAGGCGGTCGCCGACCGGATCGAGCTGTCCGAGGGTCCGCTGGCGCGGGTGCTGCTCGTCCGGCTCGGCGAGTCGCGGTCGGTGCTCCACCTCGACGTGCACCACATCGCCGCCGACGACTGGTCCCTCGACATCCTCTTCGGCGAGCTATCCGCGCTGTACGAGGCCGGGCTGCGGGGCACCCCGGCCGAGCTGCCGCCGCTGGCGGCGCAGTACGCTGACCACGCCGAGTGGGATCGTGCGTTCGAACCGGACCGGCGTGCCGCGGCCATGCCGACCTGGCAGCGTCTGCTCGACGGCTATCCCGGCACGATCGACCTGCCGAGCGACCGCGCCCCGTCCAACCTGCCGAGCGGCCGGGGCGACCGGATTCGGGTAGAGCTGGATCCCGAGCTGGTCGCCGCGGTGCGGCGGCTGGCCCGGCAACACGAGGTCAGCCCGTTCATGGTCACGCTCGCCGCGGTGTACCTCGTGCTCGGCCAGCACGCCCGCCAGCGGGACATCTGCGTCGGCATCCCTCTCGCCGGACGGAGCCGCCCGGGTACCGAGAGCCTCATTGGCTACTTCGTCAACATGCTCGCCGTGCGGATTCACCCCGACGGGCAGCCGACGGTGGCGGAGCTCCTGCAGCATGTGCGGGAGACGTGCCTCCAGGTGTACCGGCACGAGGACGTTCCGTTCCAGAGCCTGGTCCGCGAGCTAGGGGTCGCCGGGATAGACGGGCGGTTCCCGCTGTTCCAGGTCGTGGTCGCCTACCAGCAGCGCCCGCCCCGGCCGCTCATCCTGGCCGGGGTCACGGTGACCCCGCTGGAGGTGGTCAGCGACTCGGCCAAGTTCGACCTCGGCTTCGGGTTCACCGAGCACGGCGACGGGCTCCGGATGGAGATCGAGTTCAGGACCGACGTGTTCGCCCGGGAGTCCGTGGAGTACATCGGCGAGCACCTGGTCAACACCTTCCGCTGGCTCGCGGATCACCCCACCACGAGTGTGGACCGGCTGGTCATGCTCAGCCCCGCGGAGGAGCACCTGGTCCGGGTGGAGTGGAACCGGACCGAGCAGGACTTCCCGGACCGCTGCCTGCACGAGTTGGTCTCCGAGCGGGCCTTTGCCCGGCTGGACAAGCCGGCGGTGGTCGGCCCGGACGGAACCCTGACCTATCGGGAGCTGGAGGAGCGCAGTGACCAGCTCGCCGCGCTGCTCGCCCACCAGGCTGTCGGCCGCGGGGATCGGGTGGCGGTCTGCCTGGACCGCTCGGCCCGGCTGATCGTGGCGATCCTGGGCGTGCTCAAGGCGGGCGCGGTGTACGTACCGCTGGACCCGTCCTACCCGGCCGAGCGGCTCGCGCTGATCATGTCGGACGCTCGGGCCGCTGCCCTGATCACTGCGGCGGACCACCGGGGCCGGCTGCCCGACCCGGAGTCGACCGCCGCACCGACGGTCGTGATCGACCTCGACCGGCCGCTGCCCGACGTACCACCCGAACCGGCCAACCCCCCGCGGCCGGCCGCACCCGGCGACCTCGCGTACATCATCTACACCTCAGGCAGCACCGGCCGGCCGAAAGGCGTCGCGGTCGAGCACCACGCGGTGCTGAACATGCTGTACAGCCACCTGCGGCTCGGCTGGTTCACCGAGTCGGACGTCTGGTCGCAGTTCGCCGCGGCCGGCTTCGACATGGCGATCTACGAGCAGTTCATGCCGCTGCTCACCGGCGGCACCTCGGTCATCTGTCCTGAGGATCTGAAGCTGGACGGCCGGTTGTTCGTCGACTTCATCAACCGCAACCGGGTCACGGTCATGGTGGTCGCCCCGACCTTTCTGCGCTCGCTCGACCAGCCTGAGCTGCCCACCGTGCGATACGTACTCACCGGCGGCGAGGCCGCGCACATGACCGACGCCCGGCACTACGCACAAACCAAGACCTACGTCAACGGGTACGGCCCCACCGAGACCGTGATCGTGGCGACGATGTACGTGGCGAACGGTTCCGAGGCCGGGAGCCGACTGCCGATCGGAGAGCCGCTGCCGAACAGCAGGGTGTACATCCTCGACGACCACGGTCGGCTCGCCCCGGTCGGCGTGCCCGGCGAGGTGTATGTCGGCGGGCCCGCGCTGGCCCGCGGTTACTGGGACGACCCGGAGCTGACCCGGGAGACGTTCGCCCCGGTGCCGGTGCTGGGCGAGGAGCGGGTATACCGGTCCGGGGACCGGGCGCGCTGGCTGCCCGACGGCAACCTGGACTTCCTGGGGCGGCTGAACGACCAGGTCAAGCTCCGCGGGTACCGGGTCGAGCTCGGCGAGGTGGAGACGGCGCTGGCCAGTCATCCCGCGGTCGTCCAGGCGGCCGTGCTCGAGTACCAGCAGACCCTGGTGGCGTTCGTCGTCGGTGCGGCGAGCCCGGCGGAGCTGCGGGAGTACCTGGGCGAGCGGCTGCCCGGCTTCATGGTGCCCGGTGCCTTCGTCCGCGTGGACCAGATGCCGGTGACCGAGCACTCCAAGATCGACCGAAGCGCGCTCGCCGGGCTGGCCGCGCGGGCGCATTCCGCCGCCAGTGCCGACGAGGCGCCGAGGACGCCCACCGAGGAGCGCATGGCCCGACTGTGGGGTGGCGTGCTGGACGTCCCCGAGCCGGGCGTGGACACCGATTTCTTCGCCCTCGGCGGGTACTCACTGCTGATCGTCCGGCTGCTGGATCAGATCGAGGCCGAGTTCGGCGCCACGATCGGTGTACGAGAGTTCCTCGCCGCACCCACGGTGCGGGCGCTTGCCGCCTGGCTGGACGGGACATCGGACGGCACCGCGCTGGAGGCCGTCGACGAGGCGGACGCCCGGCTCGATCCCGGGCTGCGCTTCCCGGCGGTGACCGCGCCGGCCGGCGAACCGGGCGCCGTTCTACTGACCGGGGCCACCGGTTTCGTCGGCGCGTTCCTACTCCGCGAGCTGCTCCGGCGGACAGACGCGAAGATCCGATGCTTGGTCCGGGCGCCGTCGCCGGACGCCGCCCGGACACGGCTCCAGGAGGTTGCCGACGCCTACCGGCTCGGCCTGGACCCGGATGACCCGCAGGTGGTCGCGGTCCCGGGTGACCTGGGCGAACCGGGCCTGGGCTTGGACGCCGCGCTGCGCGACTCGCTGGCCGAGAGCACGGACATGATCGTGCACGCGGGTGCGCACGTGCACCACCTGTCCTCGTATGCCAGGCTGAAGCGGCCCAACGTGGACGGCACGCAGGAGCTGGTTCGGCTAGCCGCCGAGGGCCGGCCGAAGCGGCTGCACCACGTGTCGTCGCTCAGCGTCTTCACGGGCGTACACGCCCGCGCGATCACCGAGGACTCCGGCACCGCGCACGAGCGGCACTCCCCAGGCCGCGGCTACTCGGCGAGCAAGTGGGTCGCCGACCGGATGATCGGGCACGCCGCGGAACGCGGCGCGGCATGCCGCATCTACCGGCTCGGGCGGATCTCGGGCGCGACCGACACCGGCATCGCCAGCGTGGACGACATGTTCTACCGGCTGCTGATCAGCTGCGCCTCGCTGCGCTGCTACCCAGACGACCCTGCCCTGGACACGAACCTGCTGCCGGTGGACGTGGCGGCGCAGGCGCTGGTCGCACTCGCCCTGGGGGGCGACGAGCCGGTCGTGCACCACCTACACCACCGCAACGGCACCGGGCTCGCCGACTTCATGGCGGTATTCGACTGGCTGCGGGGCGGCGAGTCCGAACCCGTGCCGCTCGGCGAGTGGATCGACCAGGTACGGCGGTGCGGCCGGGACCTGCCGATCCAGCCGTACCTGCCGGTGCTCGCCGAGTCGGCCGCGGCCGGTCCCGGACAGCCGGCGATCGAGTATTCGAACGAGGTGACCCGGAGTCGGCTCGCTCGCCTCGGCGTGACGATTCCTGATATCAACACGGAATTGATCGAGCGGTACTGGCACTTCCTGGAGGAAGGTGGGTTCCTGCCGTGACGGACGTCGGCGCGTAGTTGGAGTCGAGCCCGTTCCTGCGCGATCTCGGTGTGCGCTGGTCCGGCGGCGAACTGGTCCAGGGCTTACCCGGTCAGCCCACAAGAGTCATCGACATCCATAGCTCGCGACTCTTTAATCAGCGGGTTCAGGGTTCGAGTCCCTGATGGCGCACCACGATCGACCAGCGGCTTCGTCCTCGCGGACGGGGCCGCTCCGTCGTTCTGGGCGTGCAGGTCGCCTACTTGTCGTCCCTGTCCCGGATGAGCCGCAGATGCGGGCGCGTTGCGATGTCCTCGCGAGGGTCGTCGACCTGCGGCAGTCCGGCCGCCCGCCGGACCCGGTTCTCCGGCACCCCGAGCGCTCGGGCCAGGAACTCGGCCAGACCCTCGCTGATGAAACTCCT
>DASYLM010000513.1:0-11294 GCA_036009565.1 Pseudonocardia sp. | reverse complement strand
CGCCAGCGTCTCCGGGTCTGCCTGGTCGGCCACCACCGGCGAGACTACGGCCAGCTCACGGCGTTTCGCGATGTCGAGCAGCGTGGCCAGCACGTGCTCGTCGGCGGCCCGGCCGTCGTCGTCGCCCAGCCAGACCCACTCGGCGCCCAGCGCCAGGGCGTGCAGCATGCCCAGCGCGAAGCCGCCGGCGCCGCCGAGGTTGTGCCAGGACTGCAGGTAGGTGACCGGCAGCCCGCAGGCCTCGACCACGTCGCGGGCCGGTTGGTCCGGGCCGTTGTCCACCACCACCAGGTGCGTGACCGGGTGGGTCTGCTTGGCCATCGCGGCCAGTGAATCGACCAGGAGCGCGGACCGGTGCCGGGTGACCACCACGGCGACCACCGAGTCCGGTGCGAGGGGGGCGGTCATGTGCGCTCCGCGAGCTCGGCGATGACGTCGCGGCCCTTGTAGCGGTTGAGCACGTCGCGCAGCGGGCCGTGCTCCTTGACCTGGCCGTGGTCCATCCAGATGGCGGTGTCGCACAGGTCCACCAGGAACTCGTCGGAGTGCGAGGCGAACACCAGCATCCCGGAGCGCTCCACCAGGGCGTTGAGCCGGTTCCGGGCCTTGGCGAGGAACTCGGCGTCGACCGCGCCGATGCCCTCGTCCAGCAGCAGGATCTCCGGGTCGATGCTGGTCACCACCCCGAGCGCGAGGCGGACCCGCATGCCGGTCGAGTAGGTGCGCAGCGGCATCGCCAGGTAGTCACCGAGCTCGGTGAACTCGGCGATGTCGTCGACGCGGGCCTGCATCTGCTTGCGGGTCATGCCGAGGAACAGCCCGCGCACCATGATGTTCTCGAACCCGGAGATCTCCGGGTCCATGCCGACGCCGAGGTCGAACACCGGCGCGACCTTGCCGGAGATCCGCGCGCTGCCCCGGGTGGGTTCGTAGATGCCGGACATCAGCCTCAGCAGGGTGGACTTGCCGGCGCCGTTGTGTCCGACCAGGCCGACCCGGGCGCCCTGGTGCAGCGACAGGTTGATGTCGTGCAGTGCCTCGATGATCGGCACCCTGCTCTCGGTGCCGATCTTCCCGCCGGCCCGGCCGAGCACGGCCTTCTTCAGCGACCGGGTCTTCGCGTCGAAGATCGGGAAGTCGACGAAGGCGTGCTGGATGTCGATGCTGACCATTACTCACTCACACCCAGTACGCGACGCGGGATCGGTAGTTGCGCAGTACGAGCAGGGCCATCGCCCAACCCACCACGGTAATCGCCCCGGCCACGATCCAGTGCCGCCAGACGATGCTCTCGCCCAGCATCGGCTCGCGCAGGATCTCCAGGAAGTGCATGACCGGGTTCAGCTCGGCGAGGCGGGCCCGCTCGGCGACGTGGGGGTTCTTCGCCAGCTGGCCGTAGTCCCAGACGATCGGGGTCATGTAGAAGACCAGCTGCACCACGCTGGCGACGATCGGCGGGATGTCCCGGAACCGGGTGGCGATGATGCCGGCCAGGATCGCGATCCAGAACCCGTTGACCATCAGCAACGCGAACGCGGGAACCGCCAGCGCCAGCGTCCAACTGATCGGCTGCGGGAAGATGATGATCAGGATCAGCCAGATCACCAGGTTGTGCAGGAAGAACAGCGTCTGCCGCCAGACCAGCCGGAACACGTGCAGGCTCAGCGGCGCGGGGAGGAACTTGATCAGGCCCTCGTTGGCGATGAAGACCTCGCTGCCCTCCAGGATGCAGCCGGAGATGAAGTTCCAGATCAACAGGCCGGTGGCCACGTAGGGCAGGAACTGCCGGTAGTCGTTCTGGAACAGCGCCGCGTAGAGGATGCCCAGGCCGGTGGCCAGTACGCCCATGCTGATGCTGATCCACAGGGGCCCGAGCACCGAGCGGCGGTACCGCTGCTTGATGTCCTGCCAGCCCAGGTAGCCCCACAGCGACCGTTGCCCCCAGCCCTGGCGCAGGTCACCGAACGCGCGCTGCCAGCTCCGGGACGGAGCGGACGGCGTGGCGGGCGACTCGGCCGAGTCGATGCGGACGGTGCTGGACATGGTGACCCACGGTACCGGTTGGCCGATCGCGACCGGCCCACCCGTCCCGTCGGTTACAGGTATTGCCCGGTCTGGCCGCCGCCCATGCCCTCGGGCATCTGCTGGCCGCCGATGCCCGGCGGCAGGCCCTTGCGCATCTGCTCCAGCTGCTGGCGGGCCGCCATCTGCTGGGCGAACAGCGCGGTCTGGATGCCGTGGAAGACACCCTCCAGCCAACCGACCAGCTGTGCCTGCGCGATCCGGAGCTCGGAGTCCGAGGGGATGCTGTCGTCCGAGAACGGCAGGCTCAGCCGGTGCAGCTCGTCGCGCAGCTCGGGCGCCAGGCCCTGCTCCAGCTCCTTGATCGAGTTCTCGTGGATCTCGCGCAGCCGGGACCGGGACGCTTCGTCCAGCGGCGCCGCCCGGACCTCCTCGAGCAGCTGTTTGATCATGGTGCCGATCCGCATGACCTTGGCCGGCTGCTCGACCATGTCCATCACGCCGCCCGAGTGGCTCGGCTCCGACTTCCCGGAACCGCTGCCCGGGACCCGGGCCATGCCGACCGGCGAGCCGTCCGGGCCGATCACCACCACCTGCTGTTCGTTGTTCTCGGGCTGCTCCGAAGGCTCGCTCATGGGTCCATCCTGGCCCTTCCCGGATGCCCGGTCGAATCGGGGGACCGGGAGGAAATTCGCCGACACCCGATCCTTCGACGATCAACTTGTGGGTGCCGTTACCGTATGATGATGCCCTTTGACGTGGCGCGGGTGCGCGGACTCACTCCCGCGATCGGTGACGGGTGGGTGCACCTCGACGCGCCGACCGGTGCCCAGTGCCCCGAACAGGTCGCACTGACCATGGGTACGGCCGTGCGCGCGCCCATCTCACCACCGGGCGAGGCGTTCCCCGCGTCGCAACGTGCCGAGGTCATCGAGGACGCCGCCAGGCAGGCGGCCGCCGACCTGGTGGGCGCGGACCCGCGCGGCGTGGTGCTGGGTCCCGGCCGCGAAGTGCTGCTCAGCCGGCTGGCCGAAGCGCTGGCGCCGAGCTGGCAGCTGGGCGACCACATCGTGCTGTCCCGCCTCGACGACGTCGCCAACATCGCCCCGTGGCAACGCGCCGCCGACGCCCGGGGCATCGGGGTGCGCTGGGCGGAGATCGAGATCGAGACCTGCGAGCTGCCCGACTGGCAGTACGACGAGCTGCTCGACGGCCCGGTCAAGCTGGTCGCCGTGACCGCCGGCTCGGAACACGTCGGCATCCGGCCGGCGGTGGCCAGCATCGCCGAGCGGGCGCACCGCGCCAACGCGCTGGTCGTCGTGGACGGGTACGCGGCAGCGGCCTGCGGCCCGTTGCGGATCGACGAGCTGGGCGCGGACGTACTGGTGCTGTCCGCGTCGGCGTGGGGCGGCCCGCAGTGCGGCGCGCTGGTGTTCCGCGACCCGTCGTTGCTGGAGCGGCTGCCGTCCTGCTCGCTCGACCCGTTGGCCACCGGCCCGGAGCGGCTCGAGGTCGGCCCGCACTGCTACCCGCTGCTGGCCGGCCTGGTCGCCTCGATCGACTACCTGTCCACGCTGGACGACGAGGCGCAGGGCGAGCGCGCGGACCGGCTGGCCATCTCGATGCGCTCGGTCGCCGAGTACCAGTCCGAGCTGATGGACAAGCTGATCTACGAGCTCAAGTTCGTTCACCGGATCACCATCGTCGGCAACCCCTCCGGCGGCGTGCCGGCACTGTCCTTCACCCACGACGGCCGCAAGGCCCAGGACGTGGCGGCCTACCTGGCCGACCGGGGCGTCTGCGCGGTGGCCGACATGGGCGACCACGGCGTGCTCGAACACCTTGGCAGCGGCGAGGTCGGCGGCGTGGTCCGGGTCGGCCTGGCGCACTACACGACCAGCTCGGAGATCGACCAGCTTGCGCGGGCGCTCAACGAGATGGTCTGATCGGGCTCCTTTGCTCTGCGTAGGGATACGCAACAGGCCGGCTTGCTCTGCGTAGGGATACGCAACGAACCTGAGCTGTTGCGTATGCATGCGCAGAGCAAAGGGACGCCGACCCACCCCCGGCGACCGAGCCGGCTCAGCTCCCGTACGACGGGTTGACCAGCAGCAGCTTGCCGATCACGCCGCCCTCGCCGAGCAGCCGGTGCGCCTCGCCGGCCTCGTTCATCGGCACCCTGGCGTGCACGACCGGCTTGACCCGGCCGGACTCGAGCAGCGGCCACAGCCCGCTGCGCACCTCGGCGACGATGGCCGCCTTGCCGTCCGGACCGTCGGTGGGCCGGCCGCGCAGGTTGGTCGCGGCGATGCTGACCCGCTTGCGCAGCATCCTGTTGATGTCCAGCTCGGTCTTGGTTCCGCCCTGCAGGCCGATGATCACCAGCCGGCCGCCCGGCGCCAGCCGGTCGATGTTGTCGGCCAGGGCGGAGGCGCCCATGTTGTCCAGGATGACGTCCGCGCCCCGCCCGTCGGTGGCCTCGCGCAGCTGGTCGGCGATGTTCTTGTCGTGGTAGTCGATGGCGAGCTCGGCGCCGAGCTCGCGGCAGCGCTCGAGGCGCTCCGGCGAGCCGGCGGTGGCGGCCACCCGGGCGCCCAGCCCGGCGGCCACCTGGATCGCGTGGGTGCCGATGCCACCGGTGCCACCCTGGATCAGCACCAGCTCGCCGGCCCGCAGCCCGGCGACCCCGACCAGGTTCGACCACACCGTGCAGGCCACCTCGGGCAGCCCGCCGGCGTCGATCAGGTCCCAGCCCGGGGGCGACGGCAGCAGGTGCCCGGCCGGCACCGCGACCTTCTCCGCGTAGCCGCCGCCGGCGAGCAGCGCGCACACCTCGTCGCCCGGCGCCCAGTTCGACACCCCGCTGCCCACGGCGGCGACCCGGCCGGAGCACTCCATGCCGATGATCTCCGACGCACCCGGCGGCGGTGGGTAGAAGCCCTGCCGCTGCAGCAGGTCGGCACGGTTCACCGCGCTCGCCGCGACGTCGATCAGTACCTCCCCCGGCCCTGGCTCGGGGTCGGGTACCTCCGTCCACTCCAGTACTTCAGGGCCACCGGGTTCGCGGAGCGTGATCGCGTGCATGCCCGAAACCTAGTCCCAACGGGCGGCCGGCGCCGGGCGGTAACTCGGTCGAGCCGGTGGCCGGTGGTACGGCACGCTGTACCGGCATGGGGACCGACACCGCCGGGACCGACACAGCCGGGACCAACGGGACCGACAGCTATCCCGACCCGTGGCCGCTGCGCGGACTCGTCGTGCGCACACCGCGCCTCGAGCTGCGCCCGGACGACGACGCCGGCCTGGCCGAGTTGGTCGCGGTGGCCTACCGGGGCGTACACCCGCCGGAGCAGATGCCGTTCGTCCAGCCCTGGACCGACGCCGACCCGCGCTACCTGGGGCGGGGCACCCTGCAGTACCACTGGCGCAACCGGGCGACGCTGGGCCCGGAGAGCTGGATGGTGGCCTTTCTGGTCCGGCTGGACGGTCGGGTGGTCGGCAGCCAGCACCTGAGCGGGGTGGATTTCGCGGTGACCAGGGAGGTGAGCACCGGGTCCTGGCTGGGCATGGCGCACCAGGGGCGTGGCCTCGGCACCGAGATGCGCGCCGCGGTGCTCGGGCTGGCGTTCGACCACCTGGGCGCCGAGCTCGCGCGGTCCGGGGCGTTCGCCGACAACCCGGCCTCGCTCGCGGTGTCGCGCCGGCTGGGCTACCGGGCGGACGGCAGCCACACGCTCGCCGTGCGCGGCCGCCCTAAGCGGGAGACCCGGCTGCTGCTGACCCGGGACGACTTCCAGGCGCACCGCCCGGCGTGGGTGCCGCGGGTGAGCGGGGTGGACGCCTGCCGCGCCCTGCTCGGCGCGGGGTAGCCGCCGGCCGGTCTGTTGGTGACAAGCCGACGCTATTGCTGGGCCGGCACCGCGGTCGGCGCCGTGAGGTCCTCGCGCAGCGCGAACCGGGACAGCCCGGGCACCAGTGCCACCGCGACGATGCCCAGCACGATCCACCCGCCGGCCACCAGCGGGTACGAGGCGCTGGTCCCCGTCGGGTAGGGCACCACGTTGCGGAACAGGGTGTAGCCGAGCACCACGAGCGCGAGCAGCGGCACCGCGATCTCGTACATCGGCACCGTGCGGGGCGCGGTGAAGAACAGCAGCCGGATCGCGCCGATCGTGGTCACCAGGTACACGACCAGCAGGATCAGCGTGCCGATGGTGCCGCTGGCCAGGAACACGTCCATCGCCGAGGAGCCGGCGCCCAGCGCGAGCACCGCGACGATCAGGTACATCGCCAGCACCACGGCCACCGCGGCCGCCGCCGGTGTTCCGGCCTTGGTGATCCGCCCGAGCCCGCGCTCGCCGGCCGCGTCCCTGCTCAGCGCGAACAGCAGCCGGGACCCCCCGACCGCGCAGGCCAGCGCGCAGCCGAAAGCGCTGATCGCCGCCCCGAGCGAGATCAGGTCGCCCACCCAGGCGCCGACGTAGCGCGTCCCCAGGTCACCGAGCAGCGAACTGGACTTGGTGAACGCGTCCACCCCGGCGGCATCGGTGCCGAACCCCATGACCTCCACCGCGGTGACGAACACGAAGTAGGCGCCGCCGAAGATCGCGGTGCCCAGGATCGCCCGGGGGATGTCCTTGCGCGGGTGCCTGGCCTCCTCGCCGAGCGTCGCGGCGGCCTCGAAGCCGGCGAAGGACAGGAAGCCGAACACCGCGCCCAGGAACACCGTGGAGCTGTCGGTGCCCGGTGCCACCCTGAACACGTTCCAGGTGGGCCGCAGGCCGCCGGGCGCGGTGCCGCTGACCAGGTGCACCAGCACCACCACCGACACGACCAGGATCAGCGCGACCGTGATGCCCTCCACGGACAGCAGCACCCGGGTGCCGCCGCGCACCGGGATCACCGTCAGCAGCCAGACCAGCACCAGTGCCAGGCAGCTGAGCAGGAACGGCGCCCAGTCCGGCGGCTCCGGCCAGATGCCCGACGTCTTCAGGAACGAGGTGCCGAAGATCCCGGCGGCGGTCGAGGTGACGACGCCGTAGAAGCAGTACGTGCCCATCAGCGACCAGCCGGCCACGGTACCGGCGCGGGCGCCCAGGGTGGCCGCGACGAATGCGTAGACGGAGCCGGCGTGGTTGAACCGCTGGCACAGCCGGACGAATACGTAGGCCACCAGCAGCACACCGATGGTGGCGATCAGGAACGCCAGCGGCACCGCCCGGCCGACCGACGTCGCGGTGCCCTGCGGGTTGATGTTGGCCGCCATGCTGGGCGCCATCAGGGCGATCGACAGGCCGACCGCCTGCCAGACCGAGAGGCTCCGGCGCAGCGCGGGCCGGGTCCCGGGAGCGGATTGTGGGCCGGTCGTAGGCTCCTTGGCGGGGGCCGGATCGGCAGCGGTCATGGTGACCTCCTAGGTTCGGCCCAACCCCCGACCGAGTGACGCGACTGATCTCTACAGCACGATCTTCAAAGTATGTTTCCGAATCAATGTCCGGGCAAGGCTCCGGGTGCGAGGGGACAGGTAGATGGACGAGCAGGAGCGCGCGGAACGGGTCGCCAAGGGCCGTCGGCAGGCGGAGTGGCTGGCTTCGCGGGACGTCGCGGCCGTGGCGGTGACCTTCGTGGACACCAGCGGGATCTGCCGGGTCAAGGGCGTACCGGTCTCGGTGTTCGACCGGATCTCGGGCTGGGGGGTCGGCGCCACACCGGTGTTCGACGCCTTCCTGCTCGACGATTCCATCGCCGACACCTCGGTGGCCAACCCGAGTGGTGACCTGCGGCTGCTGCCGGATCTGAGCCGCGTGGTGCCGCTGTCCGCACAGCCGGGCTGGGCCTGGGCGCCGGCGGACCGCTACACCCAGGACGGCAAGCCGCACCCGGGCTGCAGCCGGCTGCTCGCGTCCCGGGTCGTGGACCGCCTCGCCGAGTCCGGCATCACCGCCAAGGCCGCGTTCGAGGTGGAGTGGGTGCTCTACCGCGGCCCGGCGGACAGCGACCCGGAGCCGTTCGGCATCGGCCCGGCGTACGGGATGAACCGGGTGATCGAGGTATCCGACTTCGCCGTCGAGCTGCTCCGCACGCTGTCCGCGCAGGGTGTCGCGGTGCAGCAGTTCCACCCGGAGTACGCGCCGGGGCAGCTGGAGCTCTCGGTTGCGCCGGAGTCGCCGGTGGCCGCCGCCGACACCGCGGTGCTGGTCCGCTCCACGATCCGGGCGGTGGCCGCGCGGCGCGGGCTGGCGGTGTCCTTCTCGCCGAGCGTGCAGGCCGGCGGGGTCGGCAACGGCGGGCACGTGCACCTGTCGCTGGCGCGCAACGGGCAGCCGCTGTTCAGCGGGGGTGAGGGGCGGTTCGGGCTGACCACGGACGCCGAGTCCTTCATGGCCGGCATCGTGGAGCGCCTGCCGGCGCTGCTCGCGATCGGTGCGCCGAGCGTGGCCAGCTACCTGCGGCTGCTGCCCTCGCACTGGGCCGGCGTGTACGGCTGCTGGGGACTGGAGAACCGGGAGGCCGCCGTGCGGCTGGTCACCGGGTCGGTCGGCGAGCAGACCCGGGCGGCGAACTTCGAGGTCAAATGCGTGGACCAGAGCGCCAACCCGTACCTGCTGATGGCCGCCCTGCTCGCCAGCGGGCTGTCCGGGCTGGAGCAGCGGACCGCGCTGCCGGACCCGGTGCACGGCGACCCGGCGAGCCTGTCCGACGAACAGCGCGCCGCGCGGAACATCGCCCGCCTGCCGGAGCGCCTCGCCGACGCGGTGGACGCGTTCGCCGCCGACAAGGTGCTCACCGAGACGTTCGGCCCGGAGCTCACCGAGACGATCCTCGCGGTGCGGCACGCCGAGATCGAGAAGTTCGCCGACGCCAGCCCGGAGGAGGTCGTCGCGGCGACCCGGTGGCGGCACTGATGGTGTCGGCGTGGCCCGACTGGGTCGGTGAGCTGCGGCTGGTCGACCACCACTGCCACAGTGTGCTGGGTGGTGCGCTGGACCCGGAGCGGTTCGGCGCGCTGCTCACCGAGGCTCCCGCGCCGGCGCCGGGTGCCGACCCGTTCGACTCGGCGGTCGGCCTCTCGGTACGCCGGGAGTGCGCCCCGGTGCTGGACCTCGCGGTGCACGCCCCGGCCGCCGAGTATCTCGCCCGCCGCTCGGAGCTCGGCGTGACCGAGGTGAACCGCCGGCTGTTCGCCGCGTCCGGGACCGCCCGGCTGCTGGTCGACCACGGCTACCGCGGCGACGACCTGCTCGGGCTGGACGAGCTGGCGTCGGCGGCCGGTGCTCCGGTGGACGAGGTGGTCCGGCTGGAGGCGGTCGCCGAGGCGCTGGCCGACACCGGGGTTGGCGCCCAGGACTACCCCGACGCGCTGGCCGAGGAGGTGGCCCGGCGCACCTCGGCGGAGTCGGCGGTCGGCTGCAAGTCGATCCTGGCCTACCGGTACGGCTTCGACGTGGAGCCGACGCGGCCCTCGTCGGCCGAGGTCGCGGTGGCCACCGACCGCTGGCTGCTGCTGCGGGAGCGGGAGCCGGCGGCCGGGCGGATCGCCGATCCGGTGCTGCTGCGGCACGCGCTGTGGTGCGGCGTGGACGCGGGGCTGCCGGTGCAGCTGCACACCGGGTTCGGCGACCCGGAGGAGGACCTGCACCGGGCCAACCCCGCGCTGCTCGCCGGCTTCTGCCGGGCCACCGAGGGCACCGGGACGCCGATCGTGCTGCTGCACTGCTACCCGTACCACCGGGAAGCGGCCTGGCTGGCGCACTCCTTCCCGCACGTGTACCTCGACGTGGGCCTGGCTTCGACCTACGTCGGACACCGCGCCGCCGAGCTGCTCGCCGAGGTGCTCGAGCTGGCGCCGTTCGGCAAGGTGCTCTACTCCTCCGACGCGTTCGGCCTGCCCGAGCTGTACCTCGTCGCGGCGAACGCGTTCCGTCGGGCGGTGCACCAGGTGCTGGGCGGGTGGGCGCGGGACGGCGAGGCCGCCGAGTCGGACGTCCACCGGATCGCCACCATGATCGCCGAGCGCAACTCCGAAGGCCTCTACCGACTGCCGGTGTCGGCGTGACCGGCGGCGGCGTGCCCGGCGCCGGCGTGACCGGCAGCGGCGTGCCCGGCGCCGGCGTGCCGCTCGGCGAGTTGGCCGCGTTGGTGGCCGCCGAGCTGCCGGCCGAGCTGCCCGGTGCGATCGCGCTGCGGCAGCAGCTGCACCTCAACCCCCGGTTGTCCGGGCAGGAGGACGACACCGCCGATGCCGTGTGCGCCGCCATCGGCCCGACCGGCGAACTGGACGGCGTGCCTTTGGCGGCCGAGCTGGGCTGGGCGGCGGATGCGCCGGTACGGGTGGCCGGCACCGGTCGGCTGCTGCGGCTCGGGCCGGCCACCGGTCCGTCGGTGGCACTGCGGGCCGAGCTGGACGCGCTGCCGCTGCTCGAGCAGACCGGGCTGCCGTTCGCGTCGAACTCCGGGGTGATGCACGCCTGCGGGCACGATCTGCACTGCGCGGCGCTGGTCGCGGTGGCCCGGGCCGTGCGCCGGGTCGCGGTGCGACGGCCGGCACTGTTGCCGCACGGACTGTTACTGCTGCTGCAGCCGAGGGAGGAGTCGTCGCCGACCGGCGCGGGCGACGTGCTCGCCGACCCGGCGTTCACCGCGCACGAGGTACGCGCGGTGGTCGGTGCGCACGTCCAGCCGGTGCTGCCGCGCGGCGTGGTGAGCGGCCGCGCCGGCGCGGTCAACGCCTCCTGCGACGAGCTGACGATCACCGTCAACGGCCGGGGCGGGCACGCCGCGTACCCGCACCGGTCCGACGACGTGGTGCTGGCGCTGTCCCAGACCGTGGTGTCGCTGCACCATCTGATCTCCCGGCGGGTGGATCCGCTGGACTCGGCGGTGCTGACCATCGGCCGGTTGGAGGCCGGCACCGCGACCAACGTGATCCCGCCGGTGGCGCGGGCCTACGGCACGATCCGTGCGCTGGACCCCGCCGACCGGAAACGGCTGTGCGAGGCGGCGAGCGAGGTGGTGGTGCACACGGCGGCCGCGTACGGGTGCACCGGGACGCTGGAGCTGGAGGAGAACGAGCCGGCGCTGCGCAACGACCCCCGGCTGTCGTCGGCGATCCTGCCCACGCTCTCCGGGTTGGGGCTGACCGCGGACGAGGAGTTCCGGTCCTGCGGTTCGGACGACTTCGCGCACTACAGCGAGGCGATGCCGTCGGTGATGCTGTTCGTCGGGGTGGACGACGGCACCCCCGGCGCGCCCGGGCTGCACAACGCGAGGTT
>DASYLM010000512.1:0-12868 GCA_036009565.1 Pseudonocardia sp. | reverse complement strand
CGATCGGCGAGATCAGGAATAGAACCTTGCAGTCGTCCGGGCCGCGGCCGTGCGCGGCCAGCTTGGCCCGAATGTCCTCACGGTAGGCCTTCATCTGGATCGGGGTGTTCGCGGTGGCGATGATGGTGTCGGCGTACCGCGCGGCGAACTCCCGGCCGGGCGGCGAGGCGCCGGCCTGGCACAGCACCGGGTGGCCCTGGGGCGAGCGCGCCGTGTTCAGCGGGCCCCGGGACTTGTAGTACTTGCCGACGAAGTCGACCGTGTGCACCTTGGTGTGGTCGGCGTAGGTACCGCTCTCCTGGTCCCGCACCACCGCGTCCGGCTCCCAGGAGTCCCACAGCTGGCGGACGAGATCGACGTACTCGGTCGCCATCGCGTACCGCTCGTCGTGCTCGTAGAGCTTGTCCATACCGAAGTTCTGCGCGGCGCGGTCCTCCGCCGAGGTGACGATGTTCCAGCCGAATCGACCTCGGGCGATGTGGTCGATCGTGGCGCAGAGCCGGGCCAGCAGGAATGGCGGGTAAAAGCTCGTGGACATGGTGGGAACCACGCCCAGCCGGGTGGTGGCCTGCGCCATCAGCACAGCGAGCGGAACCGGGTCGTGCTTGGGGGTCACCGCGTACTTGAGGTCGGCCTCCATGGTGCCGCCGTAAGCGGTGGACACCATCAGCTTGTCCTCAATGATTACGTAGTCGAAGCAAGCACGTTCGAGGTCGCGCGCCATTTCCACGAAGAAATCGCCGGACCAGTCCCGGCCGCCGTTGCCCCACGTCCCGTGCCAGTCGTCGGTCACGAAGTTAAGAAACCAAGCCAGGTGGAACCGCTTGTCAGACAAGGTGGATACGCAACCAATCTATGTATTGTTCCGACCGCGTTTCATTGTTTTCCGGGCGTCAGGTCCATTGGGCGAAGTCAGACTTCCTGATCATGCAATGCACCCCCTTGACCGCATCCACCACCTGGCTCACCTCGAAGTCGCCGGCGGCGGACAGATAGGCCATCGCGGTGGACCGGTCGAAATCGAACCGCTCCACCAGGAAGGTGATGGCGTTGCGCACGCAGTTGCGCATGGCCTCGTCCAGGCTCACGTCCAGCCCGGTCGGGATCCAGTGGCTGGCCGACTCGACCACCGGGGTGCGCAGAGTTCCCACCGCGGCGGCCACCTGCGGCCCGGACAGCACGCTGAGCCGCACGGTGGCACGCAACGAGGCCTCCAGTGCGGTCAGCGCCACCTCGCCGTTGCCCTGCGCGTAGTGCGGGTCACCGGTGTAGAACAGTGCCCCGTCCACGGACACCGGCAGGTACAGCGCGGTGCCGACCTGCGCCCATTTGATGTCGATGTTGCCGCCGAAGTCACCCGGCGCCACCGAGTGCACCGGGTCGGACGTTGCCGGCGCCACCCCCATCAGGCCCAGGAACGGGTCCAACGGGAAACACGCCCGGCGGCCGTCGGCGGCGGCCATCCAGCTCACCATCCGGCCGCCGTCGAGGCCGACCTCGCAGAACTGCCATACGTTCGAGGGGCCCTCGGGTAGCTCGCCGGGCAGCGCGCCATAGCCGTGTCGACTGCTCACGAAGCCGTAGGGCGTGCGGGGCAGCAGTTCGAGCACATCGATCTTCAGGACGTCGCCCGGCCGCGCACCGGCCACCGCGATCGGTCCGGTGACCACGTGCGGGCCGTCGTCGAGACCGTTCTGGATGGCGCTGGCGGCGATCTCCTTCGCGTCCCGGGTCACCTCGGACGCCTTGATGCCGTAGCCGCCGAGGAAGCCCACCGGATCGCGGCCCTGGTCCTCGAGGATGCCCTCGTGGCTCAGCGTGTCGATGGTGACGGTGTCCCCGGAGCTGACGGTCAGGCACGGCGGCGAGGCGGCGTTGGGCAGCCAGCCCCACCGCACCGTGTCCGGTGTCGAGGTCAGCAGGTGCTGGCCGGTGATGGGGCCCTCTCCGGGTTGCAGCACGGTGAGGCTCATGCGGACTCTCCTCCTCGGGTGTCGGTTAGGCCTACGACCAGGTCGATCTCGATGTCCGCGCCGACCGCGAGAGCGGTGGTACCGACGCAGGTGCGGCTGGGCAGCGGTGCGGTGAACCAGGTCCGGTAGCGCTCGTTGAACGACTCGAACTCGGTGAAGTCGGTGAGGTAGACACGCACCATCAGGGCGTCGTCCAGGTCCGCGCCGAACGGGCGCAGGCAGGCCAGCAGGTTGGCCCTGACCTGTTCGGCCTGCTCGAGCAGGCCGCCGGCCACGAGTCCGCCGCTGGCCGGGTCGGTGGGCATCTGTCCGGTGACGAACAGCAGGGTGCCCCACCTGGTGACGTGGGAGAACGGCGCGACCGCCGGCGGTACACCCTGCTCGGGGGTGAAGCTGTGTGACTCTCGGACCGCGTTCACGCCTCAGACCTCCATGGTGTGCACCGCGCGCAGGAACCGCGCCGCGACCGGGTTTCGGGGGTTGTCCAGGACCTGGGCGGCCGGCCCCTGTTCGAGGACCACGCCGTCGGCCATGAAGACCACCCGGTCCGCCACCTCCCTGGCGAACCGCAGCTGGTGGGTGGCGATCAACATCGTGAGCCCCTCGTCCACAGCGAGCGAACGGATGACCTCCAGTACCTCCTGCACCAGTTCCGGATCCAGCGCCGAGGTCGGCTCGTCGAGCAGCAGAACCCGGGGGCGGCCGGCGAGCGCCCTGGCGATACCGACCCGCTGCCGCTGACCGCCGGAGAGGTGGCGGGGCAACGCGTGCGCCCTGGCCGCGAGTCCGACCCTGCCCAGCAGTCGGTCGGCCTCGCGCAACGCCCGCTCCCTCGGCACCCCCTGCACCCACCGGGGTGACGCTGCCACGTTCTCCCGCGCGGTCAGATGGGCGAACAGGTTGAAGTGCTGGAACACCATGCCGACGCCGGCGTCCACCCGTTGCTGGGCGGTGACCCGCTCGGCCAGCGGACCGCCGCTGTCCGAGTAGCCGACCCGCAGCCCGTCGAACGAGACGGTCCCCGCGTCCAGCGTCTCCAGGTGGTTGATCAGCCGCAGCAGCGTGCTCTTGCCCGAGCCACTGGGACCGAGCAGCGCGACTACCTCGCCCTCGTGCAGTTCCAGGTCCACGCCGCGCAGCACCTGTTGCTCGCCGAAGGCCTTGCACGCCCCGGTGACGGTGAGTGCCACCCGGGTCGGTCGGATGGGCACCGGCGCCGGCGCGGCCGGTACCTCACCCGGCTCGGGAGCGGCGCCAACCGGTCCGGCGGCGCCGCCGTGCTTGAGCCGGTCCAGGTCCACGGCTCGCTCAACCAGCAGCTGCACCCCGGCGATCGCGCCGGTGAGCAGCAGGTACATCACCCCGGAGGCGAAGAAGATGCTGAAGTAGTCGAAGGTGGCCGAGGCGAGCTGGTTGCTGCGCAGGGTCAGCTCCGGCAGCGCGATGATCGAGGCCAGCGCGGAGTTCTTCAGGGTGGAGACGGCCTCGCCGCCGATGGCCGGGATGGCCGCGCGGCCGGCCTGCGGCCCGACGATGTGCGCCAGCACCCGTCTCGGCCGCAACCCGAGAGCACGGGCCGCGTCGGTCTGTCCCCGGTCCACCCCGCGCACCGAGGAACGCAGGATCTCGGCGAAGAAGGTGGCCTCGTTGGCGGCCAACGCCACGCCCGCGGCGAGGATCGGGCTCAGCACGACGCCGGCGTGCGGCAGCGCGGTGAACACGAACACCAGCTGGAGCACGAGCGGCGTGCCCCGGAAGATCACGCTGTAGGTCCGCGCCGCCCCGGCGATCATCCGGTTGCGGCTCAACGCCATGCCGGCCAGCAGGGCGCCGGCCAGGAAGCCACCGAAAAAGCCCAGCGCGGACGCCTGCAGCGTGACCACGATGCCCTGGATCAGGTACGGCATCGACAGGTAGTGCAGGAAGCTGCCCATCAGCTGGCGGTGACCAGTGACGGCGACTCGATCGCGGACTCGTCCAGCTGCCACTTCTTCGACAGCGTCGTCTGGAGCCCGCTGCGCTGGACCTCGGTCAGGGCGCCGGTGAAGGCCGCGCGGATGGCGGTGTTGTCCTTGGGGACGCCGATCCCGATCGAGTACGGCAGTGTGACCGCGGTGGCCCGGTCCAACTGGTCAGGCTGTTCCTTGACGAACCGGGTCACCGTGTTGACGTCGTTGATGTAGGAGTCGGCCCGGCCCGCCAGGATCGCCTGGACGCAGTCCGCGTTGTTGTCGAACAGCGAGGCCTGCGCGGCCGGTTTGCCCTCGGCCGTGCACTTCGCGCTCTGCGCGGCCACCAGCGGAACCTCCACGAATCCCTTGTTCAGCGCGGTGGTCGTGCCGCACAGCGAGTCGTCGATCCCGGTCAGCTTCTTCGGGTTCCCCTTCGCCACCAGCACGCCGTCGAAGACCTTGGAGTAGGTGATGAAGTCGGCCGAGGCGGCGCGTTCTTTGGTGGCGTAGATGTCGGAGATGACGAAGTTGGCCTGGCCGCTGCGCAGAGTCGGCAGCAATGTCTCGAAAGACACCGGCAGATAGCTGACAGTGAAGCCCAGACAGGCGCCGATCGCCTCGCCCAGGTCGATGTCGAAGCCCTCGTACCGGTTCGGGTCGGAAACCGAGATCGACTCGTACCCAGGGGTGTGCGGGTTGATCGCGTTGGTCATCTTCTTGCCGGCCAGCTCGGGGTGCTGGCCGCGAAGCTGGGTGCAGGCGGGGGAAGCGGTCAGCGAGGCATACGGCGTGGCACCGGCGGGGGCGGCGCTGTCGGCGGGGGCGGTGCTGCCGGACGAGCCGCAAGCGGTGAGCAGGACGGCGGCCGCGACGGTCGAAGCGAGCGTCGCGAGGACGGGGCGGAGCTGCCTTATGCGCATGGCACGGAGTTCCTTCAGGCGGCGGGGGGCGCGATAGTCCGTTGGTCGGACCAAGTTGAGGCTAATCAGCATTAGCGCCGCGATTGCCGTTGTACCGCAGAGGTGACGTGAGATTTACCGCCAGGAAACAGGGCACCGATGTGGTGGTTTTCTGGTCCGACCAAGAGACCACGTGGTCTGATGGTGTGGTCACGTCCGGCGGGCTCGCCGCGACGGGAACGATTCGAGGAGGTGTCCGTGACGCCCGCTTCTGTCCCACCGATGCCTCGGCGTCCGCGCAGCATCGGCGTCGAGCTCGCCGCGCATTTCGAACGGCTGATCGCGACCGGGGCGCTGCGGCCGGGGCAGCGGTTGCCGCCCGAGCGGGAGCTGGCCGCAAGCCTGTCGGTGTCCCGCGGTTCGCTGCGCGACGCGATGCACGAGCTGGAGTCCAAACATCTCGTCGAACGCCGCACCGGCCGGGGCACCATCGTCACCGAGCAGACCGAGTCGGTGGCCGAGCTGTACGCGAGCCTGTCGGCCGATGCCGACGTCAGCCTCGACGACGCCACCGAGCTGCGGCTGATCGTCGAGCCGCGGATCGCCGCCGCCGCCGCACTACGGGCCGCGCCGTCGAACCATGTGCAGCTGGAAGACGTGCTCGCCCGTTCGATGCTCGATCCGGATGCCGAGCAGTCGCTGGCGCTCGACGTGGAGTTCCACCTGCTCCTGGCGCACGCGGCCCGCAACCCTCTGCTGGTGGCGGTGTACTCGATGACCAGCCGGTGGACCGAGTCGGTGCGCCGCCACTCGCACATGACGCCGGACGGTCGACAGCGCTCGCTGGAGGGGCATCAGGCGATCTACCAAGCGGTCCAGGCCCGGGACCCGGACGCTGCCGCGGCCGCGATGAACGAGCACCTCAGCGCGATCCGCGAGGTGATCGCCCGTCGCATCGGCTGACCGCCGGCGGCTCCGCGGCGCCCCGTCGCGACCAGCGGTCGGTCTCGGTTCGGTCAAGATCGTGAGCTTCACTCTGCTGGCCGATGGGGTTCGGTCCCTCGGTGGCTAGGTTTTAACTGGTTGGCCTGTCAGCCACCTAATGTTGTGATCAGGAGGCTGTGGTCGGCATCCGTGTCGAGCAGCGTGTACCTGAGTGTCTGGAGCTGCCCATGAACCGCGTTGCCGGTTCCGCGTGGGTGGCGCCCTGGACAGGTTCCGGTGCCGCGACCACCGCCGACGTCACCCCGCTCGCGGGGGTGCGGTGATGGTCGGGCTCTTGGCATGGCTCGTCCGGCTCTCCGGCTGGTCCGCGGCGCGCCTCGGTTTCGGGGCGGCGGCGGCTGAGCGGCACGAGGACACCCCGCGCAGCGCGGAGTCCTCCGGTCCGGCCAGTTTCAGCGATGTCGCGCTCGGCTCGCTCGGCGAGCGGGTGGCCTGGCTGTGTTTGACCCTGCTCATGGCGGCACGGGTCACGGCGTGCTCCGGTTGGCGGCACGACCGCCGCAGGGTCGAACCGACACGGGCGCAGGACGCCCCTCGGGGCCCGCCCTCGAGCCGGTAAGGACCGGCCGAGCTCGTCTTTCGCGACCCGTGTGGGCCACGCGGCGCTGATCGACGCATTCCCGGACTCTCCACACGATCATGACCGATCCGTCATGTCGGTGCGTGATCGCCCGCCGGTCCGTTGTGTCCACCCAGGCCCTGTGATCCCAGACCGCGATCGAGCCGGAGCAGGTTGATACCCGTGCAGCACCAGGCAATACCAGGCCGGACGCGCCACCGCGTCGGCCTGACCTCCATCGCCGCCCGCGAACTGGCAGTGGGTGATTGAGGTGCACGCCGTCAGACCGATCGAACGTCGATCACGGCGAGTACGAGCTCACCACGGGGCGTCGACCCCGCGGCGTCGCGTGACGCTTGCCGAGGTGGAGCGCGGCGCGGCGCCGCCCGGGCAGCCCGCACCCGGCAGCCCGCGGCTCACCGTGCGCCAACTGATCCGGCTCACCCGGCTGACGCCGGAGCAGGCGCTTGTCATCGGTGCCGATCTGGTGCGCGGGCTCCGCGACCGGCATGCCTCCCAGCGAGCGCTGGGCGGGTTCGGTGCCGAGCAGGTGACCGTCGGTGCCGACGGATCGGTCTGCCTGCGCGACGAGACACCTGAGGGGTGGACCACCGATCAACCGGCTCGCCACGCCGATCTGGTTTCGGCGCGCGCCCTCCTCGTTGAGCTCGCCGCGATTGCGCGCCGGCAGCCCCGCCGGAACGGAGTGGCGACCGCGACGGGCGGGCGGCCAGCGCACGAGTTGGCAGCGCACGAGTTGGCAGCGCACGAGTTGGCAGCGCACGAGTTGGCAGCGGCTGCGGGCCGACCCATCGAGGACCTTCTCGCCGCCGCGACGGGGCTCGGCTCGATGGCCGACGTGGTCGGTGCCGCGGCGAGGGCCGAACTGGCCGACCTGGCCGCCGCGGTCGGCTCGCGGGTTGCCGACGCCGGCCCGGCGCCACGGGTCATCTGCACCGGGTCCTCCCCCGGCGCCAGGTCGGGCACCGGCGGCGCCCCCGGCCGGCCCTCGGACCGCCCGGCCGGGTCGCCCGGTCGACCGACCGTCCCACGGTGGGCCGCGCTGGTCAGGTACGGCAGATGGGCGCTCGCACTCGCGGCCCTGGCCACCGTCCTGCTGCTCGAGATGGTCCTGCTCGGGAACCGGGTCAGCGCGGATCTGGACGCCTTGAGTGCGGCCGGGCGGCGATCGGCGGCCGAACCTTCCGCGACAGCACTGCCGCCACTACCGGTGGAGCCGCGAGCGGCCGGCCCGGTAGCGGGGGTCGATCTGCGTCCGTTGGCACTCTGCGCACCGGGCGCCACCTGCGAGGTGCGCGTACTTGTCCGGCTGGTTCCCGAGCGTGGCGCCCAGCGCGTGCAATGGACCTACCGGCTGACCGACCGGTGCACCGGCCTGGTGCACAACTCCGCCGGGGGCTCCGTCACCGTCATGCCGGGGGGGCGCGAGCTCGTCGCGGTCGGGCAACTCAGGTTGCCACCGGCGTCAGCCCTCTCGATCACCGCCGTGACCGGCGTTCCGGCCCGGGCGGCCAGTCCACCACTGACGGTGCCGGCCCATGCGTCTTGTTGAGCACATCCATTCATCGCGGCACATCGGGGAACTCATGGACTGGACCCAGCTGAGAAGCAGGGCCTCGCCGGCGCGGATCCGCCGCGAGCCACGGACGGGGTGGCCGGCGGGGCGCACGGCGTACGGCAGGCACCTGGACCTCCCCGCGGTGACCGCCGCGCTCGTAGTGGTCGGCATCGGGGTGGCGAATCTCTGGGCAGTGGACGGCGCGGGCCTCGCCGTGCGGCAGGCGTCGTTCGCGGTGGTGGGTTTGGCGCTGCTGGCGGTGCTGGGACGGTCCAGGCTCCGGCTGCTCACCGCGCTGGGCTGGGGGTGCTACGGGCTGGCGCTGGTCTGTCTCGTCGCGGTGCGGTTCGCGGGTACCTCGGCGAACGGCGCCACCCGGTGGATCGGTGTGGGAGCGCTGACGTTCCAACCGTCCGAGCTGGCCAAGCTCGGTCTGTTGCTGGTGCTGGCCCGGGTACTGGGCTCGGCGCAACTCCCATGGTGGCGGCGGTTCGCGCTCGCACTCCTGCTCGCCCTGCTGCCGATCACGCTTACGCTGGCCCAGCCGGATCTGTCGACCTGTTCCCTGCTCGTCGCGCTCTCGGTCGCGATGTTGGTCCTGGGGCGGGTACCGGCACGCTTCCTGCTCCCACTGCTCGCCGCCGCGGCAGTGGCGGCACCGCTGGTGGTCGGTCTGCTGCGGCCCTACCAGCTCACCCGGCTCGGCAGCTTCGTGGTGGGGTCCCATCAGTCGGCCTCCGACGCGGGCTGGGCGGTCACCCAGGCGCGCATCGCGGTCGGGGCCAGCACGCTGATCGGGCACGGTGGCGACCTGACCGAACTGCGCGCGCTGTACCTACCCGAACGGCACACCGACCTCGCCGCGGCCAGCGTGGTCGAGCAGTTCGGCTTGCTCGCCGGCGCCGCTGTGGTCGTCGCCGCGCTGGTCCTGGTCTGGCGTCTGGTACTGGCCGCGCGCGCGGCCCGGGACACCCAGGGAGCACTGGTCGCCTCCGGGCTGGCGGTGCTGCTCGGTGTGGAAGCAGTGGTGTCACTCGGCGGCAACCTGGGCCTGCTTCCGCTGGCCGGTGTCCCGTTCCCGCTGCTCAGCTACGGTGGCACGGCGCTGGTCGTACATCTGAGCGCGCTCGGCGTGGTGGTCGGGCTACGCCGCGACGGGCTCCGGCGCCGCCTGTGGGTACAGACGAGCTGGCGGGCCCGCCGACCGCGGTGGGCACGGGTGGTTGCACTGTCCATCACCGCGCTCCTGGTCTGTTTCGGCAGCTACGGCGGATACCTGCGCGCGACCGACGGGCCCGTGCTCGCCGCGGCCGGCATGGACCAGATGAGCCGCTGCTTCCGGCTTCCGGCTCTTCGCGGCGAGATCACCGATCGGCACGGCACCCCGCTGGCGGCCAGCGCCGATGACGGTCGGGCCCGTGTTGTCGCGGTGCCGGCGCTGACCCGCTCGGACCCGGCGGCGGCCGCGCGGCTGGCCTCGTTGACCGGCCAGCCCGCCGCGACGGTACGCGCCACGCTCGAGACAGCGCCGGCCGGAACGCTTGCGGTGCCGCTCGCCGACGTCACCGCTCCGGTCGCGGCCGCCGTCACCAGAGCCGCCATCAGTGGGGTCAGCGTCGTTCCCGCGCCACGCCGGAGCTACCCGGCGGGCACCGCGCTCGGCCCGCTGCTGGGATTCACCGGAACGGCGACCCCGGCCGAACAACGCCGCTGGCCGCGGTTGCCGACGGGTGAGGTCGTCGGACGGTCCGGCCTCGAACAGCAGTACGACGCCGTGCTGCGTGGCATCGACGGACAACAGTGCGTGTACGTGAACCCGGTCGGACAGCCGGTGGCCATCGGGCCGCACACCGACCCCACGGCTGGGGCGAACCTGCGGCTGTCACTCGACCTCGGTCTGCAACGAGTGCTCGACACGAGCTTGGCCCGGGCCATGCGCGGGCAGCCTCGCCGGTCCGGTGCCGCCGTCGCGATCGACCCGAGGACCGGGCAGGTACTCGCGCTGGCCAGCGTCCCCAACTATGACGCCAACGTGTACGGGCCGCCGGTGGACAACGCCGCGCTGAGCACACTCGCGACCGCGCCGGGCAGCCCGATGCGCGAGCACACCACACAGTCAGCGGTGCCTCCCGGTTCCACCTTCAAGCTGGTGGTCAGCACGGCGAACCAGCTGCACCCGAAGCTGCCGCCCGGACTAGCTGTTCCCACCGGCGCCAGCTACACCCTGGGCGGGCACACCTTCAACAACTGGCGGCCGATGGGCCCGATGAACCTGCCGCAGGCCCTGGCGTGGTCCAACGACGTGTACTTCTACAAGCTGGCGACCCTCCTGGGGGCCGACGCGATGATCGACACTGCCCGGACGCTGGGTGTCGGCCAGCGCACCGGCATCGACCTGCCCTCGGAGTCCCCCGGCTACCTCGGCACGCCCGCGTCGGTGGGTGCCGACGGCGGCACCTGGTACCCGGGCTCGACGGTGATCCTGGGCATCGGCCAGGGCTACCTCACCACCACACCGCTGCAAGTGGCCCGCTGGACCGCGGCGGTGGCCACCGGGCGGCTGGTCACGCCCCGCGTGGGCCTGGCCAGCGGAACCGGCGACGCGTGGACCGCGCTACCGGACCCACCGGCGGCCCAGCTGCCGTTCGCCGGGGCGCTGGGCCCGATCCGGGACGGGATGCGCGCCGCGGTCACCAACGGGACCGCGGGACGCCTGGCCGACCTGCCCGCCGCGGTCGGAGCCAAGACCGGCACGGCCCAGGACGGCTCACTGCCCGCCGACAGCTACGACAACTGGATCACTGCGGCGGCGCCTGTCCAGGACCCCTCGGTCGTGGTCACGGTGCTCACCCAGGGGCCGGGCCAGGGCGAGAACAACCCGGGTCCGGTGGCCCATGACCTGTTGGCCTACTACCTCGCCCACCAGTCCGAGATCCACGACAGCTCACCGGTACAGCAGCCGTGAGGCCGGCCCTGCCGACCGCGCCGGCAACAGCACATCAGCTCAGCAACGACATTTCTCCGAGAGGAAGCCACCCGATGCAAGAGTTCGGCATTGATCTGGGAACCGCGAACACCGTGGTCTGCGACGCGGCGACGGGCATTGTGCTGGACGAGCCCTCGGTGATGCTCGTCCGCGGCCACATCGCCCGCCGGGGTGTGGTCGCGATCGGGCAGGAGGCCTGCGATCTCATCGGCCGCTCACCCGAGGGCGTCCACGCGATCCGCCCACTCGCCGACGGGGTGATCACCGACCTGGACAGCGCGCGGCTGTACCTGCGCAGCGTGCTCCACCGCATCGCGCCGCGCCCGTGGGGACGCGGCCGCGTGCGCGCCGCGATCGGGGTGCCGGTGGGTGCTACCGCCCTCGAACGCCGCGCCCTGCTGGAAGCCGCCGACGAGGCCGGAATCCACCGCGCCTGCGTGATCGACGAACCGATCGCCGGTGCGGTCGGCTGTGGAATCGACCCGCTCGAACGGCGGGCCCACCTCGTGGTCGACGTCGGCGGCGGAACTGCCGAGGTCACCGCGTTCTGCTTCGGCGGCATCCTAGCCCACCGTTCCTGCCGGGTCGCCGGGGACGAGATGACCCTCGCGGTCACCCACCATCTCCGTGAGCACCATCAACTGCTCGTCGGCGAGCTCACCGCGGAACAGGTCAAGATCCGGGCATCGACCTCCGACGAACCCTCGGTGGTGGCGCAAGGCCGCGACGCCGGCACCGGCCGACCCCGGCTGGCCACGATCGGGCTCGACGAACTGGCCAACGTCGTCCAACCGGTCATCGACGGAATCATCCACACGCTGGCGGCCTGCCTGGACGAACTTCCCCCACAGGCCACCGGCGACATCCTCGCCGACGGCGTCGCGCTCTTCGGCGGCGGATCACTCGCCCGCGGTTTCGGCGACAACCTGGAACGTGCCTTCGGCTTCCCCGTCAAGCTCGCCGACAGGCCGATGACCTGTGTCGCCGAAGGCGCGGCCGTCAGTCTCCGCAACCCGCAACTGCTCGCCTCTTATGCCAGGACCTGACCCGTCGATCCATCGGATCGCCGCGGCCGGTCTGGTGCGCGCAATACAACAAATCGCTGAGTCCCGAACAGTTCCTTCACAAGTTCAGTCAGGAGGCCCCCAGATGGCTCAACTGCACGAAGTTCGCCTAGTGGACGATCTCGATGGACGACCGGCGGATGAGACCGTCTCATTCCATTGCGACGGCAGTTCCTACGAGATAGATCTGTCCAGCGAACACGCCCGCCAACTGCGCGAGGTGCTCACCCCGTTCATCGCCGCGGCCCGGCTCACGGCCGCCGGCAACCGGGAGGCCTCCGTACTGACCCGGCAACAGCAGGCCGCCCGCGAGCACAACCAGTCGGTTCGTGACTGGGCACGCCGGCGAAACGTCCACATCAACCGGCGGGGCCGCATCCCGGAACAGATCAAGCGCGGTTACGACGACGAGGCCGCGATGTCTGGGGCAGTTACGGCTGGGGCAGTTACGGCTGGGGCAGTTACGGCTTCGGCAGCGATGTCTGAGGCAGCGATGTCTGAGGCAGCGTCGGAAGGTCGTCTTTGAGTGTGGTGCCGGTGATGCCGAGGCGGCCTGCTCGGGTCATGAGGTGGGTGAGTGTGTCGGCGGCCCGGTGGTAGTCGAGTCCGGTGGGTGGGTGGATGCTGGAGATGCAGTTGCGTTCGTGGTCGCGGCGCCCGATTGTGGGGTGGGCGGTGAGGTAGATCCCGAGGCTGTCGGGGGCGCTGAGGCCGGGGCGTTCGCCGATGAGCATGACGACCAGGTCGGCGCCGAGGCGTTGGCCGATTTCGGCGCCGAGGGCGACTCTGGCCTGGGTGGCCAGTACGACCGGGGCGATGTTCCAGTCGGGTAGACGGGGCAGGACTGCGAG
>DASYLM010000511.1:0-10798 GCA_036009565.1 Pseudonocardia sp. | reverse complement strand
CCGGCGCTACAGCCCGGAGGTGTTGGCCCGCGAGGCCCGCAACCACCTCGACCTGCTCGATCAGGACGGTGCGCCGCCGGGTGAGGACGAGCCGCAGGTCAACGAGCTACACCTGTCCAAGTCCCGCCACGGGGTCGGTGGGAAGATCAAAGGCCAGTTGGACTCGGCGACGTATGAGACGGTGGCCCGGGCGATCGGGGCGATCCTCAAACCCGCCGCTGATGAGAACAAGTCCCTCGGCCAGCGGCAGGCGGATGCGCTCGGGGAGATCTGCGCGCACACCCTCGACGAAGGCCGGCTGCCCGCGCAAGGTGGGGAGCGCCCGCAGGTGGCGATCACCATGGGTCTGGAAGCACTGAAGGCCGGGTTGCGCGGGACGAACCTCGAACTCGGCGGGCACATCGGGCCGGGTGAGGTACGCCGGTTGTGCTGCGACGCCCAGATCACCCCGATTGTGCTCGGTTCCCAGAGTGAGCCGTTGGATGTGGGCCGGGAGAAGCGGTGTGCCACGTTGGCGCAACGCAGAGCGGTGGCGGTTCGGGATGGTGGTTGTGCTCATCCGGGGTGTGACCGGCCGCCGAGTTCCTGCGAGGTGCACCATATTGTGCACTGGGTGCATCATGGTGAAACAAAGCTGGACAATTTGGTGATGTTGTGTTGGACGCATCACCGGATGGTGCACCAGTCAGACTGGGAAGTCCGAATGCACGACGGGCTCCCCGAATTCATCCCGCCGAAGTGGATCGACTATTCCCAGGTTCCCCGTCGCGCCCCGCGGTTTCTCCGCGAAGTTCAACTGATCTGACGCGATCTCGCAGAAAGGCCCGTTGATCTGGCGCGGGCCCAGATCAACGGGCCGGATCAACGGGCTGGGATTGGAGTCGGTCAGACCGGTTCGCAGATCAGGATGGGAATGACCCGGCTCGTCTTCTCCTGGTACTCCGCGTACGGCGGGAACGCATCCACTGCGCGCTTCCACCAGACCTCGCGCTCGTCGCCGTCCAGCTCACGGGTTGCCATGTCCTGCCTGATGGCCCCGTCCTGGACCTCGACGGTGGGGTTCGCCACCGCGTTGTGGTACCAGACCGGGTGGGTCGGCGCGCCGCCCAGGGAAGCGACGATCAGGTACTTGCCGTCGTGCTCGACGCGCATCAGCGGGCTCTTGCGGAGGTTGCCGGTGCGGGCGCCCTTGGTGGTCAGCACGATGACGGGGAGATCCTTCATGGTGTTGCCCTCTCGCCCGTCCGAGCTCTCGTACTGCTCCACCTGATTGCGGACCCAATCAACCGGACTGGGTCGTAATGTCCTTACGAGTGGCATGTTGATGAGCAGCATCTGGGGTGGTCGAACTATTCCTTTCCGGTCGGGCAAGACCTCAGTTGGCGCTCAGTCCCCGGCGCCCATGGGTGTCGCTTAGGCAGGCAGCCTCGAGGGGATCCGGCGCAGTGCGAGGCCGAGCGCGATCGCACCGGCGAGGAGCACCGTGACATAGGTGGCCAGGCCGGTCCAACCGGCGTGGTCGTACGCGGTGCCGCCGAGGGTGCCGCCGATGCTGCTGCCCAGGTAGTAGGCGAACAGGTAGAGCGCCGAGGCCTGTCCGGGCGAGCCACCGGGCAGCAGCGAGGCGCGCCGGCCCACCCAGCTGCTGGCGATGGAGTGGCCGCCGAAGAACCCGACGGTGACCAGCACCAGACCCACGATGACGGTGGGTAGCCAGGCCGGCTCGGTGACCCAGATGCCGGCGACGGCGACCAGCACGGTGGCCCAGAGCATGCGGCGGCGACCGAGTCGGTCACTGAGGCGCCCGGCGGTCGTGGAGGCCCAGGTTCCGGCGAGGTAGGCGAGGAAGATCAGCCCGGCCAGTGGGACGGGCAGGTCGAACGGTGCCGCGATGAGCCGGAACCCGAGGTAGTTGTAGACGGTCACGAACGCACCCATGAGTAGGAAGCCGATCCCGTACAGACAGAGCAGCCCGGGGTCGGCGAGGTGGGTGCGCAGCGGTCCGGCGAGGTCGCGCAGCCGTACCCGGGGTGGGGCCTGCGCCAGCGACGGCGGCAGCAGCAGCGAGAACACGACCGTACAGATCAGCGACAGCACGCCGATGACCGCGAGGGCGAGCCGCCAGCCACCGACGTCGGCCACTGCCCCGGCGATCAGTCGGCCGGACAGTCCGCCCAAGGTGTTGCCGGCAATGAGCATGCCCATGGCACCGCCGAGCCAGCGTGGCGCCACCTCCCTGGTCACGTGCGACATCGCGAGTGCGGGCAGTGCGGCGAGCGCGACGCCCTGCAGGGCGCGGACGCCGACGAGGACGCCGAAGTTCGGGGCCAGCGGTGCGATCAGCCCGAGGACGGCGGAGGTGGCCAGGGCCCAGGTCATGACCTTGGCGCGACCCCAGCTCTCCGCGATGGCGGCGAGCGGGACGACGGCCAGGGCGAGACCGAGGGTGGTCGCGGAGAGCGCGAGGCTGGAGGTGGAGGAGGACACCCGGAACTGGACGGCCAGCGTCGGCAGCAGGCCCTGCACGCAGTAGACGAGCACGAAGGTGGCCAAGCCGGCACACCACAGTGCGGCGGCCAGACGGCGGTAGCCGGGCGTGCCGCGCTCATGGCCTACGACCTCGGTGGCCGCGGGCGAAATCGTTCCCATGGCTAACTACCCTAAGGAGCCAGCGCCGATACGTCCAATGCATGAATCGTAGGTACTTGATGCACAGATGAATGAACTAGGCCGATACTGAAACGGTGACCGTCGACGAGCTGCAGTGGTACGTCGTGCTCGCGGAGACCGAGCACATGACCGAGGCGGCGGCCCGGCTCAACGTGGCCCAGCCGACCCTGTCCCGGGCGCTGGCCCGGCTGGAACGGCGGCTCGGCACCCCGCTGTTCGACCGGGTCCACCGTCGGCTGCGGCTGAACCGCTACGGCGAGATCCTGCTGGAGCACGCCCGCCGGTGCCTCGCGGAGCTGAGCGTGGCCAGCGACCGGATCGCCGGCCTGCTCGACCCGGACCGGGGAACTGTGCGGCTGGCGTTCCTGCACTCGGTGGCGACCTGGCTGGTCCCGGAGCTGTTGCGGCGGTACCGGGAGGGAGCGCCCGAGGTGCGGTTCGAGCTCCGGCAGGCCGCCGGCCACGAGATGCTCGCGGACCTGCGTGCCGGCCACGTCGACCTCGCCGTGAGCGGGCCCCGGCCGGACGGCGGCGACATCGGCTGGCAGCCGTTGTTCCGGGAGCAGCTGTGCCTGGTGGTCCCGGAGCGGCACGCGCTGGCGGGTCGGGGCAGGTGCGGGCTGGCCGTCGCCGCGGGCGAGCCGTTCGTGGCACTGCGCCCCGGGTTCGGGATGCGCGAGATCAGCGACGAGCTGTGCTCGGCGGCCGGTTTCACGCCGGCCATCGCGTTCGAGAGCACCGAGATCCCGTCGATGGAGGGGCTCGTCGCGGCTGGCCTGGGAGTGGCGGTGGCTCCGCTGCCCAGGGCGCACCGTGCCACCCCCGGGGTCGCCTACCTGCCGCTGACCGATGCCGGCGCGCACCGGGTGATCGGCCTGGCCTGGCTGCTGGACCGGCCGGCGCCACCGGTGGCCGAACGGTTCGCCGAGTTCGTCCGCTCCCGCCGCTGGTCCTAGTGGTTTCCGGGCGCGTCGCTGCAGTCTCGGCCCGGCGGTCACCCGCGGCAACCGAGTTCCGCGCACCCGTCGGACCCGTGTACCCGGTGCCCCGCCGCGACCTGTCGTCACCCGGCCGTCATCGAAGTGTGACCCACCCCGGTGACACTGCCGTGATGTCAGCTCAACAGGGACCGACCGGGCACGTCGTGGTGTGCGGGGTTCGCGGGGTCGGCCTGCGCACCGTCGAGCAGCTCCATGCCAGCGGCATCGACGTGGTGGTGGTCGCGGACGGCCCGGACAGCGATCCGCTCACCGACCGGTTGCTGGCGGGCTGGGGAGTGCCCCGGATCGCCGGCCGGCCGAAGGAGGCGCTGGTCGAGGCCGGTATCGCCGGTGCGACGGCGGTGGTCTGCGTGCCCGACGACGACCTGCGGGCGATGGAGATCGCGTTGCTGGTGCGCAGGTTGCGCCCCGATGTGCGGCTAGTCGTCCGGATGGGCAACTCGGCGGTGGGCCGGGCGCTGGCCGAGGTGATCGGTGAGGGCAGCGTGCTCGACGTCGCCGCGCTCGCCTCCCCCTCGGTGGTGGAGGCCTGCCTCGACTCGCGGCCGCACCCGATCGAGCTCGCCGGGCAGGGCTTCGTCGCGGCCCAGCTCATCGCGCCGCGCGACGCCACCCTGCGGGAGTTGTACGGACCGCTGGCCCCGATCGCGGTAGCGGGTCAGGTTCCCGGCCCGGTGCCCGGCCCGGCGGGTGGCGCTGCCGCTGGCCCGGAGGGGGCCCCGGCGGGTGGCCCGGCCGGGGGCGCGGAGCCGCCGGCCGAGCCGGTGATCTGCCCCGGCCGGGACCACCCGGTGCGGGCCGGTGACCGGGTCACCGCGATCGGCACGCTCGAACAGTTCGCGGCGCACGGCGGCGGCGACGTGCTCGCCAGGCTGCGGCCCAGCGCACCGCTCCGGTACGGCGGCGGTGCGCGCGGGGCCGGCGCCGCCCGCGCCGTCGAGCAGGAGGACCGGGGTGGCCGGGCCGGGCTGCGCGTGCTGGTCCGCTCGCTGGCCGCCGAGTCCGACCGCCCGCTGCGCACCACGCTGCTCGTGTTGGGTGTCCTGTTCGCGGTCTCGGTGCTGGTGCTGCGACTGGGGTACGTCAAGCCCGACGGCAGTTCCATGACCGTGCTGGACGCGACCTACTTCACCGTCGAGACCATCGGCACCGTCGGCTACGGGGATTTCTCGTTCGCCGAGCAGGCGCCCTGGCTGCGGGTGTACGCGATCGCGTTGATGGTGTTCGGTGTGGTGCTCGCCGCGATCTGGTTCGCGTTGCTGACCCAGCTGCTGGTGAGCAGTCGCATCGAGCGGTCCTTCGGGCAGCGCCGGGTCGGCGCGATGAAGGGCCACGTCATCGTGGTCGGGCTGGGCGCGGTCGGCGTGCGGGTGCTGGAGGGACTGCTCGCGGCGGGCCGCCAGGTCGTCGTGCTGGAGCGGGACGAGAACAACCGGTTCCTGCCCAGGGCGCGGCAGCTGGGCGTGCCGGTGGTGGCCGGCGACGCCACCGACGCCACCGTGCTGGGCGAGGTGAATCTCGGCTCGGCGGCGGCTATCGCGGTGCTGACCAGCAGTGACCTGGTGAACATCGAGACGGGCCTGGTGGTGCGGGACCAACTCGGGGACCGGTGGGCCAGCGTGCCGGTGGTGCTGCGGGTGTTCGACCGTGAGCTCGGTGAGACGGTCGGTGCCGGCTTCGACTTCCGCTACGTGCGCTCGACGGCGGCGTTGGCCGCACCCTGGTTCGTCGGTGCGGCGCTCGGGCTCGACGTGCTCGGCACCTTCTACGTCGACCGCACCCCGTTCATGGTCGGCCGGCTCGCGGTCGCGCCCCGGGGCGGGCTGGACGGGCTGGCGATGGGCGAGCTGTCCGCCCGGACCAGGGTGGTGGCGATCCACCGCGCGGCCGGCGCCGACGGTGTCCGCACCGTGGAGTACCCGCCGCGCAGCGGCACCCGGTTCGGCGCCGGCGACGACGCGTACCTGGTCGGACCGTACGAGGAACTGCTCGCGGTGCTGCGCCGGGACGCGCTCGCACCCGGTGACGCCACCCCGGCCGGTGCCGCGGCCGGCTCCGGCGACGCCCCTGCGCCCGGCGCCGCGGCCGAGCCGACGCGGCCCGGGAGGCCCGCTCGCTACCGTTGAGAGGTACACCCGACGCGAAGGGTTCCTGGTGCGCATCGAGAAGCGGCTGGCGGAGCTCGGACTGGTGCTGCCCGACCGGATGCAACTCCCACCCGGCGCGCGGCTGCCGTTCCCGTGGGTCCGGGTGCACGGGAGCCGGGCGTTCGTGTCCGGCCACGGGCCGCTGAACCCGGACGGCTCGCTGGCCGGGCCACTGGGCAAGGTGGGTGACCAGGTGAGCCCGGAGCAGGCCTACGAGGCGGCCCGGCTGACCGGGTTGGCGATGCTGGCCAGCCTGCGTCGCGAGCTCGGCGACCTGGACCGGGTGACCGCGTGGCTGCGGGTCTTCGGAATGGTCAACGCGGCACCCGGGTTCGCCGCGATGCCGTCGGTGATCAACGGGTTCTCCGACCTGATCCTGCGGGTCTGGGGCGAACCGGCCGGCAGCCACGCCCGTTCCGCCGTCGGCCTCGCCGGGCTGCCCTTCAACTTCCCGGTGGAGATCGAGGCCGAGGTAGCGCTGCGACCCTGACCCGGCGTCGCCGCATCAGCGTGGGTCGGGCTGTGCGGGCGCTCGCCGCGCGCGCCACAGTGCGAGTGCGGCGGTCACGGTGTCGTGCGGGTGGCCGACGTAGTCCTCCGGTGCCAGGTCGGTGCCCACGTCGGCGGCCAGGTGTTCGGGGAGTGCGCGGGTGAGGGTGGCGTGCAGCGGCTCGCCGGTGCGCCGGCAGTCCTGGACGGCCCGGTAGACGACGTCGTGCGCGCGCTCCCGGCCCAGCCGCGGGGCGAGCCGCATCATGTACGCCTCGGCCATGATGAGGCCGCCGTCGGCGTCGAGGTTGGCGCGCATCGCCTCGGGGAAGACCTGCAGGCCGCCGGCGGTGGCGGCGGCGGTGGTGAGCGCGGCGGCGCTGAGGCTGATCAGCTGGGGAAGTACCTGCCACTCCGCCTGCCATTCGCCGGCGGCCCGCTCATGGCCGGCCTCCATGACGCGGAACAGCGCCGAGCTGAGCGCCCCGGTGGTGGCGGACAGCCCGATGATCGCTTCGGACCCGATCGGGTTGGTCTTCTGCGGCATCGTGGAGGAGGCGCCCCGGTGATGGCCGGCCACCTCGGCGACCTCGGCGATCTCGGTGCGGGACAGGTCCACCACTTCGCGGGCGAACCGCGCGCAGCTCGCCGCGAGCAGGGCGCAGACCAGGCCGAACTCGGCGATGTTGTCCCGGGCGACGTGCCAGGGCGCATCGGAGCCGGCCAGCCCGAGTAGCTCGGCGACCCGGGCGCGCAGCGCGGCCGGCCGCTCGCCGTAGGCCGCCGAGGTCCCGCCGGCGCCGAACAGCGACACCACCGCGACGCGCGAGCGGGCCGCGTAGAGCCGGTCCCGGTGCCGGGCCAGTTCGCCGAGATAGCCGGCGATCTTCGCGCCGAACGTGGTGGGTACCGCGTGCAGGGCGTGGGTCCGGCCGGCGATGACGGTGTCGACGTGGCGCTCGGCGAGCTCGGCCAGCGCGTCGCCGAAGTCGCCGAGCAGCTCGCCCAACCGCTCCGCCGCCGCGTCCAACTGCACGGCCAGGCCTGAGTCCATGACGTCCTGGGTGGTCGCGCCGTAGTGCACGTGGCCACGCCGCGCGGCGGGCAGCGCCTCGTCGATCTGCCGGACCAGCGACAGGATGGGATAACCCACGTTGCGGGTCTGCTCCCAGAGCAGCTCGGCGTCGATGTTGTCCAGGGTGGCCGCCGCGACGATGGCCGCCGAGTCCTCCCGTGCCAGCACGCCGAGCTCGCCCTGCGCGGTCGCCAGCGCCGACTCCACCCGCAGCCACGAGTCGATCGTCGCCTCGGCGGACAGCAGCCGCCCGGTGGGCTCGTCGCCGTAGAGCCCGACCAGCATCTCGAAGCGTGGGGGCAGCATCACACCTCCGAGTCAATCGATTGTCCTCGACGATACGCGCCGTCCGTTCGCGCGGGCTGCGCAGACCAGCCGCAGCGCACAGAGCCAGCCGCAGCCGGTCGGCACAGACCGGCCGCGGCCCGTACAGACGCTGCAGCATCTGTGCGGGCCGTAGCAGGTCTGTGCGGGCGAGTTTGGGTGCGGCGGTGGGGCGGTGCGGGTGGGTACCGAGTCGTGAGTGCCTGGCGTTGGCTCGGCACTAGGCACTTACGACCGCGCTGGCGAGGGTGCCGTGGTCGAGGGTGACGACGGTGTCGGCCAGTGCGGCGAGCGCCAGGTCGTGACTGATCAGCAGGGTGGCGCGGCCGCGGGCAAGGGTGCGCAGGGTCGGCACGAGTTCGGCGACGGCCCGGTTGTCCAGGCCGGTGGTGGGCTCGTCGAGCACCAGCAGCGGGGTGTCCCGCAGGAACGCGCGGGCCAGGGCGATCCGCTGTCGCTGCCCGCCGGACAGCTGGGGCCCCCGGTGCCCGAGCCGGGTGTCGAACCCGCTCGGCAGTCGGCGGATGAACTCCTCGGCCCCGGCGGCGCGGGCTGCCTCGGCGACCGCGTCAGGGGTGGCGTGCGGGCTGCCGTAGGCGATGTTGTCCGCGACCGTCCCGGTGAGGATGGTGGTCTCCTGGGGGAGCAGGGTGAGGCTCTGGCGCAGCGCGGCCAGGCGGTAGTCGCGCAGGTCGACGCCGTCCAGGGTGATCGCGCCGCCGGTCGGGTCGTAGTAGCGCGGCAGCAGCCGGGCCAGCGTGGACTTGCCGGCACCGCTCGGCCCGGTGACCAGCACCAGCTCCCCGGGGCGGACGGTGAGGGAGACGTCCCGCAGCCCGGGGGTGGGTGAACCCGGGTAGTCGAAGCTGACCCGGGAGAGACTGAGTAACCCGCGCCGCGCCGGTACGTGCACGGTCCGGGCGCCGGGGGCGGGGTCGGCGGTCAGCGGGACGGCGTCGAGGACCTCGGCGAGCCGGTCGCTGCTGGCCCTGGCGGCGGTGACCGTCAGCACCAGCTCGCCCAGCCGTTGCAGCGGGGCGAACAGGAACCCCAGGTAGGTGGCGAAACCGACAAGGCCACCGATGGTCAGCCGGCCGTCGGCGATCTCCCAGGCGCCCATGCCGAGCACGGCCAGGACGGCCCCGGTCTCCAGCAGATCCGTCAACGGGGTGTACAGCGAGGACAGCCGGTTCTGAGCCAGCCGGATGCCCATCCAGCGCCGGCCGTCCTCGTGCAGCCGCCGCCCCTGTAGGTCTTCGGTGCGGTACGCCTGGCTCAGCCCGATCGTGGCGATGCTCTCCTCGAGCCGTGCGGTGATCGCGCCGTTGCTGGCCCGCTCGTCCCGCGACAGCGCGTTGAGGCGGCGGGAGAAGCGCCGGGTCGCCAGCACGAGCAGCGGCATGAGCGCCGTCACCACCAGCGCGAGATCCCAGCGGAGATAGAAGACCGCGCCGGCGAAGAAAAGCACGGAAATTCCCGAGACGACAAGTTGGACGAGCCCCGAGGACACCATCGACTCGATCGCCTCGATATCACCGGAAAGGCGGGCGACCAGATCGCCGAGGCTGTGTCGGGCGAAGAAGTCGGGGCTCAACCGCTGCAGATGCTCGAATGTATTGTCGCGCAGTCGCAATAGGAATCGCTCGGTTGCCGTTCCGCTCAGATAGGAACCGGCGAACGTGGTCACGCCGCCGATGACGGCCGCGACGAGCCACCACCGGGCCGGTGCCCAGTAGGCCGCGAGGCTGCCGGTCTCGGCCAGTCCGTCGACGATGTCGCTGAACATCCACACCGCGGCCGTGTCGGCGGCGGCAGCGGCCACCATGAGCAGCGTGGCGACGGTAAGGGTGGCGCGGTCCGGCCTGGCCAGCGGCCAGAACCGGGCCAGGACCTGGCGCAGGTCCTGCTGGGTGGCCCGCGCGGTGACCGCGATGTCCATGATGTCGTTCCCCGAACCTTTCACGGGACCGGGCCGGGACCCGCTGTGCGCGGGCCCCGGCCCCGTGTCCATCCGGATACCGGGTCTCATCCGGTGCTGGGTCTGACGAGATCGCCGTTGCTCAACGCCGCGGCGACCGCCGCGGCTGCGGGTGCGCCGGGGCCTTGGGCTTGGGGGCCGGACGGCGGGGGGAAATCGGTGCGAACTTTGCCATTTCGGTCATCTCCGTATTTTCTTTGGTGTGACGCTGTTGCGTCCTTGCATAAATCAATTTAGGGACGTTTCCTGTGGGCTCGCTTTGCGTTTCCATTGTCAATCATGGGCATTCGTCAGCCGTTCGTGGCGATGGTGGCGGGCGTGGTTGCGGCTCGGCTGGACGGTCGGATGGCGCTCGGTGGGCGCTCCGGACCCGGCGGGCAGCAGGACGCCGCGCGGTGCCGGGGCCGACCAGGTAGTGCACCCGCACACCCCCGACGGCGGCACCCTCGGCGTCACCGTCGAACACAACGACACCAACGACACCAAAGCCCTGCTCACGGTCCGCGACTCGGGTCCCGGCGTCCCGGACCGCGACCGCGACCGCGACCGCGACCGCATCTTCGGCCGGCTGGTCCGGCTGGACGACGCGCGGGCCCGCGACTCCGGCGGCGCCGGCCTCGGCCTGTCGATAGCGAGGGCGCTGGCCAGGGCGCACGGCGGCGACCTGACGGCCTTCCCGGTCAGCCCGGTCAGCCCGGTCAGCCCGGCGGCACCTTCCGGCTCCGGCTGCCGCTGCGCCGGCCGCTGTGCCGGGCCGCGTCACGCGAACAGCGCGTCGAGCGGGTACCGTTCGATGCTCGTTGTCGGCGCCGATCCAGACCCTGTCGCGCTCCGTGCCCGGAAACATGCACAGACGGGACTGGCTGTGGCGGTGGACGCGATCGGTGGCGGCCCGACCGTGCCCGGCTGTGCGGTCCCCCGGGTGCGGCGTTCTCCGGTGCGGCGTCCTCCGGTGCGGCGTCCTCCGGTGCGGCGGCCTCTTGTGCGGCGGCCTCTCGTGCGGCGTCCTCTCGTGCGATGTCTGAGTACGGCGCGGTCACCCAGGCCCTGCTGGGGATCGCCAGGGACGTCGCGGACGACTACGCACTGGCCGAGTTGATCTGCCGGGCCTGTG
>DASYLM010000510.1:0-3856 GCA_036009565.1 Pseudonocardia sp. | reverse complement strand
TCGTACGGTTGCATGGTCAACTCAACCTGAGCCGTCCCGAAACCGTGATCGAACCCGGCTCTGGTTGAGTTGACCACTGGCCGGACCGAGATCGAGACACACATCTAGCCGTGCGCGCGGACGTACATGCCGATGCCGTCGAGCACCCTCGCCAGCCCGAACTCGAACCGGGCATCCTGGCTGACCGGCCCCTGCGGGGTGCCGGCCCGGTCGAGCACACCGGCGAGCACCGGGTAGCGGTCCAGCAGCCCGAACCTCAGCAGCGTCTCCGGGCCCGGCACGGTGGGCCCGCCGGCCAGCCCCACCGCGGCACCCCGCACGTAGCCGTTGAGCAACAGCAGCACGTCCAGCAGAGCAGCCGTCGGGAGCCCGGTGCCGGACGCGACCCGCAGCGCCGCCTCCGTCCAGGCAAGCTCGTTCGGCCCCATCGTCCGGGCGCCGGTGACCAGCGGCAACGTCCACGGGTGACCCACGAAGACATCCCGGTTGCCGCGCGCCCAGTCGGCCAGCGCCGTCCGCCACCCGGTGTCGCCCGAGAGCCGCGGTGGCTGGCCGATCGCGGCGTCGAGCATCAGCGCGACCAGTTCGGCCTTGCCCGGCACGTGGCGGTACAACGACATCGTTGCCGCGCCCAACCGACCGGCGACCCGTTGCATGGACAGCGCATCCAGCCCATCCGCGTCGGCGATGTCGATACCGGCGCGCACGATCCGGCCACGGTTGAGCAGCGGCTTCGGACCACGCCTGGGGGTGCTCACCTCCCCCCACAGCAGCGCCTCACTGTCCACGCGCCCTCCTCCGACACCGAAGCCCACTCCGACGTCCACTCCGACGCCCACTCCAACATCCACTCCGAACCCGACCATTATTGCGTATCCCGTACGCGCCCTGTCCGGCATGCTCGCTGCGTACCTAATACGCAGTATCGCGCAGAGGAGCCCACCGGCCCATGACTTCGCACCCCGCTCCCACCACGGCAACACCCGATGCCGCCACCGACGGACCACCCCGCCGGCGCCGCGCCTCGCGGCAACGTGCCTGGCTGCCGCCGCTGATCGTGCTGAGCGTGCTGTTCCTGGTCTTCTCGCTGCCGCCCTACCTCGGGTTCGACCCGGCGAAGTCCCGACTGCCGACCCGCGCCGACTATCCGTTGCACTACCCGCTGCTGGTCGGCCACATCATGTTCGGCTCGGTTGCGCTGCTGGCCGGTTGCCTGCAGGTCTGGCCGTGGCTGCGCGGCCGGTTCCCGAGCGTGCACCGGTGGTCGGGGCGGCTGTACCTGTTCGGCGGCGTCTTCCCGGCCGGCGTGCTGGTGCTCGGGGCGGCGCCGGTCAGCAGCACCGGGTTCACCTCAGCCGTCGGCAACACCACGCTCGCGGTGCTCTGGCTGGGCACCGCGGCCGCCGGCTACCGCGCGGCCCGGCAGCGCCGTTTCGCCGACCACCGGACCTGGATGGTCCGCAACTTCGCGCTGACCCTGTCGATCGTGTTCAACCGGGTCTGGTTGATCCTCTTCCTGGTCCTGATCGAGGTGCCGTCGGTCGCGGGGCTGTTCGGCGGCGACGAGACCACCCGGATCCAGACGGCCGCCGCGGCCTCGGTGTGGCTGAGTTGGGTGGCCAACCTGCTGTTCGCCGAGTGGTACGTGCTGCGCCGCAAGCCAGCTCCGCCCCGCAAGCCAGCTTCGCCCCGCAAGCCGACGAACAGCCGTCACCCGCCCAGCGCGGCGGCGCGGTCCCGCAGGTAGCGCCGTTCCGGGCGGCTGGTGGTCTGCCGGGCGGCGAGCAGGTAGGCCTCGCGGGCGGCGACCGGCTCGCCGGCCATCTCCAGCAGGTGCGCCCGGACGGCGGCGAGACGGTGGTGCCCGGCCATCCGGTCGTCGTCGTCCAGCGGGGCGATCAGGTCGAGGCCGGCTCTCGGGCCGTCCACCATGGCCACCGCGACCGCGCGGCTGAGGGTGGCCATCGGGTTCGGTGCCCGGCGCTCCAGCATCCGGTAGAGCGCCACGATCTGCGGCCAGTCGGTGTCCTCGGCACGCCTTGCCTCGCCGTGCACCGCCGCGATGGCCGCCTGCAGCTGGTACGGGCCGACCACCGAACGGGGCAGGGTGGCGGTGATCAGCTCGGTGCCCTCGCGCAGCAGCGCGCCGTCCCAGCGGCTCCGGTCCTGCTCGGCGAGCGGCACCAGAGCGCCGGCGGCGGTGGTCCTGGCCGGTCGGCGCGCTTCGGTCAGCAACATCAGCGCAAGCAGCCCGGCGACCTCGCCGTCGGCCGGGCGCAGCAGGTGCACCTGGCGGGTCAGCCGGATCGCCTCACCGGTCAGCTCGGCGCGGTGCAGCTCGTCGCCGCCGGTCGCGGTGTAACCCTCGTTGAAGATCAGGTACAGCGTGTGCAGGACCGCGACCAGCCGCTCGGCGTAGTCACCGTCCGGCGGCGGGCCGAACCGCGCGCCGGCCTCCTCGATGCTGCGCTTGGCCCGGCTGATCCGCCGGGTCATGGTGGCCTCGGGGACCAGGAACGCGCCGGCGATCTGCGGCGTGGTCAGGCCGGCCACCGCGCGCAGGGTGAGCGCCACCTGCGAGGCCGGGCTCAGCGCGGGGTGGCAGCAGAGCAGTAGCAGGGTGAGCGTGTCGTCGCTGTCGGCGCCGCTGGCGGCGTCGGCCGGCGGGGTTCCGGCCGCCGCCATCGCCGCGGCGTTGGCCTCCCGGTCCCGCCGCGCCGCCTCACTGCGCCACTGGTCGGTGAGCCGCCGGGAGGCGACCGTGACCAGCCAGCCGTGCGGGTTGCGCGGCACCCCCTCGGCCGGCCATTGCAACGCGGCCGCCAGCAACGCCTCCTGCACGGCGTCCTCGGTGCGGTCGAAGTCGCCGTGGCGGCGCAGCACCGCGCCGAGCACCCGCGGCGCCAGCTCACGCAGCAGACCGCCGTACTGCTCGGCCATCACATCTCCAAACCCCCGACGTCCATGATCGGCCGGACCTCGACCCCGCAGACTGCGGCGTCCGGAATCCGGGCGGCGATCTCCAACGCCCGCTCCAGGCTCTCGCAGTCCACCACGTCGTAGCCGGCCAGGTGCTCCTTGACCTCCGCGTACGGCCCGTCCGTCGTCACTGCCGCACCACCGCGTACCCGCAGGCCGACCGACCGCGACGGGTCGGCGAGGATGTTGCCGCCCACCCACTCCCCGGACCGCACCAGCTCGCGGTACAGCTCCGAGTGGTCGACCTCCATCTGGTCGCGCTCCGACTGGGACAGCGCATCCCAGGTGGCCGGCGAGCTGTAGATCAACATCATGTACTTCACGGTTCACTCCGTTCGGGTCCAGCCAACAGTTCTCGGCAACAGTTCTCGGCAACAGTTCTCGCCAACAGTTCTCGCCAACATGTCGGAGCCACCGTCGCGCAAGCGACATCGCCACGGCGAGAGGTTTCCCCCGCCGCCGGATGTCTGGAACTCGGTCACGTCTCCGACCACCGGGTGACAGCCCGCCGCCGCGGGCACACCGCCGACCGAGGAGTGCGTGATGGCCGACCGACCGGACCCCCGCCGCTGGCAGGTGCTCGTACTGCTGGGCGCGGCCTTCTTCATGACCGTCCTGGACAGCACGATCCTGCTCACCGCGCTGCCGACCATCTCCGCCGGGCTCGGGGTCTCCGCCGTCGGCGTGCAGTGGACCGTGACCGGCTACGCACTGGCCTTCAGCGGGCTGCTGCTGTGCAGTGGGCGGCTGGCCGACCTGCTCGGTCGCAAGCGGGTGTTCCTCGCCGGCATGGCACTACGGGTGACCGCCGCGCTGCTCTGCGGGCTGGCGCCGTCGGTGGAGGTCCTGGTGGCGGCCCGCGCGCTGCAGGGCTTCT
>DASYLM010000509.1:0-37593 GCA_036009565.1 Pseudonocardia sp. | reverse complement strand
GACCGTGCAGCCGAAGCGCGGCGCCCGCCCGATCACCGCCGCGCTGGCCGCGGTGGAGGTCGTGCTGCTGGTCGGCGCCATGGTGGTCACCACCGCGGACCCGGTGAGCATGGGCATCGTGCTGCTGGCGGTGGCCGGCGCTGTGCTGCTGTTCCTGCCGCGCTCGCAGGAGTTCATCGCCTCCCGGAAGTGACCCGGTAGCGGTTGCCCACCGGCCCCGGCGGATCGGCCGGCACCGGCCGACTCTGCGAGACTGGCCGCCGTGAGCCCGCAGACCACAACGCCCAACGTCCATACCCGTTCCGCCGAGCTGTTCGAGCGCGCCGGCCGGGTCATCCCCGGTGGGGTGAACTCCCCGGTCCGGGCCTTCCAGGCGGTCGGCGGCACGCCCCGGTTCATGGCGTCCGGCAAGGGCCCGTGGCTGACCGACGCCGACGGCGTGCGCTACGTGGACCTGGTGTGCTCCTGGGGTCCGATGATCCTCGGTCACGCGCACCCCGAGGTGGTCGACGCGGTGCGCACCGCCGCCGGGGACGGGCTGTCCTTCGGCGCGCCCACGGAGCGGGAGATCGAGCTCGCCGAGGAGATCATCAACCGGGTCGAGCCGGTGGAGCAGGTGCGACTGGTCAACTCCGGCACCGAGGCCACCATGAGCGCGGTCCGCCTCGCCAGGGGCGTCACCGGTCGCCAGGTCATCGTGAAGTTCGCCGGCTGCTACCACGGGCACGTGGACGCGCTGCTGGCCCAGGCCGGCTCCGGGGTGGCGACCTTCGGGCTGCCCACGAGCCCCGGGGTCACCGGCGCTCAGGCCGCGGACACGATCGTGCTGCCCTACAACGACCTGGACGCGGTGGCCGCGGTGTTCGCCGAGCGCGGCGCGGAGATCGCCTGCGTGATCACTGAGGCGGCGGCCGGCAACATGGGCGCGGTCGCCCCGCTGGCCGATTTCAACGCCGGGCTGCGCGCGCTCGCCAACGCGCACGGCGCGCTGTTGGTGATGGACGAGGTGATGACGGGTTTCCGGGTGTCCCGCTCGGGTTGGTACGGCCTCGAGGGAGTGGCCGGCGACCTCTACACGTTCGGCAAGGTGATGTCCGGCGGGCTGCCGGCTGCGGCGTTCGGCGGGCGCGCCGAGCTGATGTCGCACCTGGCACCGGCCGGGCCCGTCTACCAGGCCGGCACGCTGTCCGGTAACCCGATCGCGGTGGCCGCCGGGCTGGCCACCCTCCGGGCCGCCGACGAGGCGGTGTACGCGGCGCTGGACGCCAATGCGGCCCGCCTGGGTGAGCTGATGGGCCACGCGCTGGGCGCGGCCGGGGTGCCGCACCGGGTGCAGTACGCCGGCAACATGTTCTCGGTGTTCTTCACCGAGGACCCGGTGACCGACTTCGCGACCGCGAGCGCCGCGCAGACCTGGCGGTTCCCCGCGTTCTTCCACGCACTGCTGGAGGGCGGCGTGTACGGCCCGCCGAGCGCGTTCGAGGCCTGGTTCGTCTCCGCCGCGCTGGACGACGAGGCGTTCGAGGTGCTCGCGGCCGCGCTGCCGGCCGCCGCGCGGGCCGCCGCCGAAGCGACCGACCCGGCCGTCGGGGGTGGCCGGTGAGCGTCCCGGCCGGGGTGCCGGCTGGCACCAGAACGACAGTGCACCTGCTGCGCCACGGCGAGGTGCACAACCCGGAGGGCGTGCTCTACGGGCGGCTGCCCGGGTACCGCCTCTCGGTGCGCGGCGAGCAGCAGGCCCAGCTGGTGGCCGACGCACTCGCCGAGGAGGACATCACGGTGCTGCTGGCCTCGCCGCTGGAGCGCGCCCAGCAGACCGCCGCCCCGATCGCCAAGTCGCACGAGCTCGAGGTGATCACCGAGCCGAACCTCATCGAGGCGGCCAACCAGTTCGAAGGGCGGCGGTTCGGGGTGGGCGACGGCGTGCTGCGGCACCCCGCCACCTGGCCGAAGCTGGTCAACCCGTTCAAGCCGTCCTGGGGTGAGCCGTACGTCGAGATCGCGGCCCGGATGCGGGCCGCGGTGAGCAGGGCCAGGGAGCTCGCCGCCGGGCACACCGCCGTGTGCGTGTCGCACCAGCTGCCGATCTGGACCTCGCGGCGCAACTTCGAGGGCAAGCGGATGTGGCACGACCCCCGGCAGCGCCAGTGCGGGCTGGCGTCACTGACCACGCTGGTGTTCGACGGCGACGAGCTCGTCGAGCTGCGCTACCGGGAGCCGGCGGGGGCGAGCGACCCGACCGTGACCGGGGCATGAGTACGGCGCGCGGGCGGGCACTGGCGGCGCTTCTGCTGGCGGCGGCGGCGCTGCTGGCCGGCTGCAGTACCGGGACCGACGCGGTGGCCAGCGGCGGCAGCTTCGAGTTCGTCGCCCCGGGCGGCAAGCAGATCATCCGCTACGACCCGCCGAGCTCGCGGGGCGCGCTGCGCGCACTGTCCGGGGACAGCCTGACCGAACCCGGCACCCAGGTCGGCATCCAGAACTGGCCGGGCCAGGTCGTCGTGATCAACATCTGGGGATCCTGGTGCGGGCCGTGCCGCGCCGAGATGGACGACCTGCAGGAGCTGCACCAGGGCAACCAGGCCGGCCAGACCGGCGGCGTCGCCGTGCTCGGCATCGACGTGCGCGACCTGCGGGACGCGGCGACCGACTTCGTGCACGACCGGAAGGTCACCTACCCGTCCATCTTCGACCCGCCCGGCCGCACCCTGGACGCGCTGCACGGCTACCCCCGCAACACGGTGCCCTCCACGATCGTGCTGGACCGCGAGCACCGGGTGGCCGCTGTCTTCCTGACCTCGGTCCGGATCGGTCAGCTGGCGCCGGTGGTGGCACAGCTGGCCGCCGAGCGGGTCGACTGAGTGGTACCGCGGCCGGTGTCGCTCACTGTGCCGTTCACTGTGCCGTTCACCGGGGATGAACCCGCCCGGCGCTCCTCAGCGGGCGCTGCTTACTCTCAAACCGATGGACCCGTCCACCAGCCTCGTCATCTCAGGGCCGCCGTTGCTCGCGGTCCTGGTGGCGCTTGCCGCCGGGGCGGTCAGTTTCGCCTCGCCGTGCGTGGTGCCGCTGGTGCCCGGTTACCTGGCCTACCTGGCCGGGCTGGTGGGGGCGGACGCGCCGCCGGTGACCCAGGTCGAGGCCGCGGGGCCGCGCACCGGGCGGTGGCGGGTGGCCGGGGCGGCCGGGCTGTTCGTGCTCGGCTTCACCGCGGTGTTCGGTGTGATCATGGTGGGTGTCGTCCGGCTGGCCGACGCCCTGACCCGCAACACCGACCTGCTGCAGCGCCTCGGCGGCGTGCTCACCATCGTGATGGGGCTGGCCTTCGTCGGTCTGGTGCCGGTGCTGTCGCGGGAACGCCGGGTGCACCTGGTGCCGAGGGCCGGGCTGTGGGGTGCCCCGCTGCTGGGCGCGCTGTTCGGCCTGGGTTGGGTGCCGTGTATCGGGCCGACGCTGGCCGGGGTGGTCGCGGTGGCGGCCGGCACCGGCGGTGGCTCACTGCGCGGTGTGGCGCTGACGCTGGCGTACTGCGCCGGGCTCGGCGTGCCGTTCGTGGTCATCGCCGTCGGTGCGGCGCGGGCGGTCCGGGCACTGGCCTGGCTGCGTCGGCACGTGCGCGCGGTGCAGGTCAGCGGTGGTGCGCTGCTGGTGGTGGTCGGCGTGCTGCTGGTGACCGGTCTGTGGGCCCAGCTGGTCGCCGGGCTGCAGGTCTCGATCACCGGATTCACCCCGCCGATCTGATGCCGACCACCGCGATGACGACCCTGGCAACCCTGGCGGCCCGGCTGTGACCCGCTCCACCCGGTCCAGCCGGTCCACCCGGTCCATGGGCGATGCGCCGAGCGCACTGCCCCCCGAGCGACCGGCCGACGGGACCGCCGAACCGCACCCGGACGCCCAGCCCGGTGTCGAGGAGACGGCTCCCGGCCCCCCGGGCGGCCCCACGAGCGGCCCCACGACGCTGCTCAGCTTCCTGCGCAACACCTGGCGCGGCCTGGTCAGCATGCGCACGGCGCTGTTCCTGTTGTTCCTGCTGGCGCTCGCGGCCATGCCCGGCGCCCTGCTGCCGCAGCGCTCGCTGAACCCGGCCAAGATCACCGAGTACCGCCAGCAACACCCCTGGCTCGGTCCGCTGCTGGACCGCCTCGGCTTCTTCGACGTGTTCGCCAGCCCGTGGTTCGCGGCCATCTACCTGCTGCTCTTCGTGTCGCTGATCGGCTGCCTGCTGCCGCGCAACCTGGAGTACGCCAAGGCCAGCCGGGCCCGGCCGGTGGCCACGCCTCGGAACCTGTTCCGGCTGCCGCACCACGCGTCGGCGCTCGTCGACGGCCCACCCGAGGACGCGCTGGGCCAGGTTCGGGCCCGGCTGCGGGGCTGGCGGGTGCGGGAGGAGCCGGACGGCGCCGGCGGTTACACGGTGTCCGCCGAGAAGGGCTACCTGCGCGAGGCCGGCAACCTGGTGTTCCACCTGGCGCTGGTCGGGCTGCTGGTCGGCTTCGCGGTGGGCAAGCTGTTCGGGTACGAGGGCCAGGTCATCGTGCTCACCGGCGGCAACCAGTTCTGCAACAGCGGCATCCTGGGCTATGACTCGTTCACCGCCGGCAACCTGGTGGACGGCACCTCGCTGAACCCGTTCTGCGTGAAGGTGGACACCTTCGACGCGACGTACCTGCCGAACGGCCAGCCCGAGCACTACGAGGCCGGTATCGGCTACCAGGCCGGTGCGGACCTGGCAGCCGGGGCGAGCGGCCCGTGGCGGCCGTACCAGCTGAAGGTGAACTCGCCGCTGCGGTTGGCGGGGGACCGGGTCTACCTGCTCGGCCACGGGTACGCGCCGACCTTCACCGTGACCTTCCCGGACGGCACCGCCCGCACCCAGACCATCCAGTGGAAACCCGCCGACCAGACGACCCTGCTCTCCGAGGGCGCCACCAAGTTCGACCGCCCCGGGCTGCCGGACGAGGCCAGCCGGCGGCGCAACCAGATCGCCGTCACCGGGCTGCTCGCGCCCACCTCCTCCGGCGGCAAGGTGATCACCTCGGTGTTCCCGGCCCCGCTGCACCCCGAGGTCGCGGTGGACGTGCTGCGCGGCGACCTCGGCCTCGACGACGGGCGCGGCCAGTCCATCTTCGAGGTGTCCCAGGCGCAGCTGCAGTCCGGCGCGTTGAAGCGGGTGGCCAGGCAGAACCTGTTCGAGGGCGACCAGGTCAGGCTGGACGACGGGACCACGGTGCGCTTCGACAACGTCACCCAGTGGGTCGACCTGCAGATTTCGCACGATCCGGCGGAGAAGTTCGTGCTGGTGTTCGCCGTGCTGATCCTGCTCGGGCTGGGTACCTCGCTGACCATCAAGCGGCGCCGGTTCTGGGCCCGGATCCGCCCGGCCGATCAGGCGGCCGAGCCGGGACGTACGGTGATGGAGATCGGCGGCCTGGCCCGCACCGACCAGGCCGGCTACGGCGAGGAGTTCGCCCGGTTGCGGGCGGCCCTGCTCGGCTCCGGGGCTGTCGACATGAGTGAGAACACGAACCAACCGCGGCCGGACGGCACGCGAGATCGGGGAGGCTCGGCCTGATGCCCGTCAACATGGCGCTGGCGACCTACAGCGACTACGCCTTCCACGCCGCGGTCGGGATCTACCTGCTGGCGATGGTGCTGCACCTCGGCGAGTACGCGCGCACCCGCACCCCGGTGGCGCTGGCCACGGTCGGCGCCACGGTCGGTGCCACGGTCGGCGTCGCCGCCGGCGCGGGCACCGAGGCGGCTGGCGCGGGTCCGACCGGCACGGGGCCGACCGGGCCGGACGAGCGGACCCGGTCCCTGCCGGAGCGGTTCGGCCGGATGGGTGTGGCGCTGACCGTCCTGGGCGTGCTGGTGCACATCGGTTCGGTAGTCGTGCGCGGCATCGCGGTCGAGCGCTGGCCGTGGGGCAACATGTACGAGTTCATCTCGGCCGCCGGGCTGATGGCCGTGCTGACCTGGCTCTACCTGCTGCGCCGCAACCCCTCGCTGCGCCCGCTCGGCGCGTTCGTGCTGCTCCCGGTGGAGGTCCTGCTGTTCCTCGCCGGCAGCGCGCTCTACGTCAAGCCCGCCCCGGTGGTGCCGGCGCTGCAGTCCTACTGGCTGACGATCCACGTCACCGCCGTCAGTCTGGCGTCCGGGCTGCTCATGGTCGCCGGCGTGGCCAGCGTGCTGTTCCTGCTGCGCAGGCACGGCGTCGGCGGCGGCTGGCTCGACGCGCTCCCGTCGGCGGACACCCTGGACCGGGCGGCGTACCGGGTCACGATCTTCGCCTTCCCGCTCTACACGTTCGCCATCATCTGCGGCGCGATCTGGGCGGAGGCGGCCTGGGGTCGGTTCTGGGGCTGGGACCCCAAGGAGACGGTGGCGTTCGTGGTGTGGGTCGTCTACGCGTGCTACCTGCACGCCAGGGCCACCGCGGGCTGGCGCGCCGGCGGGGCGGCCTGGATCAACGTCTTCGGGCTGGCCGCCGTGCTGTTCAACTTGTTCTTCATCAATCTGGTCACCACCGGGCTGCACTCCTACGCCGGGTTGGGTTGAGCGGGCACACTCGCGTCGGGCGCAGCTCCGGACTACCGTCGCCGGGGTTGGTCGCGAGCACCAGCGACGGTGATGGGGTAGAGGAGAACGGTGGATCAGGCGCAGCAGGAGTACCCACCCGGCACGGTGGGGCACCTGGCCCAGGGCCGAGGGTGGGGTAAGTCGGAGTTCGACGAGGACTCCCAGCGGGCTCTGACCGAGACGGGGACAACGGCTGACTCGCCGGTCGAGGCGGGCGCTGACCGGGCGATCGAGCCCCGGTTGGAAGGCCACCCCGAGGCCGGGAGCAGGCCTGACGCCTTTCCCGAGGCCGACGAGGAGTACCCCGAGGACGCGTGGGGTGACGACAGCTGGGCCCACGTCGACCAGATCGACCCCGCCGCCGAGACCCCGCCGAGAGGTATCCCGCTCCGGCCGGTGGCCGGCGCCGAACGCCCGCTGCCGGCCGGCCTGGTGCCGGAGCAGACCCGCCGCGAACCGTCGCCGGCCGTGTCGCCGGCCGTGTCGCCGATTGCGATTGTGTCGCCGAACGCGATGCGCCACACCGACGAGCTGGAGAGCCTGCTCGACGCGATCCGGGTACCCGCCAACGGCGCGGGCGCCCCGCCGCACCCGGTCGAGCCACCACCGGTCCGGTCGGCCAGGACCGAGCGGCACCCGTCCTGGTTCGAGACGTCGGCCGAAGCCGGCAGCGAGACCGAGACGCCGCCCTCGTGGCCCGCACCGGTCGACCCCGGCGCCGCCCGGCACCCCTCCTGGCCCGTCCCGTCCGACGTCGGCGATGAGCAGCGCGCCGTCGAGCAGCCCGAACCGCCGGCCCCCACGCAGCCGCCCGTCACCCCGCCGCCCGTCACCCCGGCGCCGCCCGCCTGGCCCGATCCGCACGCCGGTGCCGTACCGGTGACCCAGATCGAGCCGCCCGCCGCCGGCCCCGAGGTGCACACCGAGGAGGACGAGGACTTCGAACTCGGCCCGGTGCGGCCGGAGACGTGGACCAACGGCCGGTACGCCCCGCCGGAGGAGGCGACGCCGACCGGCTACCGCGAGCCGGTGGTCGCCAGCTGGCCGGAGCCGGAGGCCCCCCGCCCCGCCGAGCCGGCACCGGCGCCCCGGCCGGAGGAGCCGAGGCCGGCGGCCCGCTGGGTGGAGCCCGGCGCGCTCGCCGCGCAGCAGGCGCAGCGGGCCCGCACCGGGGAGCTGCGCGACCGTGGCGACCTGAACACGGCGCGGTTGCTGCGGCCGGCCCGCCGCCCGCCGAGGACCGGCTGGCGGCGTGTGCTGTTCGGCCTGTCCGGTGGCCTGATCAACCTGGGTGAGGGGCCGATCGACCTGCGTCAGCGCGAGCTGACCACCGAGGTCAACCAACCGCTCGCCGGCTGCTACAAGATCGCCATGCTCAGCCTCAAGGGCGGCGTCGGCAAGACCACGGTCACCGCGACACTGGGCGCCACGTTCGCCTCGCTGCGCGGCGACCGGGTGATCGCGGTGGACGCCAACCCGGACCGGGGCACGCTCAGCCAGAAGATCCCGCTGGAGACCAGCGCCACGGTCCGCCACCTGCTGCGTGACTCGCAGCGGGTGCGCCGCTACACGGATGTGCGGGCCTACACCTCGCAGGGGCCGTCCCGGCTGGAGGTGCTGGCCAGCGAGCAGGACCCGGCGGTCTCCGAGGCGTTCAGCGAGCAGGACTACCGGCGCACGGTGACCCTGCTCGAGCACTTCTACAACATCGTGCTCACCGACTGCGGGACCGGGCTGATGCACTCCGCGATGTACGGCGTGCTCGGGCTGGCCGATGCGCTGGTCATCGTGTCGTCAGGCTCGATCGACGGCGCGCGCAGCGCCTCGGCCACCATGGACTGGCTGGACGCGCACGGGCACGGCGAACTGGTCGGCAACTCGGTCGCCGTGATCAACTCGGTGCGCCGGTCCTCCGGGCAGGTCGACCTGGACCGGGTGGCCGAGCACTTCGCGGCGCGCTGCCGCAAGGTGGTCCGCATCCCGTACGACAGCCACCTGGAAGAGGGCGCCGAGCTGGACCTCGACCGGTTGTCGCCGGCCACCCGGGTCGCGCTGCTGGAGCTGGCCGCCTCGGTGGCGGACGCCTTCCCGCACGCACCGGCCTGACCGGGACGCACCGCGCTGACCTACGAACCGTGCTGACCTACGGACCGCGCTGGCTGGAGGGGCTCGGTGGACCGACGTCCGCCGACTCCCCCCTTCAGAGCCGGCGAACGTCGGCCGAGCTCGAGCCGGGGCGCGGCGAGATCACCGCTGTAGCCGGGCTTCGCGACCGAACATCCTGGTCGGCAGACTATGCCCGGCCGGTCGGCGGTTGGGCGGAGTTGACGAAGACTTGAGGTTCGCTTGACCAATTGCTGAGCAAGGCGAACCCGCTCAGGTGCTGAGCAAGGCGAACCCGCTCAGGTCCTGAGCCAGGCGAACCCGCTCAGCGCCGGCGGGGCGGGTCCTCGCCCTCGCGTCGCAGCCGCTCGTCGAGCTGCCGCAGGAACTCCGGGTCATCCTCTGGCGCGGCGGAGCGGCGCGGTGCGTTGGAACGGGTCGACGTCCGAGACGGCTGATCGGTCATCGCCTTCCACAGCACAAAGCCAACGATTGCCGCGGCGGCCAGCGCGATGAGGAACAGCATGTCGACCACCTCCTTCCATGAGGCTAACTCAGCCGGGGTTCTGCTGGGGTGAAGGCCAGCCACTCGTTCACCACACAGTGACCGATCGGGTCAGACTTGCCGGGCGGCGGGGCTCTCGAGTGGGTTATCCGTAGGCTCGTCGTGTGACATCCGAGCCCCCTCAATCGCCAGTCTCCCCCCTTGACTCGCCGCCGCGCTCACTGGGCGTAGCCATCGCGCGCTACGGCTCGGCCCGACTCTCCCTGGTGGCCGCACTGACGGTGGTGCTGGTGCTGGTCGGAGTGCCGCTGCTGGTTGCGGTGATGGTGGCACTGGTGGTCGCGCTGCCGCTGTCACTGGTGCTGTTCCCGAAGCTGCGCCGGGAGCTGGACGCGGCCATGGCGGTCACCGGCCAGCGGCGCAAGGAGCAGAAGGCCCGGCTGCGGTCGCAGCTGAGCGGTGCGCAAGAGGCGCCGGAGCGGGACAGCTCGGTTCAGGCCGGCGCGGTTCAGGCCGGTGCGGCTCCGGGCGGTCCGGTCCAGGACGTTTCAGTCCAGGAGGGCCAGGGCGAGGCCGACGGCGGTGCCGAGCGACCAGACCAGCATCACCGCACCGGAGCTGCCCAGGACGGCGATGAGGTCGCGTCCCCGAATTCCGTTCAGCACCCGCCGAACGGGTGAGTAGGCCAGCGGCGCGGCGATCAGGCCGAGCAGCAGCCACGGGTTGGCGATCGCGCCGACCAGGCTGAGCAGCATCGGTATGCCGACCAGCGCGGCGTAGAGGCGCCGGGTGCCGCGGTCGCCGAGCAGAACCGCGAGGGTGCGCTTGCCGACCTCTTGGTCCGACTCGATGTCCCGCAGGTTGTTCGCCACCAGCACCGAGCAGGACAGCATGCCGACGCCGATGGCCCCGATCAGGCTCAGCGTGCCCGGCGGGCCACTCTGCACGTAGGCGGTACCTAACACGGCGACCGGGCCGAAGAACAGGAACACCGCAACCTCGCCGAGGCCGAGATAGCCGTAGGGGTGCTTGCCGCCGGTGTAGAACCACGCGCCGAGTACGCAGACCGCGCCGACGAGAAGCAGCCACCACTTCCCGCTCAGCGCCACCAGCACCACACCGGCCAGCATCGCCAACCCCAGCCAGCCGAACGCCATGGTGCGGACCGTGCTCGGGGCGGCCACCCCGGAGCCGACCAGCCGCAGCGGGCCGACCCGGTCGTCGTCGGTGCCCCGGGTTCCGTCGGAGTAGTCGTTGGCGTAGTTGACGCCGATCACCATCGCCACCGCGACCAGCAGCGCCAGCAGCGCGAAGCCCGGCCGCACCGCGCCGGCGCCGATCGCCGCGCCGGTCCCGACCAGCACCGGGGCCACCGCGTTCGGGAGGGTGCGGGGTCGGGCGCCCTGCACCCATTGCGCCACGGTCGCCACCGGATCACCGTACCTGGCACGGCGGCCGCGGAGATCAGCGCGCGCGGATCGTCACAGAGATCGGGACGGAGATCGTCACCGGGTCCGCCGCGGGTGATCAGCGCGGGGATCGGCGCGGGGTAGGCGGCGCGGGCATCAGCACGGTCCGACGGCGGTGTCGTCGGCCAGGTCGACCGCGCTGGCCGGCAGGTACTGGTCCGCGCCGATCCGGAGCCAGCCGTTGGGCGTGCCGCACTCGACCGGCACGCCGGCCTTGTCGGCCGCCACACCGACGGTCGGCGCGCCGGCGGCCGGAGCGCTGCGCACCGCGACGGCCTGCTCCGTGCTGAGCCCGCCCCCGCCGGTGGCGGTGCTCGTGGCGGTGCTCGTGCCGGTGGCGGTGCTCGTGCCGGTGCCCGTGCCGGTGGCGGTGCTCGTGCCGGTGGCGGTGCTCGCCGCGCCGCTGTCGGTCTGCGGCTCGCCGGCGTCCACCGTGCTCAGCGCCGGGCCGCCGGTCCACAGGTAGCTCACGGTGACCTCGGAGTTGTCGGTCAGCCCGAGCGCCGCGTCGAACAACCCGTCCGACAGGTCGATCCCGGCCGGGTTGCCCACGGTGCGCCCGGTGCCGTCCTTGCCGTCGTTGTGCCCGTCGCGGTACGCGGCCTGCGCCTCCGGTACGCCCTGAGGCAGGTCGTGCCACTGCTCCCGGTGCCCGCTCCAGTAGTCGTCCCTGGTGTTCCACGGCCCGACGTCCCAGACCGGGGCCCACGCGCACCTGCCGCCGGCCGCGCACACCTTGACGCTGTACTCGGAGCCGTCCTCGTCGGCCAGCGAGCGCCATGAGGGCAGTGCCACGAACAGGTCGTGCGGGACGATCTGGTGCCCATTGGCGGTGTGCCCGTCCACCAGGCCCTCGCGGGTGGCGAACACCCGGTAGCCGATCGCCTGGGCCGGCGCGGCGACCCGCTGGCCGGGTACCACCTCACCGTGCACCCGGAGCCCGCGCACCTCGGGCCGCGCGGCACCGGCTCCCGCCGCCGGTGCGGTCAGCAGCACCCGCAGCTGCACCAGGCTGCTCGGGCCGGGCAGTGTGGTCGGAGCGTTCGGCCGGGTGGGCAGCCATTCGGTCCAGCGGCCACCGGGCAGCCGGCCGCGCACATCGACCTCGGCGGTGCCGCCGGGTGGGGTGGCCGCGTCGAGCTGGGTGCTGAGCCGGCCGACCGGCTGGGCGAGCGGGCGGGCCGGCAGGGTGAGCAGGCCGGTGGCGGCGGTGAGCCGGAGCGCCCCGTTGGCATAGGCGACGCCGACCCCGTGGCCCTGGTCCAGGTTGGCCACCCAGTCCACACCGGCGGGCGGGGCGGCCGCATCCGGACCAGCGGGCGCGACGGGCGCGGCGGTGAGCGCGCTCGCCAGCAGAGTGGACAGCGCGGTGAGCAGGGCGGAGGAGAGCCTGCCGGGCACGGCGAGAGTTGATCGAAAAGATCTGTAATGGTCAATCAACCCACGGTGAGTGCCCGGAACGTGTACCGGCCCGCGGGGGAGGGAGGTCAGGGCACGTCGCGGGCGATGTCCGCCGGTCCGGCGCGCCGTCGCGGGGTTGGTGAGGCTTGCCGATGCCAATACCTAACTTCCGTCACTTAATGGATCGCCGTGGTAATCAGTGCGCGAATCCACTCCGGACTCGCTTTCGAGTTGCGGATCGGGCCGGGGTGTGCCCACCCGAACGGAGGACTAGGCGCCCGACTCGGGGATCCGGCCGGCGCGGATAGCGAATGTTCTCGGTATCAAATTCTCTTGACGAGTGAATGCGACGCAGTTGACGAATGAATCATTGAGTGGCACGTGTCTCTCTGTGGGATTCCTGAGGTGGGTGGTGTGCCCGGGCTGTCCCGGGTCGGCGCCGCCCGGCCGCCCACAGCGCACTCGGCGAGCCCCGGGGCACCGGCGATTTGGAGCTCAGTGACTGCCGGCGAGCAGTCGGACCACTTCGGCCCGGTCCGGCTTGCCGATCCCGCGTACCGGCAGTTCGGCCAGCTCGCGCATCAGCCGGGGCACCGAGGCGGCCCCCAGCTCGGCGCGGACCGCGTTGCCCAGCCCACCGGCGTCCAGGCCGGCCTGGTCGGCGCAGACCACCGCGGCGGCCACCAACTGTCCCCACTCCGGGTCGGCCAGCCCGACCACGCAGGCCGCGCGCACCCCCGGCTGCGCCGTCAGTACCCGCTCCACGGCGGCCGGGTGCACCTTCTCGCCGCCGGTGATGATCACATCGTCGACCCGGCCGAGCACCTGGAGCCGACCGTCCGGGTCCCAGTGGCCCAGATCGGAGGTGTGGAACCAGCCGTCGCCGAACACCTCAGCGGTGCGCGCCGGGTCGCCGAGGTAGCCGCTGGCCAGCATCGGGCCGGACAGTGAGATCCGGGCGTCGGCCGGGTCGAGCCGGACCCGCACGCCGTCCAGCGGCGTCCCGTCGTACACGCAGCCGCCGGCGGTCTCGCTCATGCCGTAGGTGGTGACCACGGCGACGCCGGCGGCGCGAGCCTCGGTGAGCAGGGACCGAGGCGCCGCGGCCCCGCCCACCAGCACCGCGTCGAAGCCGCGCAGCGCGGCCAATGCGCTGCCACCCTCCGCACCGAGCACCCGGTGCAGCTGGGTGGGCACCAGCGAGGTGTAGCGGCGCTCGCCGGTGGTGGCGGCCAGCAGCTCGCCGGCGACGGCGCCGAACCGCTCCGGACGGAACCCGCCCGCGCTGTCGAGCACGGTGGGGCGGTGCCCGGCGATCAGTCCCCGGGAGATGACCTGGGCGCCCGCGACGTGGTGCGCCGGCAGCGCGAGCAGCCAGTGCCCCGGGCCGCCGAGCCGCCGGTGGGTCGCGGCCGCCGAGGCACGCAGCGCGGCCGAGGACAGCACCACCCGCTTCGGGCCGCCGGTGGACCCGGAGGTCTCGATGACCAGGGCCGCACCGGGCCCGGGGTCGGGCAGGGCGGCGGTCCGGTCGAGGCCGGTGCCGCCGCCGGTGCCGCCGCCGGTGCCGCCCTCGGGGACGGCGGCGTCGACCGGCAGCACCGCCGGGCCGCCGGCCAGCGCCTCGGCCAGCGCCCGGGTCAGCTCCGCGACCGACGCCGGCGAACCGTCACACCGCACCACCTGCATCTGTGCACCTCGTTTGGTCGTGAGTGGCGAATGCTCCCGTGGGACCACTCGCCACTCACGGGGTCAGTAGTACCAGGGGTAGGCGGACCAGTCGGGCGCACGCTTCTGCAGGAACGCGTCCCGACCCTCGACGGCCTCGTCGGTCATGTAGGCCAGCCGGGTCGTCTCGCCGGCGAACAGCTGCTGGCCGACCAGGCCGTCGTCGATCAGGTTGAACGAGTACTTGAGCATCCGCTGTGCGGTCGGTGACTTGCTGTTGATCTCGCGGCCCCACTGGATCGCGGTGGCCTCGAGGTCGGCGTGCGGCACCACCTCGTTGACCGCGCCCATCTGGTGCATCTGCTCGGCGGTGTAGGTCCGGCCGAGGAAGAAGATCTCGCGCGCGAACTTCTGGCCGACCTGCCGCGCCAGGTACGCCGACCCGTAGCCGCCGTCGAAGGAGCCCACGTCGGAGTCGGTCTGCTTGAACCGGGCGTGCTCGGCCGAGGCCAGCGTGAGGTCGCACACCGCGTGCAGGCTGTGCCCACCGCCGGCCGCCCAACCGTTGACCACGGCGATGACCACCTTGGGCATGAACCGGATCAGCCGCTGGCACTCCAGGATGTGCAGCCGGCCGGCCCGTGCCGGGTCCACCGTGTCGGCGGTCTCGCCACTGGCGTACTGGTAGCCGGTGCGCCCCCGGATCCGCTGGTCACCGCCGGAGCAGAAGGCCCACACGCCGTCCTTGGGGGCCGGGCCGTTCCCGGTCAGCAGCACACAGCCCACGTCGGAGCTCATCCTGGCGTGGTCCAGCGCCCGGTAGAGCTCGTCGACGCTGCCGGGGCGGAACGCGTTGCGGACCTCGGGCCGGTTGAACGCGATCCGCACGATGCCGTGCTGGACGTGGCGGTGGTAGGTGATGTCGGCGAAGTCGAAGCCGTCGATCTGCCGCCAGGCGGCTGGGTCGAAGGTCTCCGACACCGAAGTCTCAGTGCTCACGGGGCACCACAATATGGGTCCGCCCAGTCAGGGCCGGGTCTGGCCGTGACTGGGCGGTGGCGCCGGGTGCGCCCGCGCGGGCCGGGGGACCGGCGCGGGGCGCTGACTCAGTTGCCGGCGGTCGAGGCATCCTCGGACGTGACCCGGCTCGTCCGGGTCGAGTTCGGCTTCACCGAGGTCGTCTCGGAGGCGTGCGAGGCACCGGTGCCGGTGCTCGATCCGCTGGTCGTGCCGCTGCTCGATCCGCTGGTCGTGCCGGTGCCGCTGAACTTGCCGTGGCACGGCGCGGCCCACAGCCCGGCGCCCTTCTTCTCGGCGTCCGCCTCGGCCGCTTTGATGGCCGCGGCGTTGCCCACCGGCTGCGGGCTCTCGTAGTAGCGGGCCATGCCTGCCTCGACCGCGACCACCGAGTAGTCCGCGCCGTCCGGCAGCCGCAGGAAGGCGAGCCTGTTGCCGCCGTGGTCGGTGGCCGGCTGGGACGGGTCGGTGACCAGGGTGACCGTGGCGTTGTTCAGCGTCTTGACCGCGAAGGCCTTCGACGTGGTCGCTCCGCACTGGTCCTTGTCCAGCCGCGGCGCCACGATGCCGAGCACCTCGACGGTGCCGTTGACCGGCCCGGACACCTCGACGGTGTCGCCGTCGATGACCTTCGTGATGGTGACCACCGGGCCGACCGCCGAGTCCACCGCGGCCGGGGCCGGGTTGACCGAGGCCGGGCCGGGCTCGCCGGTGGAGATCAGCTTCGCGCTGCCGAGTGCGGCCAGCCCGATCAGCCCGGCCGCGCCGGCGCCGAGCCAGATCCACTTCTTGCTCCGGGCGAGTGCGCCGGGGCCGGTGCCGGGTTCGGCGTTCGGCGGCCGGTTCCTGGCCTCGAGGCGCACCGGCCGGTGCAGGTTCACGGTGCGCGACTCGGTGCTCCCGGGTGCCGCGCCGCCGCGGGACTGCGCGGGCGCGCTCCAGCTGATCGGCTGCGGCCGTTCGCCGTCGGCCACCGCCTCGTCGGTCGGCTCCGCGCCGGCCCTCGGGACCGCCATGGTCGCCTCGGCATCCGAGCCGGTCAGGTCCTCGCCGGCCGGTGCGGCGTGCAGGGACACGGTGGCCTCGGCGGCTAACAGGCTGACCGGCACCTCGCCGGCCATGACATCCGGGCTGCCGATCGGGCCGGAGCGCTCCACCCGGGACTGCTCGAGCGACTGTTCGACGGAGTGCTGTTGGACGGGGTGCTGTTCGACCGGGTGCTGTTCGACGGAGTGCTGGGCCCGGGACTGTCCCACCCAGGGCTGCTCGACCGACCGCTCGACCCTGGACTGCTCCACGGTGAACTGTTCGGCGGACTGCTCGACCCGCGACTGCTCCACCGACAGCTGCTGGGCCGGGATCGCCGTGGTGCGGGCCAGTACCGAGATCGGCACCGCGCCCCTGGTGAGGGCGTCAGCGGTCGCCGAGGCGGTGGAGTTCGGCGCGTACTGCGCCGGTGTGGGGTAGCCACCGGCGTGCTGGGCGGCGATCCGGGAGGGCCCGCCGCCCGGGCCGGTGCGCTCGACCCCGGACTGGGTGGGCACCGCCCGCGACGGTGGCCAGGTGCGGCTCGGGCCGGAGTTGTCGGCGAGCGGCGCGACCGGTCCGGTCGCGCCCGGGCCGGCGGGGGCGATCCCGCGCGGCGTGGCGAAGTTCGTCCAGCGCCTGCTCGGCGGCACGTTGGCCTGCGGCTCGGTCAGCGAGCGGATGAAACCGACCACTTCGGCACCGTCGGCGGTCGGCACGTCCCGGAGCTCGGCGGTCGTGTTGGAGTCGGAGACCGTGATGGTGCCCAGGGGACCATCGGCGGTCCACTCGGCGGCGGACACCCGCTCCAGCGGGAAACCCTCGCTGGCCTGCCCGCTGCGGCCGTCCCGGAGCAGGAGGACCCGGTAGTCGGTCACCGCGAGCAGCCCTGCACCGGCGCCGTAGATGCCGGCGGCCAGCCGCTGGACCGTCTCGCCCTCACGCAGGTACGCGGCGAGCTGACGGATCTCGCGCTGAACCTCGTAGCCCGATGTCATGCGGGTCGTCGCGGCAGCAATGTCGGACCTGAGCTCCATGGCGACATCCCCCAATCGCTTGCTGCGCCGGCCGTGCATCACCTACGGCACGGCCTCTTGACTGGGTTAACGACGAATTCCTGGGCTCGATACTGCGGCACATTCCATTCGCGACTGTCGGACCAATGTCGCGGGCTGTTAGCCCCCGCTTGGGCCACTAGGCCATTCGAATTACATTGATGAAATTCAACCCGGATGCTTTGTTGTTTCCGCAGGTCACGACACTTTCGTGAGCCGGCGCACAGTGATTCCGCTCGCAACTACTGCTAACGCAAGTGTTGATTAGGCACAGCAGTCCCTAGCGTCCCAAGCCGTCCACGCCTCGCATTGCCACCCGATCGGGGTATGACGCGTGTCACCTGAGAGGAGGTAGTTCGGGCAGTTGTGGGCGCCAGGGCGCCCGCGGTGGAGCGCCGTGGCCGTCGCGCGCCGCTTGCACACCGCCAACCGGGGTAACCCGTCCCGCACCATACGGAGCAGTCGGGGGCCCTCGGCGAGCTCGTTGACCGCCGCCAGGTGGCGTGCCACGCTCAGTCGATGATCGGCCGTGGCCTGGCACTGCTCGGCGGCCGCCCGGACGCCCGGCGGGGCCGGTGAAGCAGGTACGCCAGTCCGCCTCCGTCAACGCGCAGGTGCTCGATGCATTGCGTGCCGCGGTGATCACCGGAGAGCTGCCGCCGGGCACCCTGCACTCCGTCGCCACCCTGGCCGGTCAGCTGGGGATCTCCCGCACGCCGGTCCGCGAGGCGCTGATCAAGCTCGCCCAACAGGGCATGGTGCGCTTCGAGCGCAACCGGGGCGTGCGCATCCTGCAGACCTCCCTGCACGACCTGGAAGAGGTCTTCGCGCTGCGGCTGCTGCTGGAGGTGCCGGCCACCCGCCGCGCGGTCAAGCTGCTGAGCGCGACCACCACCCGCGAGCTGCGCCAGGTGTTCGCCGCGATGGAGAAGGCGGCGGCGGCCGACGACGAGTTCCGGATGTGGGAGCACGACCGGCGGTTCCATCGGCTGCTCCTGGAGGCCTCCGGCAACGGCCGCCTCGCCGAGTACGTCGACGGGCTGCGCGACATGGTGCTGCGCCGGGGTGTGTCCACCGCGCACCAGTCCCGGACACTGGAGGGCATCGTCGCCGAGCACCGCGCCGTGCTGGACCGGGTGCTGGCCGGCGACGCGGACGGGGCCGCCGAGGCGATGCGCGCGCACATCCTGCACACCGCTGAGCTGCTGGTCGCGCAGGAGGCCGGCGACGAGGTGGGCGCGGTGGACGTGGACCTGGGGTGGACCTCCTCCGAGCCGTCCTGACGGTGCTCCCACCTGTTCTTCAAGTCTCAAATCGAGACTTGATCAACAGGTGCACACAGATTGACGAGTGGCATGTGGCATGCCACTGTCGGATCGAGCCGCACCCCTCTCAGTGTCGAAGGGACCCCGCCATGGCGACTGCGAACAAGGTGAGCGTCATCCCCTGTGGGGCGATGAGCGCCGATCTGACCTGGTTGCTTCTCAAGCCCGGGCGCTCCATCACCGACCGTCACCACAAGGACGCCCCGCAGCCGTGGGTGGACGTGCCCACACACTGCGTTCTGGTGGAGACGGACGAGGGCAAGATTCTCTGGGACACCAGCTGCCCGCGCGACTGGGAGGAGCGCTGGGGGCCGACCGGCCTGCAGGACTTCTTCCCCTACGACAAGGTCGCCGACGACGAGTACCTCGACTCGCGGCTGAACCAGATGGGCGTCGGCCTGGACGAGATCGACTACGTGATCCTGTCGCACCTGCACTTCGACCATGCGGGCAACGCCCAGATGTTCAAGAACACGAATGCCAAGCTGGTCTGCCACGAGCGGGAGAAGGAGTTCGCGTTCGGCTTCGACGGCCTTTTCACCGGCGCGCACCTGAAGACCGACTACGAGGGGCTGGAGTTCCAGACCGTCTCCGGGGACGCCGAGTTCCTGCCCGGCGTGAAGCTGATCGAGACGCCCGGGCACACCGTCGGCACCATGTCGATGCAGGTGGACCTGGCCGACTCCGGCACGATGATCTTCACCTCGGACGCGGTGTACATGGGTGAGAGCTTCGGGCCGCCCGCCACGCCGGCGGCGATCGTGAACAACCTGGAGGACTTCTACTCCTCGGTCGAGAAGCTGCGCGGCATCCAGGAACAGACCAACGCGACGATGGTCTTCGGGCACGACGCCGAGCAGATCCACCAGCTGAGAGTGGCTCCCAAGGAGTCCTACACATGAGTTACCCGGGCGTGGAGCTCACCGAGGAGACGATCTTCACCTGGGGTGCGCCGCCGCTGAAGTTCGGCGCCGGGGCCGCCGACGAGGTGGGCTTCGAGATGTCCGGCTACGGGGTGCGGCGGGTCCTGATCGTGACCGACTCGGGAGTCAACTCCCTCGGCGCCCCGCAGCGCATCGCGGACAACCTGCGCCGCTACAAGATCGAGTCGGAGATTTTTGACGGAGTGCACGTCGAGCCGACCGACGACTCGATGAACAAGGCGGTGGAGTACGCCCGCGCACAGGGCGGTGACCACGGATGGGATGGCTTCGTGGCGGTCGGCGGCGGCTCGGCGATCGACACCGCCAAGGCGATCAACCTGCTGACCAGCAGCCCCGGCGAGCTGATGGACTACATCAACAAGCCGATCGGCAACGCGCGGGTGCCCGAAGGGCAGCTCAAGCCGCTCATCGCGATCCCGACCACGGCCGGCACCGGCTCGGAGTCCACCGCGATGTGCGTGCTGGACATCCTGTCCATGAAGGTCAAGACCGGCATCAGCCACTGGCGGCTGCGGCCCACCCTCGCGGTGATCGACCCACTGCTGACCATGTCGCTGCCGGCCGAGGTCACCGCGGCCTCCGGGATGGACATCGTCTGCCACGCGTTGGAGAGCTACACCGCCCGGTACTACACCAGCTTCGACCGCAAGCAGCCCGAGGAACGGGTCACCTACTGCGGCTCGAACCCGGTGTCGGACCTGTGGTGCGAGCGGGCCATGGAGCTGCTGGCGCGCTCGTTCCGCACCGCCGTGCACCACGGCGCGGACCACCTCGAGGCGCGCTCGAACATGATGATGGCCGCGACCTTCGCCGGCATGGGCTTCGGCAACTCCGGGGTGCACATCCCGCACGCCAACGCCTACCCGATCGCCGGCATGGTCAAGGACTACGTCCCGGCCGGCTACCCGCCGGACGAGCCGATGGTGCCGCACGGCCAGTCGGTGTCGCTGACCGCGCCGGAGGCGTTCCGGTTCTCCTTCTCCAGCGCCCCGGAGCGGCACCTGCGGGCCGCCGCGCTGATGGACCCGGACGCGGAGAAGCACAACGACCCGAGCGAGCAGCTGCCCTCGGTGCTGATCAGGCTGATGCGGGACATCGACATCCCGAACGGCATCGGCGGCGTCGGCTACTCCGAGTCGGACGTGCCGGACCTGGTGCCCGGGACGATGAAGCAGCAGCGGCTGCTGGCGACCTGCCCGAAGACGCCGACCGAGGACGACATCGCCAACATCCTCACCAACTCGATCACGAACTGGTAGCCCGTGAGTGGCTAGTGGTCCCCGGGGACCACTCGCCACTCACGACTCCGGGAGGTCCCGCTGTGCCGATCTACGTCTACCGCTGCGCCGATGACGGGGAGTGCGGGCTGCGCTTCGAGCAGCTGACCTCGTTCGACGCGGCGGCGCCCGCCTGCCCCGGCTGCGGCGGCGCCACCCGCAAGATCCCGGCCGGGTTCAGCCTGGGCGGGCAGGCCGACGCCGGGCTGGCCAAGGACTCGATGCCGCAGACCTGGCGCGGGGTCTACAACGGCAACACCGAGTACGTCGGCCGGATGCGCCGGCAGTGGGAGAACCGACAGCGGCTGGAGGCGAAGTACCCGGAGATCGCCGGCGACCAGCGCCCGATTCTCGCGCACGAGGGCCGCTACCACGACACGCCGCTGCGCGCGGGCGACCCGAGGCCGGGTGCCGCCGCGCCGTCCGCCGCCGGGCACGGCCCCGGACACGGACGCGGACACGGACATGGCCACGGGCACGGGCACACGCACGGCGCAGGGGACTCGCCGGCCACCCCAGCTGCTCCAGTCACCCCAGCGGCCCCAGCCGCCCCAGCCGCCAAGCCGGCGACCGGGGGGAAACGCGGGTCGTCGACACCGGCCGCGGGCGGTTCAGCCGGCGGGTCACACTGATCACGTGAGCCTGCCCGACCTTCCCCCTGTCACCCGCGACCTGAACGCCGACCTCACCGCGGCCGTCAGCGGCACGGTCCGGTTCGACGCCGCCAGCCGCGCCATGTGGTCGGCGGACGCGTCCAACTACCGCCGGGTGCCGATCGGCGTGGTCACCCCACGCGACACCGGCGACGTCGAGGCGGCCATCGCGGTGTGCCGCGAGCACGGCGTCCCGGTGCTGCCCCGCGGGGCCGGCACGTCCATCGGCGGCCAGGCGGTGAACACCGCCGTGGTGCTCGACTTCAAGCACCTGAACCGGATCCTGGAGCTGGACCCGGAGGCGCGCACCGCCCGCGTCGAGCCCGGCGTCGTGTGTGACGCGCTGCGCGATGCGGGCCGGCCGCACGGGCTGACCTTCGGCCCGGACCCGTCGACGCACAACCGGTGCACGCTCGGCGGGATGATCGGCAACAACGCCTGCGGGTCGCACTCGGTGGCCTGGGGTAAGACCGTCGACAACGTGCACGCCCTGGACGTGCTCACCTACCGGGGTGAGCGGCTCACGGTCGGCCCGGGCACCCCGGTCGGCGGGGCGATCCCGGACGCGCTGCGCGAGCTCGCCGAACGGCTGGGCGACGACGTGCGCACCGCCTTCCCCGAGCTGACCCGCCGCGTGTCCGGCTACAACCTCGACCAGCTGTTGCCGGAGAACGGGTTCAACCTGGCGAAGGCACTGGTCGGTACCGAGGGCACCTGCGTGACGGTGCTCGGCGCGACGATGCGGCTGGTGGAGTCGCCGGCGGCCCGGGCGCTGGCCGTGCTCGGCTTCCCCGACGCCTTCCTGGCCGCCGACCACGTGATGGTGGTCCGCGAACACCACCCGCTGACCATCGAGGGCATGGACGCCGGGCTGATCGCCGCGCTGCGCGCCCAGCACCCGGGCGAGACCGCGAGCCGCGCGCTGCCCGAGGGCGGTGGCTGGCTGTACGTCGAGACCGGCGGCGCGACCCGTGCGGAGGCGGAGGCGGCCGCCCACGCGGTGGTCAGGGCGATGAAGCCGTACGGCGCGACCAGCGTGGTGGTCAGCGAGCCGGCGGAGATGGCCGCGCTGTGGCGGATCCGGGAGGACGGCGCCGGCATCCTGACCCGTTCCCCGGAGGGCGGCGAGGCCTGGCCGGGCTGGGAGGACGCCGCGGTACCGCCGGAGCGGTTGGGCTCGTACTTGCGTCAGTTTGCTGCGCTGCAGGCCACGCACGGCCGGCGCGGGGTCTACTACGGCCACTTCGGCGACGGCTGCCTGCACGTTCGGATCGACTTCGACCTGCTGACCAAGGCCGGCATCGCCAACTTCCGGGCGTTCATGGAGGACGCGGCGGACCTCGTGGTGGCCCACGGCGGGTCGCTGTCCGGTGAGCACGGCGACGGCCAGGCCCGCGCCGAGCTGCTGCCCCGGATGTACCCGAAGGAGATCATCGCCGGTTTCGAGCAGTTCAAGGGCATCTGGGACCCGGACGACAGGATGAACCCGGAGCGGGTGGTGCGGCCGGCCAAGCTGGACGAGGACCTGCGCGTCTTCGTCGGCATGCCGACGCTGCCGGACCGGCCGCAGCTGGCCTTCGCCCACGACCGGGGCAGCTTCACCAGGGCGACCCGGCGCTGCCTCGGGGTGGGGCGTTGTGTGACCGCCAGCGGCGGCGTGATGTGTCCGAGCTACCGGGCCACCGGCGAGGAGATGCACTCCACCCGGGGGCGGGCCCGGCTGCTGTTCGAGATGGCCAACGGGTCGGTGATCGAGGGTGGCTGGCAGTCCGACGAGGTGGCCGAGGCACTCGACCTGTGCCTGTCCTGCAAGGGCTGCAAGCGGGACTGCCCGGTCGGCGTGGACATGGCGGCCTACAAGACCGAGTTCCTGGCACAGCGGTACAAGGGGCGCCGCCGGCCGCTGTCGCACTACTCGATGGGCGCGCTGCCGCGCTGGCTGCGGCTGGCCGCGCGGGTGCCCGGCCTGGCCCGGCCACTGAACGCGGCGGCCCGGCGGCCCCGGTTGGCGTCGGTGGCCAAGCGCCTCGGCGGCATCGCCCCGGAACGGGACATCCCACCGCTCGCCGAGCACACCTTCACCTCCCGCTTCCGCGCGAGTCGGGGATTTCGTCAGGGTGAGTCGGGGATTCCGTCAGAACGTGCCGTCCTGACGGAATCCGCGACTCGCCCTGACAAGAATCCCGACTCGCGGGGAGCTGGGCGGCGGATCGTGCTCTGGCCGGACAGCTTCACCGACCACTTCGACCCGCACATCGCGCACGACGCCGTCACGGTGCTCGAGTCGCTGGGCTACCGGGTCGAGATCCCCGGCGGACCGGTCTGCTGCGGCCTGACCTGGTACTCCACCGGCCAGGTCGACGCCGCCCGGAAGGTGCTCCGCCGCACGCTCGCCACGCTGCGCCCGTGGTTGGCCGACGGTGTGCCGATCGTGGTGCTGGAACCCAGCTGCGCGGCCGCACTGCGCGCCGACCTGCCCGAGCTGTTGCCGGCCGAGGCGGCGGCCGGTGAGCTGGCCGGCGCGGTGCGCACGTTCGCCGAGGTGCTCGCCGGGCACACCGAGGAGATCACCGAGCGGTCCGACCCGGCGCTGGGCCTGCGCGCCCTGGTCCAGGTGCACTGCCACCAGCACGCCGACCTGGGCGCCGACGACGACCGCGCCGTGCTCAAGGCGCTGGGCGTGGACGCCACCGTGCTCGACTCCGGCTGCTGCGGGCTGGCCGGCAACTTCGGCTTCGAGAAGGGGCACTACGAGGTGTCGATGGCCTGCGCGGAGCGGGTGCTGCTGCCGGCGGTGCGGGCCGCCGACCCGGGCGTCGAGGTGCTCGCCGACGGCTTCAGCTGCCGCACCCAGCTGCGCCAGGCCGGCCAGCGCGAACCGGTGCACCTGGCCCAGCTGGCCGTGCGCGCGCTCGGCCTCGACCGGTCCGCCTGATCCCGCGGAGCAGCGGCGTGCGGCAGCTCACCGACGCGGTCCGGCTCAGGCACGGCTCGGGGGTCTACGTCGGCCCCGGGATCCACCGCACGCTGCTGCCCAACCCGAACAGCGCGCCGATGGGCGGTGAGCTGGCTGGGCGTTCTTCGCCGCCCCGGTCCGCTGGCGCGCCCCGTCGTGAGGTCGTGAGTGGCGAGTTGAGTCATGACCCGACTCGCCACTCACGGGGTTCAGCTCTCCGTCAGCTGGCCGTCGGCGACCGCCCAGCGCCGGCTGACGCGGACCGTATCCAGCATCCGGCGGTCATGGGTGACGAGCAGCAGGGTGCCGGGGAACGAGTCCAGCGCCGACTCGAGCTGCTCGATGGCCGGCAGGTCGAGGTGGTTGGTGGGCTCGTCGAGCACCAGCAGGTTGACCTCGCGGGCCTGCAGCAGTGCCAGTGCGGCCCTGGTCCGCTCGCCGGGTGACAGCGACGCGGCCGGCCGGGTGGCGTGCACCGACGTGAGGCCGAACTTGGCCAGCAGGGTGCGCACGTCCGGCTCGGACCAGGTGGGCACCTCGGCGCGGAAGGCCTCCACCAGCGACTGGCCCCCCAGGAACAGCCCGCGCACCTGGTCGACCTCGCCGACCCGCACGCCGGCCCCGAGGCTGGCCGAGCCGGACGTCAGCGGCAGCCGGCCCAGCAGCGCGGCCAGCAGCGTCGACTTGCCGGACCCGTTCGCCCCGGTGATCGCGATCCGGTCCGCCCAGTCCACCTGGGCGTCCACCGGCCCCAGCCGGAAGCCCCCGCGCTGGACAACGGCGGCGCGCAGGGTCGCCACCACGGCTCCCGCGCGGGGCGCCGCCGCGATCGTCATCCGCAGCTGCCACTCCTTGCGCGGTTCCTCGACGACCTCCAGCCGCTCGATGCGCCGCTCGCTCTGGCGCACCTTGGCGGCCTGCTTCTCGCTGGTCTCCGCGCGCAGGTTGCGCCCGATCTTGTCGTTGTCCGGTGCCTTGCGGCGGGCGTTGCGCACCCCGGCGGCCATCCAGTTGCGCTGGGTGCGGGCCCGCTCGGTCAGGTCGGACACGGTGTCGGAGTACTGCTCGTACGCCTCCCGGGCATGCCGCCTGGCGACCTCCCGCTCGTCCAGGTAGGCCTGGTAGCCGCCCTGGTACACGCCCACCTTCTGCTGCGCGAGGTCCAGCTCGACGATCCGGTTCACCGTCCTGGCCAGGAACTCCCGGTCGTGGCTGACGATCACCGCCGGCGCGCGCAGGCCACCGACGAACGCCTCCAGCCGGGCCAGCCCGTCCAGGTCCAGGTCATTCGTCGGCTCGTCCAGCAGCAGCACGTCGTAGCGGGAGGCGAGCAGGGTGGCCAGCCCGGCGCGCGCGGCCTGACCGCCGGAGAGGCCGGTCATCAGCGCGTCGGCGCCGCTGTCGAGCCCCACCTCGGCGAGGACCGCGTCGACCCGGTCGTCCAGGTCGGCGCCGCCGAGCGCGAGCCAGCGCTCGAGTGCGGTGGCGTACCGGTCGTCCGCCCCTTCGGTGCCCTCACCGAGCTCGGTGGCGGCCTCGTCCATCGCGGCCTGGGCGTCGGCCACCCCGGTACGGCGGGCCAGGAAGTCGCGCACGGTCTCCCCGTCGAGCCGGTCCGGCTCCTGGCGCAACAGGCCCACGGTGGCCTCCGGGGGCGCCAGCGCGATCCGGCCCTGCTCGGGTTCGTCGAGTCCGGCGAGCAGCCGCAGCAGGGTCGACTTGCCGGCGCCGTTCGCGCCGACCAGCCCCACCACGTCGCCGGGCGCGACGATCAGGTTGAGTGCGCTGAACAGTGTGCGTGCGCCGTGGCCGGCGGCGAGGTCGGTGGCCTGCAGGGTCGCGCTCATCAGGGTTCCGACGTTACCGCGCGCGCCGTGGCGGGCCGCCCGACCGGGTGGGTTGGGCCGAGGATCCGTACCCGGTGCCGCCCCCGCGGGTTAGTGGCCGCCGAGGACGGGTAGCTCACCGGCATGACCCAGGTACCCAACATCCGGTTGAACAACGGCACGGAGGTCCCGCAGTTCGGTTTCGGGGTCTTCCAGATCCCGCCGGCCGAGACCGCCGGCGCGGTCCGGGAGGCGTTCGCCGCCGGCTACCGGCACATCGACACCGCTCAGATGTACGGCAACGAGGAGGGCGTCGGAGCGGCGATCAAGGAGTCCGACCTGTCCCGGGACGAGGTGTTCGTCACCACCAAGCTGAACAACGACGCCCACGGTTTCAACCCGGCCATCTCCGCGCTGGACGAGAGCCTGAAGAAGCTCCAGCTGGACTACGTGGACCTCTACCTGATCCATTGGCCGCTGCCGCACCAGGACCGCTACGTCGAGACCTGGAAGGGCTTCGAGAAGCTGCTGGCGGACGGCAAGGCGCGCAGCATCGGGGTGTCCAACTTCCAGCCCGCGCACCTGGACCGCCTGGCCAAGGAGACCGACACGGTGCCGGCGGTCAACCAGATCGAGGTGCACCCGCTGCTCACCCAGACCGAGCTGCGCAACTACCACGCCGAGCACGGCATCGCGACCGAGGCGTGGAGCCCGATCGCCCAGGGCGAGGTGCTGGGCGAGCAGACGATCACGTCGCTCGCGGACAAGTACGGCAGGACCGCGGCCCAGATCGTGCTGCGCTGGCACCTGCAGGTCGGCAACATCGTGTTCCCGAAGTCGGTCAACCCGGACCGGATGCGGGAGAACATCGACGTGTTCGACTTCGAGCTGGCCGATGACGACGTGGACGCCATCGAGGCGATGGACGCCGGGCATCGCACCGGGCCGGACCCGGACACCTTCGGCGCCTGAGATCCATCCATCACAGGATCAGGTAATTACAGGTAGATTTCGGGGCATGACTCAGGTACCAAATCTCCGGCTGAACAACGGTGTCGAGATCCCGCAGTTCGGCTTCGGGGTCTTCCAGGTCGACCCGGACCAGACCGCGCAGACCGTGCGGCAGGCGTTCGAGGCCGGCTACCGACACATCGACACCGCTCAGATGTACCGCAACGAAGAGGGCGTCGGCGACGCGATCAGCGACTCCGGGCTGTCCCGGGGCGAGGTGTTCGTCACCACCAAGCTGAACAACCAGAACCACGGCTTCGACTCGGCGATCTCCGCGCTGGACGAGAGCCTGAAGAAACTGCGGCTCGAGTACGTGGACCTGTACCTGATCCACTGGCCGCTGCCGCACCTGGACCGGTACGTGCAGACCTGGAAGGGCTTCGAGAAGCTGCTGGCCGACGGCAAGGCGCGCAGCATCGGGGTGTCCAACTTCCAGCCCGCGCACCTGGACCGGCTGGCCAAGGAGACCGACACGGTGCCTGCGGTCAACCAGATCGAGCTGCACCCGCTGCTCACCCAGACCGAGCTGCGCAACTACCACGCCGAGCACGGCATCGCGACCGAGGCGTGGGCGCCGATCGCCAAGGGCTCGATCCTCGGCGACGCGACCCTGACCGGGCTGGCCGAGAAGTACGGCCGGACGCCCGCCCAGGTGGTGCTGCGCTGGCAGGTGCAGGTCGGCAACATCGTGTTCCCGAAGTCCGTCAGCCCGGACCGGATGCGGGAGAACATCAACGTGTTCGACTTCGAGCTGACCGCCGACGATCTCGCCGCGGTCGAGGCGCTGAACACCGGTCAGCGCACCGGGCCGGACCCGGACAGGTTCGGCCGCTGACCGTCCTGTCGCCGGTCCGTCGCGGGTTCGCGACGATGGACCGGTGAGCTACGCACTGACTCTGGTACCCGCGCTGGATCGGCCCGATCTGTTGGCCGATCCGGTGCGGGACGCCATCGCCGGCCTGGACCTGATCGGCTCCGCCATCCAGGTCGCCGAGATCGACCCCGACCTGGCCGACACCGCCGCGTTCTGCGAGCGCTACCAGGTGCCGCTGGCCGAGTCGGCCAACTGTGTGCTGATCGCGGGCAGGCGCGGCGGTGAGACCCGGATGGCCGCCGCCCTGGTGCTGGCGACCGCCCGCGCGGACGTCAACGGTGTGCTGCGGCGGCTGCTGGACGCGCGCAAGGCGTCGTTCGCCTCCCGCGAGGTGGCCACCGGCGAGACCGGCATGGAGTACGGCGGGATCACCCCGTACGGGCTGCCGGCGGACTGGCCGGTGTACCTCGACGGCGCGGTGGCGGCCGCCGAGCAGGTGGTGATCGGTTCCGGGCTGCGGCGCAGCAAGCTGGTGGTCGCCGGTTCGCTGCTGGCCGCACTGCCTACCGCGTCGGTGGTGGACGGGCTGGCCATCCCGGTCGGCCCGAACGGGTCGGCGGGCGCCCCGGCCGGTTCGTCGGCGGAATGAACCCGTCCACCGCACAGGCCGAGGTACTGGTCGACGAGCTGATCCGCTGCGGCGTCACCGACGCGGTGCTCTGCCCCGGCTCGCGCAACGCCCCGCTGTCCTTCGCGCTGCACCGGGCGGACACGGCCGGCCGGATCCGGCTGCACGTGCGCATCGACGAACGCGGGGCGGCGTTCCTCGCGCTCGGGTTGGCGTTGCGGTCGGGACGCGCGGTGCCGGTGGTGTGCACCTCCGGCACGGCGGCGGCCAACCTGCATCCGGCCGTGCTGGAGGCATCCCACGCCGGGGTTCCGCTGCTCGCGCTGACCGCGGACCGGCCACCCGAGCTGATCGGTACCGGCGCCAACCAGACCATCGTGCAGACCCACCTCTACGGCGCCGCGCCCCGCCTCGAGCTCAACCTCGGGCTGGCCCGCCGCGACGGTGGGCAGCAGGCCACCTGGCGTACCTCGGTCGCCAAGGCGGTCGGCACCGCACTCGGACGCACCGGGTATCCGCCGGGCCCGGTGCACGTCAACCTGCCGTTCGGTGAGCCGTTGGTGCCGGACGGGCCGTTCGACGCCGCGACCTGGCCGGAGCCGTTGGAAGGTCGCGCCGACGGCGGGCCGTGGACCCGGTTCCCCGGCGCGGGCGGAGTCGGCGATGCGGACCGGGCGGGCGGTGCCGATGCGGGCGGTGCCGGTTCGGGCTGGGCGAGTTCGGGCGGGGTGAGTTCGGGCGGGGCGAGTTCGGGCGGGGCGAGTTCGGGCGGTGCCGGTTCGGGCACGGGGCGGACCCCGTTGCCGCTCGACCCGGAGCTGCCCACCCTGGTGCTGGGCGGTGCGGTGCCGACCGGGGCGGTACCGGGGATGCCGGTCGGCGCCGGCCCCGGGGGCGCGCCGGTGATCGCCGAACCCACCTCGCCGCTGTGGCCGGGCGCGCTGCGGACCGGTCCGTGGCTGCTCGGCTCACCGGCGCTGGAGTCGGCGCTGGCGTCCACGCTGGAGTCGGCGCGGTTGCGGCCGGCGCAGGTGGTGCTGCACGGGCGGCCGACGCTGCACCGCTCGGTCGCCCAGCTGCTCGCCGACGAAAAAGTCGCGGTGTACGCCGTCGAGGGCACTGTCGGCGTGGAGCTGCCGACCTCGGTGCGCGCGGTGGGCCCGGTGCCGCCGCTGTGCCCGCCGTCGGACTGGTGTGCCCGTTGGGCCGGCGCCGACCAGCTCGCGGGGGACGCCCTGGAGAAGGCACTGGGCGAACAGGCCGCGCCGACCGGGCTCCGGCTGGCCGCCGCCCTGGTCGCCGCGCTGCCGGCCGGGGCCGTGCTGACCCTCGGCTCGTCCAACCCGGTGCGGGACGTGTCCCTGGCCGCCCGGCCCCGGCCCGGGCTGACCGTACTGGGCAACCGCGGGGTCGCCGGGATCGACGGCACCGTGTCCACCGCCGTGGGGGCCAGCCTGGCGCAGGGTGCCGGTGCTGGTGTCGGTCCCGGCTACGCGCTGCTCGGCGACCTGACCGTGCTGCACGACCTGACCGCGCTGGTACTCGGCCCCGACGAGCCGCGCCCGGACCTCACCCTCGTGGTGCTCAACGACTCCGGGGGCGGCATCTTCTCGCTGCTCGAGCAGGGGGCGCCGGCGCACGGGGCCAGCTTCGAGCGGGTGTTCGGCACACCGCACCGAGTTCGACTGGACGCGCTCTGCGCCGGGTTGGGGATCGACTACCGCCGGGTCGACCAGCTGTCCGCCCTGCCGGGGGCGCTGGGAGGGGTCGGTGACGGGGTGCGGATCGTCGAGGTGCCGGCCGAGCGCGACGGTCTGCGTGCCGGCCACGCCGCCCTGCGGACAGCACTCCACGCGGCGCTGACCTGACGTTTTCCGCGACTCGCGGGGACGGAATCCGCGACTCGCGGGGACGTTTTCCGCGACTCGCGGGGATGTTTGCCGCGACTCGCGGGGATGGGCGTGTCTAGAGCTCGCGGCCCTCGAGGGCGGAGCGGACCGCGACGAGCTTGGCGGCGGCCTCGGCGACCTCGGTGTCCGGGTCGGAGTCGGCGACCACCCCGCAGCCGGCGAACAACCTGGCGGTCGAGCCGGAGAGCAGCGCGCAGCGCAGTGCCACGCCCAGCTCACCGTCGCCCCGCGCGTCCACCCAGCCGACCGGCCCGGCGTAGCGGCCCCGGTCCATGTCCTCGAGTTCGGCGATCAGCCGCAGCGCGGGCTCGGTGGGGGTACCGCCGACGGCGGCGGTCGGGTGCACCGCGCCGGCGAGGCGCAGCAGCGAGGGTGGGTCGGCCGGGTCCAGGTGGGCGGTGATGTCGCTGGACAGGTGGGTCACGTTCGGCAGCCGCAGCACCGACGGCTCGGCGGGCGAGTGGACCTCGGCGCACAGCGGCCGCAGCCGGTCCACCAGCGACTCCACCGCGTACCGGTGTTCCTCGCGGTCCTTGCCGGAGGCGAGCAACGCCGGCCCGAGCTCGTCGGCGTCCGACCCGCTGAGCTCGCCGAGCCAGTTGGTGCCGGCCAGCACCCGGGAGCTGACCGCGGTGCCGGTGCGCCGCAGCAACAGTTCCGGGGTCGCCCCGACCAGGCCGTCCACCACGTAGCTCCAGCACGTCGGATAGCGCTCGGCCAGCCCGCTGAGCAGGAACCGGGGGTCCAGCGGCTCGTCGGCGGTGGCCATCAGGTCGTGCGCGAACACCGCCTTGAACAGGTCGCCCCGGCGCATCCGGCGCACCGCCTCGGACACCGCGCGCCGCCACCGCTCCACGGACTGCAGGCCCTCGCTGTAGCGCACCCCGGTGGCCGGCCGGACCGGCGCCACCCGCCGCACCGAGGGCAGTCGGCTCGCGGCGCCGGCATCGATCTCGGTGATCCAGCCGACGCCGTCCCGGCTGCCGACCACCACCTGCGGGACCACCAGCACGGACTCGTCCGAGTCGGGCGAGAAGGCGAAGCTGACGAACGCAACCGGGCCGGACCCGGGCAGCCCCACCTCATCGGTGACCTCGACCCGGCTGGTGAACGACCGCCACCAGGCATCCGCCGCCTCGAAGCGGTCCGGGCCGCGGGCGTTGAACCGCGCAACCTCGCCCCAGCCGACCAGCCCCTCCGAACCCCGCACCCAGCACAGCGGTCCGCGCTCGTCGGGCAGCAGCTCGATCAGCCGGCCCGGGTCGGGGATGGCGCGGGTACGGACCCGTACCGGCGCGGCAAGAGGAGCGATGCTCACGGGACGAGGGTAAGAGGCCGTGGCGGACGATGCGCAATCGGACGGCGAGGTGCTGGACACACCGGGTGGTCCACCGAAGCCGATTCCGGCGCGGTCCTGGCTGCTCAGCTGGTCGGTGGCGAATTCGGTCCGACCGGCGGACCGATCGGCCGGAGTGGCCCTGGTCACCTGCCCGTGCCGCCGGGGCGGGCACCTGTGGCGCCGGCGCGGCCCCGCATCCGTAGACTGCTTCCGATGTCCACGGTCGCCGGCGTTAACTCGAGCGCAACGGGACGGCTGCTCGATGAGCTGGCCGGCCTCCTGTTGCCGGTGGTCATGCCGCTCGTGCGCCGGTTGCCGGCGATGATCCTGGTGCTCGCCGGCCTGATCACGCTGATGGGCGTGCTGGTGTTGGTCGGGGCGCACCGCGACGACGCCGAGATCCGGGCGCACAGCGCGGTGGCCACCGCCGAGGTGCTGCCCGGCTCCGACTTCAGCCGCACCCTGATCGCGTTCACCACGGCCGACGGCGAGACCGTGTCGCCGGAGAAGGGCGTGTTCTACCCGCGCGGCCTGCAGCCCGGCCAGATCGTCCGGGTCGAGTACGACAGCACCCACCCGGACCGGGTGCGGGTGCTCGGCAGGGATGCCTCGGTCGGCTCGTGGCCGATCGGGTTGGTGGTGGCCATCACCTGGGCGATCGCGCTGCCGGTGGGTTTCACACTGCGGGGCCGCCAGCTGCGCCGGCTGGAGGGCGTCCGGCTGGCCGCGAGCATCGCCGCCGCGGCCGCCGCCGCGACCCCGGGATCGGCCGGCTCCGCCTCGGCCGGCTCCGATTCCGACAGCTCCGATTCCGACAGCTCCGACCCGGACGGCTGCGACCCCGACGGCTCTGACCCCGATGGCTCCGGCCCGGCCGGCACCGGAGCCGGCGACGGCGGCAAGTCCCCGGCGAAGTCCGCCTCCACCGACGCCGCCTGACTCCGGGCTCTCAGGTCCGCTCAGCCGCGCTCTCAGAACCTACTCAGTCGTCGTCGGCGGACGGTTCGGCCGCGCCCGCGGCCGCCTCCTGCCACCAGCTGAGCACGTCCCTGGCCGCCGAGGGGGCGGCGACCAACAGGCCACCGACCGGCACCGGGTCGGGGCGGCCCCGCCGGTCCAGCACCACCGCCCCGGCCTCCAGCGCCAGCGCCAACCCGGCCGCCACGTCCCACTCCCGGTAGTCCTCCAGCACCGCGGCGACCGCGTGCCCGAGCGCGACCTGGGCGATGGCCAGCGCCGCCGAGCCGAGCACCCGCACCCCGCAGCGGGCCTCGGCGGCGCACGCCAGGAACCGGGTCAGTCCGGGCCAGCCGCCGCCCCGGGTCAGCTCCGTGCAGACCGGGTACCCCCGGGCCACCACCCGCTCCGGGATGCGCACCGGTACCCCGTTCACCCGGGTGCCGCGCCCCCTGGCGGCCGCGTAGATCTCCGCGCGGCTGGGGTCGGAGATCACCCCGACGACCGGGCCGGAGCCGTCCAGCAGGGCCAGGCTGTAGCCGTACCAGGGCAGGCCGGCCAGGTAGTTGGCGGCGCCGTCCACCGGGGCGACCAGCCAGCGGTAGCGGGGATCGGGGACGTCCGACGCCCCGTACTCGGCGCCCACCACCGCAATGTCCGGGAACTCCGAGGCGAGCACCCGGTGGGTGTGCCGCTCGAGGGTGCGGTCGGTGTCGGTGACCCAGTCGTACAGGTGCGCCTCGGCGTTGCCGCCCACCCGGCAGCCGCGGTCGGCCGTCGCGGCGATCACCTCGGCCGCATCGTTCGCGAGCCGACCGCCGACCTCCAACGCGCGGGACAGGAGCCCGGGGTCGACCGGTTCGGCGGTCTGGGAGAACAACACCGTCATATCGACCCAGCGTGTCCCCTCCTGGTGACCCGGGTGCGTCCGGCGGGTGACAGGTCGCGGATCACCAGGGCAACTCCCGCCTGGGTGGTGACTGCCGGTGCCGGACCGCACGGCAGCGCAACGGCATTGGAGTGATCCCCCGGATCGCCCGGCCCGGCCAGCTCCGGGCCCCCGTTCGCGATGTTGTTGCCGTGTTCCCTCGCTGGTCACGCCGTCGTCGGCTCACCGGATGCCGGGCCGGGCATGGTCCGGTTGTGCGAGTGGCCATCGTGTCGGAATGTTTCCTGCCCACCGTCAACGGCGTGACGAACTCGGTATTGCGGGTGATCGAGCATCTGCGCCGGGGCGGACACCAGGTGATGGTGGTCGCGCCCGGGGCCGCCCGGGACGACCCGGACGAGTACCTCGGCGTGCCGGTGGTCCGGGTGCCGGCGCTGGACCTGCCGGTGGTGAACTCGATGCCGGTCGGGCTGCCGAGCCGCCGGGTGCTCACCGCGCTGCGCCGGTTCGGCCCGGACGTGGTGCACCTGGCCGCGCCGTTCGTGGTCGGCGCCCGGGGGCTGGCCGCCGCCCGCCGCCTCGAGGTGCCGACGGTGGCCATCTACCAGACCGACGTGGCCGGCTTCGCCACCTCGTACGGCCTCGGCCTGACCGCCCGCGCCGCGTGGCGCTGGACCTGCCGGCTGCACTCGTTGGCCGACCGGACCCTGGCCCCGTCCAGCTGGGCGGCCGACGCGCTGACCTCGCGGGGCGTCCCCAGGGTGCACCGGTGGGCCCGCGGCGTGGACATCGCCCGGTTCCGCCCGTCCCAGCGCTCCGCGCAGTGGCGGGCCCGGCTCGCCCCGGCCGGGGAGCTGCTGGTCGGCTACGTGGGGCGGCTCGCGCCGGAGAAGCAGGTGGAGCGGCTGGCCGCGCTCGTCGGGCTGCCCGGGACCCGGCTGGTCGTGGTCGGCGACGGGCCGAGCGAGCCCAGGCTGCGCGAGCTGCTGCCCGGCGCGGCGTTCCTCGGTTTCCGCGGCGGCGACGAGCTGGCCCAGATCTACGCCTCGCTCGACGTGTTCGTGCACACCGGGCCGTCGGAGACGTTCTGCCAGGCGGTGCAGGAGGCGCTGTCCTCCGGCGTGCCGGTGGTGGCGCTGGACGCCGGCGGGCCCCGCGACCTGGTCGCGCCCGGCCGCACCGGCTACCTGGTGACACCGGGGACCGACCCGTCCGACCCGGCGGCGGCGGCGGCGCTGCGCGCGGCGGTGCTGCGGCTGTGGGACGACGAGGTGCGCGCCCGGTGTGGCCTGGCCGCACGGCGCTCGGTACTGCGCCGGGACTGGTCGACGGTGTGCGACGAGCTGCTCGCGCACTACGCGGAGGTGCAGGACGCGGGCCCCCGCGCCGACCGGCACGCGGCCTGAGCGGGGCGGGTCACTCGCGGATGCACATCGTGCAGCTGGCCAACTTCTACGGCCCCCGCTCCGGTGGCCTGCGGACCGCGCTGCACCACCTCGGCGCCGGCTACGTGACGCGCGGGCACACCGTGACGCTGATCGTGCCGGGCGGGTGGTCGGCCGACGAGCGGCTGGCCACCGGGGTCCGCCGGCTCACCGTGGCCGCGCCCCGGCTGCCCGGCACAGGTGGTTACCGGGCGGTGGACCCGTGGCGGGTGCGCGCGCTGCTGGAGCGGCTGCGCCCGGACGCGATCGAGGTGTCCGACCGGCTCACCCTGCGCGGCCTCGGCAGCTGGGCGGCGCGGCACGGGGTGCCCAGCGTGGTGATCTCGCACGAGCGGCTGGACCGGCTGCTGGAGCAGTTCCTGCTGCCCGGGCCGGCGGCGCGGCGGTGGGCGGACTGGGCGAACGACCGGATGGCCGCCAGCTACGACACCGTCGTGTGCACCACCGGGTTCGCCCGCGCGGAGTTCGACCGGATCGGGGCGCGCAACGTGCTGCAGGTACCGCTCGGGGTGGACCTGGCGGCGTTCTCCCCGGCGCGCCGGGACGTGGCGCTGCGCGGCCGGCTGGCCGACCCGGCCGACACCCTGCTGGTGCACTGCGGACGGCTGTCGGCGGAGAAGCACGTGGAGCGCAGTGTGGACACGGTGGCCAGGCTGCACGAGTCCGGCCACCGGGTGCGGCTGGTGGTGGCCGGCGACGGACCGCGCCGGGCGGCCCTGCACCGGCGCGCCCGCGGGTTGCCGGTGACCTTCCTGGGTTTTGTGGCCGACCGCTGTGCGGTGGCCAGCCTGCTCGCCTCGGCGGACGTGGCGCTCGCACCCGGTCCGCACGAGACGTTCGGCCTGGCCGCCCTGGAGGCACTGGCCAGCGGCACACCGGTGGTGGTGTCCCGTTCGTCGGCGCTGGTGGAGATCGTCCGGCCGGGGTGCGGCGCGGCGGTGGCCGACGACTCGGCCGCCTTCGCCGGCGCGGTCCGCGGGCTGCTGGCCTTCGCCGAGTACGACCGGCGGGCCCAGGCCAGGGCGCGAGCCGAGCAGTTCACCTGGCCGACCGCCGTGACCGGCATGCTCAGCGCGCTCCAGGCCTCCTGAGCTCACGGGGTCGGCGGCAGGTCGGTCAGCGGTAGGGGCGGAACGACTCGCGCAGGTCGGCGAGGACCAGGTCCGGTTCCTCCAGAGAGGCGAAGTGGCCGCCTCGGTCGAACTGGGTCCAGCGCGCGATGTTGTTCGTCTGCTCGGCGATCCGCCGGACCGGCACCGAGATGTCGCGCGGGAACACCGCCACCGCCGTCGGCACCGTGCACCGCTCCGATGCATTCCGGAACGAGCGGAAGCCGTCGTAGTAGAACCGGGCGGACGAGCCGGCCGTCCCGGTGAGCCAGTACAGCATCACGTTGGTCAGCATCGCGTCCCGGTCGACGGCGTCCTCCGGCACGTCCACCGAGTCCGTCCAGTGTTTGAACCCGTCGACGATCCAGGCCAGCTGCGCGACCGGGGAGTCGGTCAGCGCGTAGGCCATCAGCTGCGGCCGGGTGCTCTGGATCGCCGAGTAGCCGCCCAGTTCGTCGCGGTAGCGCCGGCCGGCCTCGACGCTGCGCCGCTCCTCGGGGACGTCCAGGTCGGCGTTCTGTGCGCCGACCGCGGCGGCGAAGATCTGCAGCACGTGCAGCGCGGCGACGTGCTCGGGGTCGGCCAGCCCGAGCTCGCGGGTGATCGCGGAACCCCAGTCACCGCCGTGCGCCAGGTACCGGTCGTAGCCCAGCCGGCGCATCAGCACGGCCCATGCCCTGGCCACCCGGGCGGCCTCCCAGCCGGTCTCGGTGGTGACCCCGGACAGGCCGAAGCCGGGGATGGACGGCAGCACCACGTGGAAGGCGTCGGCCGGGTCTCCACCGTGCGCGGCGGGGTCGGTGAGCGGGCCGATGAGGTCGAGGTACTCGACGATCGAACCGGGCCAGCCGTGCGTCAGGACCAGCGGTAGGGCGGTCGGCTCGGCGGAGCGGACGTGCAGGAAGTGCACCCGCTGGCCGTCGATCTGCGTGGTGAACTGCGGGAACTCGTTGATCCGCGCCTCCGCCGCGCGCCAGTCGTAGTCGCTGCGCCAGTACTCGGCCAGCTCGCGGAGGTAGTCCAGTGGTGGGCCGAGGCGCCAGCCGCCGTCGGCCGGGGTGGCCGGCGCGGGCTGGTCCGGCCAGCGGGTGTCCGCCAGCCGCCGGCGGAGGTCGTCGAGCGCCGACTCGGGGATGTCGAGGCGGAACGGGGTCAGCTGGGCGGTGTCGCTCCCGGTGGCCATGTCGGTCATGACCCACACGTTAGGTCGGCGGCGCCGCGGTTGCCCGCCCGAGCGGCACTCGGCCCTCGGCTGTCGTGGGAGATCGCGGGCGATCGCGATCGCACACAGCCGCGGCCAATGTGCCCTCGGCGCCCCGCCGCCCGGCCTACGGTCCCGACACGCCAGATTCAACCCGAGGCAAGGACCGACATGCAGCCCGGCAGATCGTTCTCCCGGCGGACGGTGCTCCGGCTGGCGGCCGCGATCACGGCGGCTGCCGCCGTCGCCGCCGGGCTCCTGGTGACGCCGGACCCATGGCTGCTCCGGCATGCGCACAGTGGGAGCTCCGTGCTGGCGCTCGAGGAGCCCGACGGTTGGCGGTCGGACGACTCCGCGCCCGGCGGTTCGGGGCAGAACGGGTCGTGGGGCGCGGGTTCCGGCGGGTCGTGGGGCGCGGGTTCCGGCGGGCCGGGTGGCGGGTCGGGTGGCGGTTGGGCGGGGAACGACGGTTCCGGTGGTGGC
>DASYLM010000508.1:0-1815 GCA_036009565.1 Pseudonocardia sp. | reverse complement strand
GCGCCGCCCGCCAGCTGCGCCTGCGGCCTTACGGGGACACCGACCCGGTCGCCGGGGCCTAGCTGGCGGTAGGTCGTGTCAAGCGTTCGTGTGGGCGTGCGGCATCGGCTCCGCGTAGCGGAGCTGGTTGTGATCTTGGCTGGTGGTGCGGTGAATGGGTCCGGTGCCGAGCGCCCACGCTGACCTATGCGACCTCGCCGGGGGCGGGTCATCTGGCGTCGTACGGGCTGCTGTCATGGCGAAGGGCCGGGCGCCAAGCTAGGCACGGCGTAGCACCCGAGGGGGTGTCCGCCATAGCGGTTGCGGCGTCTGATCCGGCCCTTCGTGCGGTCCAGGTTGGCACCACCGGCCGGAGTTGTGAAGGGGGCCGGTTAGTCCTCGGGTGTGCTCCAGCGGTCCGAGTCGTAGTGGGCCTGATCGCGGACGAGGGCGAGGGCGATCTTGTTGGCGCGGTGGGCCAGCGCGCAGGCGATGATGCCGCCGTGCTTGCCGCGGGCCTTCAGTCCGGCGGCGTAGCCGCGGCTGGGCTGGTCGTTGAGCCAGAGCCCGAGGCCGAGGTCGATCAAGGCGCGGCGCAGTGCCACGCTGCCTTCCCGGCTGATGCCGCCGTCGCGGCGGTGGCCGGCGGACTCGTACTGCATCGGCGAGAGCCCCGCGGCCCGGTAGACCTGCCCGGGTCCGGGCCAGCGAGCCGGATCGCCCAGCGCCGCGCCGTAGTTCCCGGCCCGCACCACGCCCCAGCCGGGCACGCTGGTCAGCGTGGTGAACGGGCTGACCGGCAGCAGTCGGGCCAGCTCGGCCTCGGCCGCGGCGATCTGCGTGTCCAGGTCGGCCAGCAGCGTCAGGTCGGCGGCCAGTACCTGGCGGGCGACCGCGGCATCGGCGGTGGGCAGCGCACCGCGGGCGGCGGTGACCAGCCGCTCGGCCAGTGGACGTTGAACGCGCAGGTCGCGATGGGCGGCGAAGCGGATCAGTCGGCCGGTGCCGAGGGCGGCCAGCCGGGCCGGGTCGGCGAACTCGGCGGCGACCAGCCGCCCGATCTTGGTCCCCAGCACGTCCGGCAGGGCCAACGTCAGGCCGGGAAAGGCGCGGTCGAGCTGGCCGAGCAGCTGGTTCTTCGTCGCGGTGCGGATCGCGACCCGGCGCGTCCGGTGCGCCGACCAGGCGGTGAGCTCACCGAACACCGCCTGCCCGGTGGTGACAGCCACGCCGCGGCCTGCCAGTAGGAGCTCGGTGATCGCCTCCAGGTCGATCGCATCGGTCTTGACCCGTCGCCGGCCCATCACCCGGCGTTGTTCGGTGACGTGTGCGGGATTGAGCTCGAGGATCTCCCAGCCGGGTGGCCAGGCAGTCGGGGCCAGCAGCGGCCGGTGGTAGTGCCCGGCCGCCTCTACCCCCACCTTGACCTGCGCCTCCCCCGGCAACACGCGCTCGACCCGCGCCACCAGCTCGCGCAGCGATGGACCGGTCATCGAGCACTCGACCGGCCCCAGCAGCCGAATCCGCGCAGAGTCCGTCAACGACCAGGCGAACGAAGACTTGCCGACATCGACAGCCAGGGAGACCGTCGACGACGTGGCAGGAGCAGCATGAACTGACACGACCCACCTCCGGGGGGCGCCGGAAGGCCAGGCGGGGCAACGCCGGACCTTCGCTGGACAGGAACCTTGCAAGGTCCCTTCTGGCACCTCCGGAGGTGTCCGTGAAGGACTACCCGCGAGTCATATCAGCTGTGGAAGCCGACGACCCCGACCGCATTTCGCCGGTTTCGGCACTACATTCGGCCTGTGAGCAGCAGCCCCTTGCCCGACCCCT
>DASYLM010000507.1:0-16671 GCA_036009565.1 Pseudonocardia sp. | reverse complement strand
GCCAGGCTGGCGTTCCGCCGCGCGGCGTGGCTCGTGCGAGGACGTCCCCCCGGTCCGTGAAGATGTTGAGGATTGATGCTGGTGGCCCCTGAGCGGGGACGACATGAGGAGCACTGCGTGGTGACCGTGCGGCAACGGCCGAAAATGCGGGGCGGTCTGTCCGCGGTAGCCCTGGGGGTGGCCGGGATAGCGACGGCGGCGGGGTGTGCGCATCCGGCTGCTCCGGATACCTCAGCGGCTCCGCATACCTCGGCGGCTCCGGCAGCCACTTCGGGGCCAGCAGCCGGTTACGGGCCGGCGGGCACTTCGGTGCCGGCTCAGCGGGTCGAGGTGCGCTACGCGAAGGGTGCGGTCCAGGGCGGGGTGAGCCGGGTGCCGGTGCGCCTCGGCAGTCCGGTCACGCTCGTGGTCACGAGTGATGTCGCCGACGAGGTCCATCTGCACGGCTACGACCGAAAGGTGGACGTGCCGGCCGGGGGTACCGCGTCGCTCGACTTCGTGGCGGACCAGGCAGGCGTGTTCGAGGCGGAACTGGAGTCGCGCGGCACGCAGCTGGTGCAGTTGGAAGTCCGCTAGGAAGTGGCTGGTGGATCAGTGCCGTGGGCGCCGCGCGGCCGGCGGGATGACACCAGACGGTCCCCGGGGGCGAGGGTCAGGTGAAGTCGCCGGCGGCACGCCGGACCCGTTCGAGAAGTTCGGTGAGCTGGTCGGCCTGGCGGTCGGTCAGTCCGACGAGTCCGAAATCGAGCTCGGTGAGGGACTTCGTCGCGTCGGCCCGGCGGGACTCGCCCGCCTCGGTGATGGCGACGAGAGTGGCGCGTCGATCGCTCGGGTGTGGCGTCCGCTTGACCAGCCCGTCTCCCTCGAGGCGGTCGACGATGTTGGTCACGCTGGTCGGGTGCAGCTGAAGGCGCTCACCCATGACTCGCATCGGCAGGCTGCCGCGACGGGCGAAACTGAGCAGCACCAGTGCCTCGTAGCGGGCGAAGGTGAGTCCATGAGGGCGGAGAGCGGCATCGGTCGCGGAAAGGAGGATCTGCTGAACGCGCATCACGCTGGTTACCGCGGCCATGGTGCCGGCAGGCCCGATTCGGGTCTCCCACAACGACGCCGCGCGAGCGATGGGGTCGAAGGGAAGAGGATCACGCGACGTCATGGGCACCGACGCTAGCAGCGTCTACCGGCAATCGGGCCGACCGCGGTAGCGAATGTCCAACCTGTGGCGGCGTGGACGGTCGGCGTCGCGGGCCGGCATGCGGCAGGCTGACCACATGCTTATTGCCTTTAGCGTGGCGCCCTCGGGTGGGAGTTCGGACAGTGTCGGCGACGCCGTCGCTGAGGCGGTGCGGGTCGTCCGGCAGTCCGGGCTACCCAACGAGACAACTTCGATGTTCACCACGATCGAGGCGGCGGACTGGGATGAGGGGATGGCGGTGGTGAAGCGCGCTGTGGAGGCCGTTCAGGCCAGAGCGCCGAGGGTGAGCCTCGTGCTCAAGGCGGACATCCGGCCGGGACACGTCGACCAGCTCCACGCGAAGGTGGATCGCGTCAACCGGCAACTCTCCGACGGCTGAACGGAGCGGAGCGAGCTGTCAGCAGCTCAGTGGCCGGCCGCCGAATGAAACCGGCAACAAGGCCCCGCGACGAGGCCAAGGCCAGTAGCGGCCCCCGGCGAGCGGTAGACCGGCGAGCAGGATCGGGTCGACTCAGACAGTTGGGGCCGCGGGTTCCGGCTGGCCGACATGAGGGTGGACCGGTGATGGCTGCCCGGACTGTGCCGGGCAGCCATCGCTGGTCAGCGCTGGGCGATGTTCCAGGTGAAGAAGAACACGCCGATCAGGATGGCGACGACGCCGAGCGCAATGGCGATCTTGGCCTGCTTTGCGGACGCCGGGCGCTGCACGCCCGGTACACCGAGACCGACGGCGATGGCGCCGAGGATCCAGCCGGCAATCGAGATCGGGCTGGCCAGCACTGCCACGATCCCGACGATCAGGGCGCCCTTGGCGAGCGCGGGGCTGTCCAGGCGCGCGGTCTTCTTGCGGGCGTCGGTCAGCAGCCGGTCGGCGACCGGGTTGTCCGAGGTCATTCGGGGTCCTCTCAGGCGATCGAATAGTTCGGCCGGCGGGGCGGCCGCTGATCGGTGTCCGGGTGAGTGCAAGTGCACCCGGGTTGGTTTAACGAGTGCGCCAGGCGGTTGGTGCTCCGCCAAGTCGGTGACATCGACGGTGTGCGGTGCGTGACGAATGACACGCTCGGGGAGCAACGATCGCCGGGACTGCCTTGCGCGTAGTTCGACTCTCCCTCGTGAGGCCGGAGGTGCTGTCGTGACCAAATCGAACCACCACGACGGCGGCGGGCGTCGGCGGGTCCGCCTTGCGGAGGCAGAACAGGGTGGATCGGCGGGCAGGTCGGGGCCGACGAGGGGGCTACTCTCGCCGCCGTCGAACGGACCGGGACGACACCGCGATGCGGCGTAGGGTCAGCACGATGATCGAGGTCGCCGGTGGAACCGCAACCCCGCTGGTACCGATGTTGGACGCCAGACGCGCCGAGGCGATGCTGGGGGAGGTCCGCGGCGCGCCCATAGCCGAGTAGGGGGAATACCGTGAGCCGGCCCGATTCCGAGCAGATCACCCGTGCCCGCCGCATGTGGCGGGCGCTGGAGCCGTACCACACGGTGACGTACTTCGCGCCGGAGTCGCGGGAGAGGACCACCGAGCTCGGCTGCAAGGGCGGCTGGATGAGCTACTTCGGCCTGCGCGCTGCCCCGCTCGGCGCGGTGCCCGCCGAGGTGGTCGCGGCCACGTTCTACAACTTCCACCCCGCCATGGTGGGCAGGGCGGTTCCGGCGACGTGGCAGGCGGCGCGACCGGATACCTTCCTGGCCGCTCGCACCAGCAGCGTGGACGCGGCGTTGCGCCGCCTGCTCGGCGCCACCATCAGGTCTCCCGAGCTGGCCGAGGCCGCCGAGCTCGCCCGGGATGCCGCGCTGGCCGCACCGGTCGCCGGCCGGCCGTTGGCGGCGGCGAACGCCGCGCTGGACTGGCCCACCGACCCGCACCTGGTGCTGTGGCACGCGCAGACGCTGCTGCGGGAGTCGAGGGGAGACGGGCACGTCGCGGCGCTGGTCAGCGCCGGGCTCGATCCGTGCGAGGCGTTGGTGTCCTTCGCCGCCGACGGACGAGTCGACGCGGAGAACCTGCGGAAGGGGCGTGGCTGGTCGCCCGAGGACTGGGCCGCCGCCGCCGAGCGGTTGGCGGCGCGCGGACTTCTCGACGAATCCGGCGCGCTGACCCCGGCTGGCGCGGCCCTGCGCACCTGGGTCGAGGACCGCACCGATCTGGGTGCGTCGGCAGCCTGGTCAGCTCTCGGGGATCAGCGCTGTGATCGGCTGGACGAGCTGGCCGGCCCGCTCGTCCAGGAGATCGTCGACAGCGGCGGATTCCTCGCTGGCAACCCGATGGGGCTCAAACCGCTGGTCTGACCGGCCGGTACCGATAGCTTCGGCGATTGATGCTGGAGATCATCGTCTGCCCGGCGGTAGCGTGCCCGGTTGCCGGATCGACCCGTCGTGAGCACCGTTCGACCCAGCCCTCCGGAGTGCCGTATGACCGAGCCAGACCAGCCCGCCGACCGCGGATCCGGCACGCCGCGCGAGCCCGGGACCGACGACGCCCGTCCGCCCGAGCGGACGGGCGAGGCCGGCCCCGCGCCCGCACAGGGCGGGGGTCCAGGTCCTACTGAGGCGGTGACGTCGCCGACGCCAGCCGTCGGGCAGCCGGCCGGTGCGGAATCGGCCGGCGCCGAGACTTGGTCGGCCGGTGCGGGATCGGCCGGTACCGAGGCTCCGTCGGCCGGTGCGGAATCGGCCGGCGCCACCGAGGCCCCGTCCGAGGAGGGCAGGTCCGGCACCGACCAGGTACCGGGAGGCGGGCGTGCGGCCGCCGGCGCCTCCGGTGCCCCCACGACTGAACAGCTGTCCGCTGCCGGTACCGCCGCCGGCAGCGAATGGCAGGGGTATCCGCCGGGCGGGTTCTCGGACCGGGGAAGCGGGGCCGGTGCGGAGTGGCAGGGATATCCGGCGGGCGGGTCGCCCGGCGCCGGCGGCGCGTGGCCCGGTTATCCACAAGGTGACTACCCGCCCGATGCCTACACGCACCCCGGTGGCTATCCGACCGGCGGCTACCCGCCGCCCGGGCCCGCGCCGTACCCGCCCGCCGGCTACCAGCAGCCCGGGTACCCGCCCGGGGCCTACCCGCCGGGTTACCGAGAACCCGGCTGGCCGCCGCCCCGCCCGACGAACGGCATGGCGGTCGCCTCGCTGGCGCTCGGCATCCTGTGGATCTACTGGATCGGCAGCGTGCTCGCGCTCATCTTCGGCTACCAGGCCCGGAAGCAGATCGCCGAGCGCGGTGAGTCCGGGGCCGGGCTCGCCACCGCGGGCATCGTGCTCGGCTGGATCGGTGTCGGGGTGATGATCGTCATCGTGGCGGGGTTGGGGATCGCATTCGTGGCCCACGGCCTGCGCTAGCCCGATGTGCTGCGGCGCGTCGGCGCGGTGCGTGCCAGGATGGAGGTGTGTCTCGACCCAACCCGCGACAGACTGCTGCCCTGTCCTCCGCGATGGCCGGCGCGGTCGATCTCTCCGCGCTGCGTGCCCGCGCCGATTCCGCCCGTACATCCCCCGGTAGCCGCGCTCCGGCCGGCCCGCCGGCGACTGGCTCCGCGCCGTCGGCGACCGGCTCCGCACCGCCGGCGGACGGTGCCCCGGGCGGGCAGTGGGTCATCGACGTCGACGAGCAGAGCTTCCAGACCGATGTGCTGGAGCGGTCCCTGCAGGTGCCGGTGGTCGTCGACCTGTGGGCGACCTGGTGCCAGCCGTGCAAGCAGCTCTCCCCGGTGCTCGAGCGCCTCGCGGAGCAGGGCGGCGGCACCTGGATCCTGGCCAAGATCGACATCGACGCCAACCCCCGGATCGCGCAGGCGTTCGGGGTGCAGTCAATCCCGACCGTCATCGCCCTGGCCGGCGGGCAGCCGGTCGAGGCCTTCAGCGGCGCACAGCCCGAGCCGCAGGTTCGGCAGTGGATCGAAGCCCTGATCTCCCAGTTCCGGGACAAGCTGCCCGGTATCCGGGCCGCCGAGTCCGCCGCCGCCGACGGCGCCGATTTCGAGGACGTCGAGCCTCCGGAGGACCCTCGGTTCGTCGAGGCAGAGGATGCCCTCGACCGAGGCGACTACACCGCCGCCGAAGCCGCGTACCAGCGCATTCTCGACGCCGAACCGGCCAACGAACAGGCCACCGCCGCGATCGCCCAGGTGCGCTTCCTGGCCCGCGCGGAGAACGCCGACCCCGCCGCGATCGCCCGCGCGGACGCCGACCCGGACGACGTGGATGCTCAGCTCGCGGCCGCCGACGCCGAGTTGGCCACCGATCGCGCCGAGGCCGCCTTCGCCCGCCTGGTGGCCAGCGTGGGGCGGAGCAGCGGCGAGGACCGGGACCGGGTGCGCGAGCACCTCATCGGCCTGTTCGAGCTGTTCCCCCCGGACGACGGCCGGGTGATCGCGGCCCGCCGCGCGCTCGCCCGCGTCCTGTTCTGAACCCGGGCAGCGGCCGGCGGCGCTGACCCGCGCGCCGCCGAGCCGAGCCCAGCCGACAACGACCGCGGCCGACAACAACCGCGGCCGAGCCCAGCCGACAACGACCGCCCGCCGACAACGAGCACCTGGCGACGTGCGAGAGGTGCTCGCCGGTGCGCGCGGGTGGCTCAGATCTGCTCGTTCGTACTGGGCCCTTCGCGGGTTCACCTCACAGGGTCACCAAAGCATCACCTGGCTCGCCACACACCGCGTATTTTCATGGTCAACTCAACCTGAGCCGGGTTTTTCCGGGCCAGAACCCCGCTGAGGTTGCGTTGACCATGACTTGCGACCGCGACCGACCACGACCGCGGCCGACCACGATCGCGGCCGGCCACGACCGCGGCCGACTAGAGACCGCAGCCGGCCGGGCCGCCCAGCGCACCCGCCCGGAACTGCTCGATCCGCTGGAAGCCGCGGTCCCCGCTCGGTGGCTGGCCGGTCACGTCCCTGGCCGCGAAGTCCTGGTCGAGCAACTCCCGCACGGCCTCGTCGATGTCACCGGGGGACAGCCCGAACCCGCCGTCGGGGTTGCGGTCGAGCAGTGAGCGGGTGTACGCACCGGTCAGGCACACCGCCGCGCGGCCGGCTGAAGTCCCCTGCACCGGGCGGCCCAACGCCCCCAGCGCGGCGAGCGCGTACCGGCTGGCCACCAGCTCCGCACTGGCGTAGTCGCCGAGCCCGTTGTGTACCCGGCCCAGGTCAGCGGCGGACGCGGTCACCGCACCGCTGCTCGGGCAGTACCGCGCCGGGCCTTGGCGGGCCAGGTCCGGCGTGTCGCAGCGCCGCGGCAGGAGCAGTGTGGCCAGGAGCGTCCGCCAGTTCCCACCCCGCGACCTGACCAGGTTCCCGAACCACGAGTTGGCGTCCGGGCCCATGCTGCCCACCAGGTCGTCGAGTGCCAGGTCGCCGCTCGCCAGCACGTCGGAGAGCGAGCTGTAGCCGCGCTGGGTGAACGTCTGGTTGTGCACGGTCATCGCCGCGCAGGTGCCGGCCCCGTTCCGGTATCCGTCCTGGAAGGCCGACGCACGGTCGAACGCGTCGCCGTGCGCGGTGCGGCCGATAGCCACGCCGACCGGGTCGCGGAAGGTCAACAGCGCCCGCAGCGCACGGTCCAGACCGTCCGGGCTGAGCGGCACGTTGGCGATACCGCCGTCGACCGCCGCGTGCACCACCACGCCGGCGAAACAGTCGGCCATCGCCTCGATCAGGATCGTCGGATACCGATCGGGCTCGCGCACCTGCGCGGCCGCGTCGATGCCCAGCCGGTCCTGTACCGCGTGCCCGATCTCGTGCGCGAGCGCCACCAGCACGGCGCCGTCGCCGTAGCTGGCACGCAGCCGGGGCAGCAGACCGGTGCGGTCCCAGGCGATGATGTCCAACCTGGGGCAGAACAGCCCCTGGTCGGCCAGCTCCGAGGGTTGGCGCAGGCAGGGGGCCGGGACGGTCGCATCGCCCGGGTCGACCGCGTAGAAGGCGTGGATGTTCACCCAGCGCCGCCCGAACTGCACCGGGAACTGCTCCCGCCAGAACTGCTCGACGCCGGTCACCACGCCGGCGGCCAACCGGTCCGAGGCCGTGCCGGCGCCGCCCTGGACGGTCGCCGGCGGCGTCGTCGGCAGGTCCGGGGCTCGCGGCGCGCCGCTGCCGACGGCGGCGTTGGGCATCGCGGCGGTATCGCCCGCGCCGGGCCTGCTGGCGAGGGAGCTGCTACCCCCGGTGAGCAGGATGCCCACAACGACCACGAGCCCGACGGCAATGCGTGCCACCGACGGGCTCCTGTGGTCACCGTGCGTTGTGGGCACAACTGTGATTCTGCTCCAGGAGGGGCCCTCCAGGGAGCAGTTCGAGCGACCCGGTGGCTACCTTTTCCAGGTGCGTGCCCTGCCCCGAGCCCTGCCCCGTGCCTTCTCGAACGTCGTCGGGCCCCTGCTCGCCGCGGTCGCGTTGCTCACCGCCGGCTATCTGTACCTGCGGTTCGGCAGCGGCAACCTGCCACGGCTGGCCTCGCCGGACATGCGGACGCACGTGGACTTCGACTCGTTCTGGCGTTCGGCGGTCGCGCTGCGCAACCACACCGACCTCTACCGGACCGGCTCGACGCTGCCGAACCTCGACCCGCCGGTACTCGCGGTGCTGCTCGCGCCGCTCGCCGGGCTCGACGCGCTCACCGCCTACCGCGCGTTCGCGCTGCTCAACGCCGTGCTGGTGGTCGGCAGTGTGATGGTCATGGCGGACCGGGCCAAGGTGCGCCCCGGCTGGGCGATGATCGCGGTGGCCGCGGTGGCGGTGTCCTCGCCGCTACAGGGCACCGTGGCGTTGGGCCAGGTGTACGGGCTGCTGGCGGCCGCGCTGACGGTGGCCTGGCTGGCCTGGCGGCACGGTCGCCGCGGCTGGGCCGGGGCGGCGCTCGGGCTGGCCGTCGCGCTCAAGCCGTCGCTGCTGCCGCTACTGCTCTGGCCGCTGCTGCGCCGGGACCGGCCCACCCTGTTCGCGGCGCTCGGGACCGGTGCGGTGGCCACCGCGGTGGGCATCGTCGCCGGCGGTTGGACCGCGACCGTCGAGTGGCTGCGGCTGCTCGCTTCCTTCCAGGTCACCGGGTTCGGAGACAACGCCTCGCTGGTCGCGCTCGCGGTGCGCTTCCACCTGCCGTCCTGGCTGGGCTACCTGGCCGGCTGCGTCCTGCTGGGGATCACGCTGTGGCGGGCACCCCGGCGGCCCGAGCACGCCATCTGGTCGATCACCGCCGCCACGCTGCTGCTCGCGCCGGTTGCCTGGAACAACTACCTGGTGCTGCTGGCGCCGTCGGTGCCGGTGCTGCTCGGTCTGCGGCAGTGGCGGTCCGCCGTGGCACTGCTGGCACTGCCGGTGATCGGGATCGAGTGGGTGCTGCTGCTGCCGGCCGGCGACTCGACGCTGACGCGGCTGGGGATGTCGCTGTACTGCGGCGTGCTGCTCACCTACTGGGGGGTGCTGACGTTCGCGCGGGTGCCGGCTGAGCCGGACACCGACTCCGCCGACTGGTCGGCCGAGCTGGACTCCTGGCTCGGGCCGCCGAGGGAGCGGGCCCACAGTTGAGCCGGGCGGCGCGGCGGTCCGGCCGGCACGACCCGCGTGGGCCCGACGCGGCGTGGCCGGCCCGGTCCGGATACCGTCGCGGGGTGTTGTCGCCCACCCACCGACCGTCGCGCGCCGCCGGCTACACGGTCCTCGCCGTCGCGCTCACCGCTCTCGCGCTCGGCACCGCCGCCTGGCTGTTCGTCCGCTATCCGGGCGTGCTGGTCAGCGGGGTGGCCAACACCGACCCGAAGGGGCACGTCGACTTCGAGACGTTCTGGCGCTCCACGGTCGCGCTGCTGCACGGCGCCGACACCTACCACACCGGCTCGGTGCTGCCGAACCTGAACCCGCCGTTCCTGTCCCTGCTGCTCGCGCCGTTCGGGCTGCTCGCGATGCTGCCCAGCTACTGGGCGTTCAGCGCGCTGACCGTGCTGCTGGTCACCGCCGCGGTGCTGCTCACGGCCCGCGAGCTGCGGTTGGGCCGGGGCGCGACGGTGTTCGGGGTGGTCACGGTGTGGGCCAGCTCGCCGCTGCACGGCACGCTGCTGCTCGGCCAGATCTACGGGTTGCTGCTGTTCGGGCTGGTGGTGGCCTGGCTGGCCCAGCGGCGCGGGCGGGAAATGCTCGCCGCGGTGCTGCTCGGCGTCGTGGTGGCGCTGAAGCCGTCGCTTGCCCCGCTGCTGCTGATCCCGCTGGCGCAGCGGCGCTGGCCGGCACTGTGGGCCGGGATCGCCTCCGCCGGGGCGACCAGCGTGGCCGGCGTGCTCGCCGCTGGGCCGTCGAGTGCGCTGGAGTGGCTGCGGCTGGCCACCCACACGCCGGCGCCCGAGGTGGACGCCAACGCCTCGCTGCCCGGCCTGGTGGCCCGCCTGGGTGGCCCGGGGCAGGTGGGCTGGCTGCTCACGGTCGCGGTGGTGGTCGGCTCGCTGTGGTGGATCCGGCGCGCGCCGGCGGCACCCGGCGGCCTCCCCCCGGGTGTGGTCGAGCGGGCCGACGCGACGATCTTCGCGGTGGCCGCCGGCTGCCTGGTCGCCGCGCCCATCGCCTGGCTGAACTACACGGTGATGCTCTGGCCGGGGGCGCTGGTGTTGCTGCGGGCCGGGCGCTGGCGGGTCGCGGTGCCGCTGCTGGTGTTCCCGGTGATTCCGGTGGCCTGGGGGAACCTGTGGCAGGCCGCGCCGACAGCGACCGTCTCGCTGGTGGGACGGTCGCTGTACTGCGCGGTGTTGCTCGGCTTCTGGATCGCGCTGCTGGAGTTCGCCCGGAACTACCCGGCGAGCCCGTTCGCGGCGCCGGTCGATGGTGCGGCACCGGCGACCGGCTCGGACCCGGCCGGCCCGGAGGCCACCGTGGAAACTGGCGCCGTGGAATCTGGCGCCGTGGAATCGGGTGCCGTGGAATCGGGTGCCGTGGAATCGGGTGCCGCCGGTTCAGCTGCTACCGGTTCAGCGGCCGCCGGGTCCGCTGCTACCGGTTCAGCGGCCGCCCGCTCGGGAACAGCCGGTGCGGCCGGCGCCGGCTCGCCGCGCAGCCAGAGCACCCCGCTGGGCGGGATCCGCAGCGACGCCGAAGCCGGCCGGCCGTGCCAGGGCTCATCGGTGGCCACCACGGAGCCGAGGTTCCCGACCCCGGAGCCGCCGTAACCCGACGCGTCGGTGTTGACGATCTCGTGCCACTGCCCGGCGAAGGGCAGCCCGACCCGGTAGTTCTCGTGCGGGTGGCCGGCGAAGTTCGCCACGCAGGCCACCACCGACCCGTCGCTGCCCCAGCGCAGGAACGAGAAGACGTTGCCACCGGCGTCGTTGGCGTCGATCCAGGCGAAGCCGTCCGGCGAGCTGTCCTGGGTGTAGAGCGCTGGCTGCGACCGGTAGGTCCGGTTGAGGTGGCCGACCAGGTCCTGGATGCCGGCGTGCAGCGGGTTCTCCAGAGCCCCCCAGTCCAGCGACCGGGACTCCGACCACTCGCGCTCCTGGCCCAGCTCGCTGCCCATGAACAGCAACTGCTTGCCGGGATGCGCCCACATGTAGGCCAGCAGCGCGCGCAGGTTGGCCGCCTTGTTCCACTCGTCGCCGGGCATCCGGGTCCACAGCGAGCCCTTGCCGTGCACCACCTCGTCGTGGCTGATCGGCAGCACGAAGTTCTCGGTGTAGGCGTACACCATGGAGAACGTCATCTCGTTGTGGTGGTAGCCGCGGTAGATCGGGTCCCGCCCGGTGTAGTTGAGCGTGTCGTGCATCCAGCCCATGTTCCACTTGAAGCCGAAGCCGAGGCCGCCGAGATGCGTCGGCCGGGTCACCCCGGGCCACGACGTGGACTCCTCGGCGATGGTGATCACGCCGGGGTGCGCCTTGTAGACCGTCGCGTTCATCTCCTGCAGGAACGACACGGCCTCCAGGTTCTCCCGGCCGCCGTAGATGTTCGGCTCCCAGCCGCCCTCCTCGCGGGAGTAGTCCAGGTAGAGCATCGAGGCGACGGCGTCCACCCGCAGCCCGTCGATGTGGAACTCGTCGAGCCAGTACAGCGCGTTGGCGACCAGGAAGTTGCGCACCTCCTTGCGGCCGAAGTCGAACACGTAGGTGCCCCAGTCGAGCTGCTCGCCCCGGCGCGGGTCGGGGTGCTCGTAGAGCGGCGTGCCGTCGAACCGGGCCAGCGCCCACTCGTCCTTGGGGAAGTGCGCCGGCACCCAGTCGATGATCACGCCGTAGCCGGCCTGGTGCAGCGTGTCCACCAGGTAGCGGAAGTCGTCCGGGCTGCCGAAGCGGGAGGTCGGGGCGTAGTACGAGCTCACCTGGTAGCCCCAGGAGCCGCCGAACGGGTGCTCGGCCACCGGCAGCATCTCGACGTGGGTGAACCCGGTGCGGTCGAGGTAGGACACCAGCTCGGCGGCCAGTGCCCGGTAGTCCAGGCCCGGTCGCCAGGACCCGAGGTGGATCTCGTAGACGCTCATCGGCTCGGCCACCGGGGTGGCCTTGGCGCGGCGCTCCAGCCAGGCCTCGTCGCCCCAGGTGTAGGACGAGCTGGTCACCACGGACGCGGTGGCCGGCGGCACCTCGGCGGAGAACGCCATCGGGTCGGCCTTCTCGAGCCAGCGGCCGTCCGCGGTGAGGATGCGGAACTTGTACCGGGCGCCCGGGTTGACGCCGGGCAGGAACACCTCCCACACCCCGGAGCTGCCCAGCGAGCGCATCGGCTGGCCGACGCCGTTCCAGCCGTCGAAGTCGCCGCACACCCGCACGCCGCGCGCGGTCGGTGCCCAGACGGCGAACGACGTACCGGTGACCGGGCCGCCCGGGGTGTCGTACCGGCGCTGGTGTGCCCCCAGCGCGTCCCACAGCCGTTCGTGGCGGCCCTCGCCGATCAGGTGCAGGTCGACCTCGCCCAGGGTCGGCAGCCAGCGGTACGGGTCGTCGGCCGTCTCGACGTAGTCGCCGTAGTGCACCGCGAGCCGGTAGTCGGTCAGCTCGTGCGGCACCAGTGCGGAGAACAGCCCGGCGTCGTGCACCCGCTGCAGCGGGAAGGACTGCGCGTCCGACCCGGCGCCGAACACCACGTCGACCGCATCGGCATTGGGGCGCAGCGCCCTGACGACAGTGCCGTCCGTCGTCGGGTGACTGCCCAGCACCGAGTGCGGATCGTGGTGGTTGCCGCTGATCAGGCGGTCCGTCTCGGCGGTGCTCGGCGGGTTGGCGGGTAGGGTGGTCACGTCTCCAGACACGGCGCAGAGCCTATTGGCCAGCGGCCCCGTCCGCAGTACCGGCTGGCCCAGGTTCGCGCAAGAGGCCCGGGATGTGTTTCAAATCCGGCTGGGTACCGTGCTGGGAAGTCGTGACCGAGGGGGACAAGGTGCTCGCCGTGCACAGCCTGTGGTCGCGCGGTCGCGGGCTGCTGCTCTGGGCCGAGGACAGCGACCGCCCGGTGTCCAGCCCCAGCACCGCGCTCCGGTCGGCCCGGCCGCACCCGTTCGCGCTGCCCGCCGACCAGCTCGCGGCCCTGCACCCCGGCAAGCAGGGGATGGCCACCCTGCTGCTGCCGTCGCTGCGCCGGGCGCCGGTCGACTCACCGGAGCTGACCAGGGCGACGCCCCGCCGGATGCCCCACTCCGGGCCCACGCTGACGGCCTGGTCGGTACCGGTCGTCGCGGTCGACCCCGGTGAGCTCGACGACCTCGTCGTCGAGGTGCGCTACGGCTGGTCGGTGACCCACCTGCGGGCGCTGGCCGAGTTCGCGGTGGACCTGGCCGCGCGGGGTCGGGTGATCCCCGGGGTGCGCCCGGACGAGGCGGGCACCGGTGCCCGCGCGGTGTGGCGGCCGGTGCTGACCGGGCCGGACGCGGCGATCCGGGCGGCGCTGGTCGCCGCACTGCCGCCGGTGGCCCGCTCCGAGCAGGTCGGGCCGCCCGGGATGGCGGTGCTGACCGGCCTGGCGGGCCAGGATCCCGGTGAGCTGGTGGACGACGCGCTCGCCGTGCTGGTGGACTCGGCGGTGCGGGACCGACTGGGCCGGGCCGAGCGGCCGGTGACGTTGGCCCGGGTGCAGCGCCCGGCGGGGACCGAGGCCTGGCTGGCGGCGCTCGTCTCCGGTGACGGCTGCTTCGAGGCGGACGCGGGCGAGGTCACCGCGATCGGCCGGGCGCTGGCGCCGTGGGCGACCGTGGCCGACGGGCCGACCGGGCCGGCCCAGGTCACCTTCCGGCTGACCGAGACCCAGCCGCTCGACGATCCGGCCGACCCGGACCTGAGCCTGCCGGACACGATCTGGCGGCTGGAGTTCCTGCTCCGCTCGGCCGAGGACCCGAGCCTGCTGATCCCCGCCGAGCAGGTATGGAGCTCGCCGGCCGGGCTGCGTCGCTGGATCGAGGAGCCGCAGGAGCTGCTGCTCGCCGAGCTGGCCAAGGCGAGCGTGCTGTACCCGGAGCTCGCCGAGGCGCTGCGCGGGGCGCGACCGGCCGCGCTGGTGCTGGACCTGGCGGGGGCCTACCGGTTCCTGTCCGAGGTGGCCGCCCGGTTGGACCAGGCCGGTTTCGGGGTACTGCTGCCGTCCTGGTGGGGCTCCGCCGGCCGGTCCGCGCGCGGCCTCGGCCTGACGGTGTCGGCCAGCACCACCCGGGTCGAGGGTGTGATCACCGCCGGTGGGCTGGGCCGGGAGCAGCTGGCCCACTTCGACTGGCGGCTCGCGGTCGGCGACGTGGAGCTCACCGAGGACGAGATCACCGAACTGGTCGCCACCAAGGCGCCGCTGGTACGGCTGCGCGGCCAGTGGGTCACGGTGGACCCGGACCGGTTGCGCCGGGGGCTGGAGTTCCTGAGCGGCGCGCCGACCGGGGCCGGCACCGCGCGGGACCTGCTGGCGGTGATGACCGGGTTGGCCGGCGGCCAGGACGACCGCGCGGCGCCGCTGCCGGTCACCGCTGTGCGGGCCGACGGCTGGATCGGCGACCTGCTCTCCGGTGCCGCCGAGCGGACCGTGCGCGCGGTGGCCCCGCCGGCCGGCTTCCTGGCCACGCTGCGCCCGTACCAGCAGCGCGGGTTGTCCTGGCTGGCGTTCCTGTCCTCGCTCGGTCTGGGGGCCTGTCTGGCCGACGACATGGGGCTCGGCAAGACCGTCCAGCTGTTGGCGCTGGAAGCTGCGGAGCGCGCCGCGCCGGATGACGGGCTACGGCGGCCGACGCTGCTGCTGTGCCCGATGTCGCTGGTCGGCAACTGGCAGCGGGAGGCCGCCCGGTTCGCCCCGGCGCTGCGGGTCTACGCGCACCACGGTGCGGCCCGGTTGCGCGGCACCGATCTCGCCGACCGGACCACCGGCGTGGACCTGGTCGTGACGACGTACGGCACGGCGACCAGGGACATCGACGAGCTCGCCGGCTACGAGTGGCGCCGGGTGGTGCTCGACGAGGCGCAGGTGATCAAGAACAGCCTGTCCACCGCGGCGAAGGCGGTACGCCGGCTGCGCGCCGAGCACCGGATCGCGCTGACCGGCACGCCGATGGAGAACCGGCTCGCCGAGCTGTGGTCGGTGATGGACTTCCTCAACCCGGGTGTGCTGGGCACGAGTGAGCGCTTCCGGCACCGGTACGCGATCCCGGTGGAGCGCTACGGCGACACCGACGCGGCGGCGCGGCTGCGCCGGGTCACCCGGCCGTACCTGCTGCGCCGGCTCAAGACGGACCGCGACATCGTCGACGACCTGCCGGAGAAGATCGAGATCATCCAGGACTACCGGCTGACCAGTGAGCAGGCCTCGCTGTACCGGACCGTGGTCGACGACATGCTGGAGAAGATCGCCGGCACGGACGGGATCAAGCGGCGGGGCACCGTGCTGGCCGCGATGGCCAAGCTCAAGCAGGTCTGCAACCACCCGGCCCAGCTGCTGCACGACGGCTCGCCGGTCGGGCGGCGCTCCGGCAAGGTGATCCGGCTGGAGGAGGTGCTCGCCGAGCTGCTCGCCGAGGGTGACCGGGCGCTGTGCTTCACCCAGTTCACCGAGTTCGCCGAGATGCTGGTGCCGCACCTGTCCGCGCGGTTCGACCAGGAGGTGCTGTACCTGCACGGTGGCACCTCGCGGGCGCGCCGGGACCAGATGGTGCAGCGCTTCCAGTCCGGTTCCGGCCCGTCGATCTTCCTGTTGTCGCTGAAGGCCGGCGGCACCGGGCTGAACCTCACCCAGGCGAACCACGTGCTGCACCTGGACCGGTGGTGGAACCCGGCGGTGGAGAACCAGGCGACCGACCGGGCGTTCCGGATCGGGCAGAAGCGCAACGTGCAGGTGCGCAAGTTCGTCTGCGCCGGCACCCTCGAGGAGCGCATCGACCAGATGATCGAGAGCAAGAAGGAGCTGGCCGACCTGGTGATCAGTGACGGGGAGGGCTGGCTCACCGAGCTGTCCACCGGTGACCTGCGTGAGCTGTTCGCCCTGGGGGCCGAGGCCGTTGATGAATGAGCGTGCGGGGTGAGCCCGGCACCTGAGCCGCCGTGGTGGCTGGAACGGCGGCCGAGTGGGCCGCTGCCGGTCGAGGGCGGGCTGAAGGCGCGCAGCCAGCGCGGTGCGATCGGCCGTTCCTGGTGGTCGGCGCGGTTCGTCGAGGTGCTGGAGTCGATCGGCGTCGGCGGCCGGCTCGGTCGGGGCAAGGCGTACGCCAGGTCCGGCCAGGTGATCTCGCTGGAGGCGGCCGCCGGGTCGGTGCTCGCGGAGGTGCAGGGCAGCCGGCCGCGCCCGTACCGGGTCCGCATCGGGCTGCCCGCCTACGGCAAGGCTGACTGGGCACTGGTCGAGCAGGCGATGGCGGACAGCGCCTGGTACGCGGCGAAGCTGCTCGCCGGGGAGATGCCGGCGGACATCGAGGACGTGTTCACCTCGGTCGGCCTGACCCTGTTCCCCGCGAGCGTGCGTGACCTGACGCTGGACTGCGCCTGCCCGGACCGGGAGGTGCCCTGCAAGCACCTCGCGGCGGTGTTCTACCTGCTCGCCGAGTCGTTCGACGCCGACCCGTTCGCGATGCTCGCGCTGCGCGGCCGGGACCGCGAAACACTGCTGGAGAACATCCGGGCCCGCCGCGGTGCTGCCGCGCCGGACTCTGACGTGCCGGGCGCGGTCCCGCCCAGTGACGGCGTCCCGGCGCTGGCGGACTGCCTGGACGACTACTTCCGCCCGGCGGCCGGCCTGCCCGGGATGCCGTCGATCCCCACCTCGCCGGACGCGGTGCTGGACCAGCTGCCGGGCGTGGAGCTGACCGTCGGCGGCCGACCGCTGGACGAGCTGCTCCGACCGGTCTACTACGCGCTGGCCGACCAGGAGTAGAGGCTGGGCTGGCACTGGCCTGGATTTGCCGGCGCGGCTGGCCGGGAGTCGGGGTCGACGGGGAGTAGGCCGATCGGCGGCCGGGTGGGGACGGGTTTGGTGCTGGCCGGCTCGGGTGCCGGCCGGCCGGTCTCCGGCAGGTAGCCCCGCTGGCCCTTTGCTCTGCGCACATATACG
>DASYLM010000506.1:0-2910 GCA_036009565.1 Pseudonocardia sp. | reverse complement strand
CCGGGCCGGCCATCACCGTGAAGACGTTGCTGGGCAGCACGTAGCCGGCCTGGAAGACGTTGCTGAAGTAGGTCGAGCCGAGCAGCGCCCCGATCACCAGTACCCGCAGCAGGCCGGCGACCCGGCTCACCAGGGTCCACGCCGCCACCGTCACCGAGCTGCGCACGGTCGAGTTGGTGCCGCGTTCGGTCGTGCCGGGACCGCGCTCCGTTGCGCCGCTGCCGCGCTCGGTCGCGCCGGTGCCGGGCTCCGTCGTGCCGCCTCGCCCGGCGCCGTTCACCAGGTGCTCCGGGATCTTGGCCGCCGGTGCGGCCGGCAGCGCGGTTCGCCGTTGTTCCTCGCGTACGAGCAGTGGGTCGCGCCGGTCATCGGCCACCGCGTACTCGTCGAACCACGGCTCGTAGGGTACGGCCTCCCTCGGCTGTCGGTGCGTGGCGAGCGGACGGGTGGGGCCCGTGCGGCCGGGTGCCGAGTGGGGGCCGGCCCGCAACGGGTCAGCGGTGCAGCACGGTGCGCAGCGCCTTCGTCAGCTCGCCGGGCTCGGCGCCGCGCCAGGCCGCGATCCCGTCCGGGCGGACACACGGTGCCGCGCGACGATGGGCCCATGACGGACACCGTTCTCGGCGACCGGGCGCTGGGCTGGCTGCGCTTCCTGCACCGCAAGGCCACCACGCCGGACGACTGGAGCGCTTCGGGCCGCCCGGCCCCGTGGTGGGACGACCGGAGCACCCCACCGGTACTGAACTTCGCCCGGTTCGACCTGTCCGAGTCCAGCTACGCGGTGCCGATGATGGCCGATGTCACGCCGGCCTGGCGCGAGGTCTACGTCGAGATCATGGACGGCCTGCTGGCCCGGCACACCACACACTGGGCGGCGATCGACTGGCTGACCCAGATCGGGCACGACCCGGACCGGGCGAACTATCCGGCGGAGATGGTCAAGCTCTGGATGCCGTTGCACCTGGCCGGCAACTACGACATGCCCGGCTGGACCGCCAATGGGGTCGAGCCGTGGGGCCTGGCGCCGGACCCGGTCGGTGCCGAGGGCAACCTGTTCTTCAAGGGCTGGTTCAACCTGCTGCTGGGGTTCCACGGTTACGTGTCGCGGGACCGGCGGTGGAACGAGCCGTTCACCGTGGCCGGGCTGGACGGCGCGAGCTTCTCCTGGACCCATGACGGCATCAACGCGCTGCTTGCCCGGCAGTGGGCGCAGCGCCCGGAGGGCCCGCACTGCGAGAACACCAAGATCTGGCCGTACTGCCTGAGCGCGGCCGGCCTCGGGCTGCGGATGCACGACATCCTCACCGGCGGCGCCGACCACTGGGTCTACGACCAGTGGCTGGAGATCGCCCGGCAGCGCTTCCTCGGCATCACCCCGGGCGGGCGGGTCGAGTGGATGGCGCTCTACCACGACCCGATCGCCGACTACACGCACCGCGCGGGCCCGACCGCTGGGCTGTCGGTGGCCATCTACCTGCTGCCGCAGGAACCCGCGCTGGCCGAGATCCTCTACCGCACGGCGGTCGACAAGATCGGTTGGAGTGACCCGGCGCGGCCGGTGCGCACGCTGCCCGATCCGAGGTTCCTGCTGCTCGGCGTGGTGCTGGCCCGCGAGTTCGGCGACGAGATCACCCTGGCCCGGCTGTCCCGGTACGCCGCGGCCAACTTCCAGCCGGGTTTCGCCGGGACGGGTCTGGAGACTCCCGACGAGTTCGGCTGGGGCTTCGGGCTGGACGAGCCGTACCCGCGCGGCCAGCTCAACGGGCGCCCGCGAGTCGGGGATTCCGTCAGGGCGAGTCGGGGATTCGATCAGGGCGAGTCGGGGATTCCGTCAGGGCGAGCAGGCCAGCGACCTCGGATTGGCCCTCGACTCGATCTCCGGCGCCACCTAGAACTGGGAGTCGTGGTTACCTCCCGAAAACTGGATCTCTCGCCGGTGAGCCTCCGGCAGCGCCCGGTCACCCGGCTCGCCCAACTGCTCGTCGGCCTGGCGCTCTTCGGTACCAGCATGGCGTGCCTGTTGCGGGCCGGGCTCGGGCTGGACCCGTGGGATGTGCTGCACCAGGGGCTGGCGCCGCGGCTGGGCTGGAGCTTCGGGGCGGTCACGGCACTCACCGGCGTGCTGGTGCTGCTGATCTGGATCCCGCTGCGGCAACGCCCCGGGGTGGGCACGGTGGCCAACGTCGTGGTGATCGCGCTGTCGGTCGACCTGGCACTGGCACTGATCCCACCGGCGACCCGGTTGGGCTGGCAGATCGCGCTGATGGTCGGCGGTGTGGTCCTGAACGGGATCGCCACCGCCTGCTACGTCGGCGCCCGCCTCGGCCCCGGTCCCCGGGACGGCCTGATGACCGGGCTGCACGCCAGGACAGGGTGGTCGGTGCGGTGGGCGCGCACCGGGATCGAGCTCACCGTGCTGGCCGCGGGGTGGCTGCTCGGCGGCACGGTCGGCGTCGGCACGGTGCTCTACGCGGTGGCGATCGGCCCGCTGGCCCAGCTGTTCCTGCCCTGGATGGCGTACCGGCCCGCACCGCGCCCCACGGTGGTGCCGGCGTGCGCCGGGGCCGCCCCGACACCGGGCCCGGGAGCGGTGCTCGGCGAGGAGCCGTTGGCGGGGTGAGCCGGAGTGCATCCCGGCGCCCACCCCGGCGGGTGATGGGCCCGCCCCAGGCGCGGCGCGGCGAGCCGGGGTCGACTGTCGTGGTCACCCGCACGGAGACGCCGCGGGATCGGTGCGGCGGCCCGGTTCCGGGTCGAGATCACCGGACGGTGCGCGGCTGACTCCACTGCGGGGCAGCAGGAGCAGTGCGGCGATCAGCCCCAGCAGGGCGAACCCGGCCGACGCGCCGAACGCGACCTGCTCCCCGGCCACCAGCGCAGCGTTACCGACCTGCACAGGCGGCAGGTTCC
>DASYLM010000505.1:0-2310 GCA_036009565.1 Pseudonocardia sp. | reverse complement strand
CGGGGCACTTCACGTGGGAGGACGCAGCGGACGAGTACGCGTCCCTCGTCACCGCCTGGTGGGGCGGTGGGTACGCAATCACCGGATCTGCGGCAGCACGCTGATACACCCGGATTCCGCAGTTGGTAGGTCGACGCGGCCGCCGAATCTTGGTGTTGACCTGGGGGAATGCGCGTCGGGCGGCGTCGTCGGCGTGTGACTACACGCTCCGGCGGCCTTAGCTGCGTTGTTTGTGCAGGTCAGGCTGGGTGTAGGGCGGTGATCCGGGGCGGCGGGGTGAGCCCGCAGGCCCGGAGAATGCCCTGCTGGGCGGTGGTGAGCTCGGTGGTCTGGGTGACCGCGCCGGTCGGCCCGGTGAGGGTGACCGCGTGCAGCCGGCCCAGCTCGCGGGCCAGGGCCGTCCAGGTCTGCCCGGTGCGCCGCTCGGCCACCCGGATGAGCAGCAGCGCCAGCCAGCACAGCAGCACGTGCGCGCGGATGCGGGGCTCGAGGCGGTGGAAGACCGGTCGCAGCTCCAGGGTGGACTTCAGGTCGCGGAAGCCGCGTTCGGCCTCGAGCAGGTTCTTGTAGCCCAGCGCGACGTCCTCGGCGGACAGGTCCGGGTCGGAGGTGACCAGCAGGTACTTGCCGTCCAGCCGGGCCTCGGCGCGGACCTTGGCGGCGTCGACGACCAGCCGGCCGCGGGCGTCGGGGCGCAGCCAGCGGCCCAGTGCCCGGTGGTCGCGCAGCGCGCACTCGGCGCGGGTGTGCGCGGCCAGCTCGGCGTCGCGGCGGCGGGCGGCGGCCGCGGTAGCCGCCTTGGTGGTGGCCAGCCGGGAGCGGGTCGCGGCGATCCGGGCCAGCTCCTCGCGGATCCGGTCCAGGGCGGCCTCCCGCTGCGCGGCGGCGCGGGCCGCCTCGTCGGGGTTGTGGCAGAGCACCCAGCGCAGGTCGGGGGCGTGATCGAGGCGGACCTCCTTGACCCGCAGGTTGTCCCGCACCTGTCGGTAGCGGCCCTGGCGGGCCAGCACCTGCTCCACGTGCGGGGTGCCGGCGCGCATCCGTTCGCCGGCGATGAAGTGCCCGCCGGCCCGGCGCAGGTAGTCCAGGTTCGCCGCGGAGGAGAACCCGCGGTCGACCACGGTGACCACCCGGCCCAGCCGCCAGGCCCGCAGATCGTCCTTGACCTGCGGCAGCACCGCCTGGTCGTTGGTGTTGCCCGGCCAGCACCACACCCGCACCGGGATGCCGTCGCGGGTCACGGCCAGGCCGATGATGATCTGCGGCAGATCGGGGCGGGAGTCCTTGGAGTGCCCGTAGCGCCGGAACCCCGACCCGCCGCCGGCCTCGTTGCCGGCCTCGTTGCCGGCCTCGCCGCCGGCGGACGGATCGGCGTCCGGGGCGCCGGTGTCCTCGGCCTCCCGCTGGAAGTAGGTGCTTGTGGTGTCGAAGAACAGCAGGTCGACCTCGAGGTTGAGCAGGTTGGCCACGGCGAAGAACACCGCCTCCTGCACGCGGTCGTCGGTGTCGGCCTCGACCAGCAGGTCCATCGCCCGGTAGGCCTGGTCCTCGGCCATCCCGGCCAGCCCGGGGATGGCCGCGTCGCGCGTGGCCCAGTCGGCGGCGGCCAGCTTGCTGGCCGGCGCGAGGGCCCGGTTGGCGACCAGCGCGAAGATCACCCGCTCGACGTCGGTGGTGAACCGGCGCCCGCCGAGCGCCTCGCGCAGCGCGGTGTCGATACCCAGCTGGTGCCACAGCCCGTCGAGCAGCCACGCCCCGCCGGCCGGGCGGGAGTCGGTGATCGTCAGCCCGCCGCCGGCCTCGGCACCGACCTCGGCCCCGACCTGGGTGCCGGCGTCCGAGCCCGCCTCCTCGCCGAGGTAGCGGTTGATCGAGCCGACCAGCCGGCGCAGCCCGGCGACGTCGAGGCGGTCCTCGCGGCCCAGCGGCAGCAGCACCTTCGCCACCGACGGCCCGCCCGGACTGCGTTCGTTGTGCGCGATCGACACATACCGCACCGTCGAGCCGTCCTTGTTCCGCCGCGACGACGTCCGCAGGTACACACCTACATCCTGGCCGCCGATGACCAGTGCAGACAACCCTTCAGCGGTCCAAACGTGTACCTACACATTCGCAGGCCACGCGACCGCTACAGGCTACCGACCAGCAGCTTCGCGCCGGCCGCCCGCCTCGTGTGCCCACCAACTGCGGAACTCGGGCTTGTGAGAGACTCGCATTTACCGGATGCCCTTGTCCGCTGAGCCGATGTGACCGTCGCAAGCCACATCATTGCTGGTGACAGGGGCATCCGTCTCTAGTTGATCACCAGTC
>DASYLM010000504.1:0-18465 GCA_036009565.1 Pseudonocardia sp. | reverse complement strand
AGTGGCGCCGGAGGGTTGCAGCACCGCGAGCACCCCGGCGAAGCCGAGCAGGCTCACCCCGAGGTTCGCCCAGAAAGCGCCCTGGTCCAGTATGCCCAGGGTGCGTGGGACCGGGCCGTCGAGCCGGACCGCCACCTCGTTTCCGGTCACGGTCGGGTCGTTCGTCGACTGCCTCGCTGCGTTACCGGCCACAGGTCCCTCCGATGTTGCCGCGCTGGACTCGCGACTCATGAGATCACGCCGGACCCGTCCGGGTCACCGAGCGACTGGACACACTCGGGGCGCACGGGCGCACGTGCCTACCGTTACCGAGCTGCACACGGTGCACGTTGAGCGGCGGAAAAACATGCCTGTTGTGCAGCTCGGTAACAACAGGCCGCCACTCATGGTTGCCGGACCGTATGGAGTGCGGCCGAGCAGGTCGGCTCCGGGCCGCGGCCCCTCATCGACCGCCACCGGTCGGCGCGTTCTGGGCGCCCCGGACGCTGGTCGGGCTGTCCTTCGGCTCGGCGCAGCGCACCCCGTAGTTGGGAGTGACCGGGGTGAAGTCGTCCGCGCCGCGCTGCTTGGTGCCCTGGTAGCCCTTCTCGCACGGCGGCGGGTCGTAGAAGTTGGGCACGAAGGCCAGCCGGCCCCGACCCTCCGGGGCGAGCGTCGGACCGACCGCGTTGACCATCGGGAACGCGACGAGCAGCTCCTCCAGCGCGGGCACCCGCGTCTCGGTGATCCGGGCCACCACCAGGGAGTTGCGCACCACGTCGGACAGTGGCCCGCCGGCGTGGTCGAGCAGCCACTGGACCTGGTCGGCCAGCTCGGGCGAGTCGTCGACGATGCGGCGCAGGTCCGGGTCGGAGTCCTTCAGCTGGGCGGCGATCTGGCGCAGTCCACGGCTGAGCTCCAGCACGTCGGCGCTCTGCTCGCGCTGGGTGTTCAGCACGGTCTGCGCGCTGTCGAGCAGCCCGACGGTCTGCGGCAGGTGCGCGGTGGCGGTCTGGCTGAAGCCGCCCGCGCCGTCGATGATCTGCCGCAGCGACGGCCCGGTGCCGACGAACCCGGCGCCCAGCTCGGTGACCACGGTGCGCAGCGAGTCGGCCGGCACGCTGCCGGCCAGCCGGTCCAGGTTCGTCAGCACGTCCGACGGGGTGGGCGGCAGGGTGGTCCGCTGCACCGGGATGACCGCGCCCTCGGCCAGGTAGGGGCCGCCGGTGTGGGCGGGGCGCAGGTCGACGGTCTGCTCCCCGATGGCCGAGCGGTCGGCGACCACGGCGGCGGTGTCGGCGGGGATGGGCGGGGCGGTGTCCTCGATGCGCAGGTCGGCCGTCACGCCGTCCGGGTTCAGCCGCAGCGCGGTCACCTGGCCGACGGCCACCCCGCGGTAGGTCACCTCGGCGTTCGGGAAGATGCCGCCCGAGTCGGCCAGCCGCACGCTGACCTGGTAGCCGCCCGCCCCGAACAGCCGGTCCAACCCGGCGTAGCGCGCGCCGGTGAACGTCACCCCGACCGCCGCGATGACCGCGAAGATGATCAACTGGATCCTGATCCGGCGGGTGATCATCGGTCTCCCCCGCCGCCGCCGGACAGCGGCAGCAGCAGCCCGCCCAGCCCGGCAGGCGGCCTCGGTTCCGGCAGCAGCGGGGTCCGGACGATCTGGCCCAGCGCGCCGGGCAGCGGCTCGCCCGGCGTGCCCGGGATGGCCACCGCAGGCTGTGAGGACCGGATCAGGTTGCCCAGTGTGCTGTTCAGGTCCAGCTTGAACAGCACGTCGGTGTTGAAGTAGTCGCCCTTGAGCGCCTTCATCGCGTAGTCCGGGAACGGGTAGGTCAGCAGGATCTGCAGCGACTTGGGGATGTTGTCGCCGGCCTTCGCCAGCTCCCGCAGCGTCGGGGTCAGCGCGCGCAGGTCGGCCAGCAGGTCGTCGCGGCCGCGGTTCACCGTGTCGACCGCAACCCCGGACAGCCGGTCCAGCGACCTGAGCATGGTGACCAGCTGGTCGCGCTGGTCGTTCAGCACCCGCAGCCCGGGGCCGAGCTGGTCCAGCGCAGTGTTGATGTTGCCGGTCTGGCCGGCCAGCACGGTGGAGAGCCGGTCCAGCCCGTCGATGGCGCGCACGATGGTGGCCCGCTGGGCGTCGAGCTGCCCGGTCAGCCGGGCCACCTGGGTGAGCAGGTCGCGCAGCTGCGGCTCGTTGCCGCTGGTCGTCGCGTTGACCTCGTGGACGATGTCCTGCAGCTGGGCCAGCCCGCCGCCGTTGAGCAGCAGCGACAGCGCGCCGAACACCTCTTCCACCTCGGGGTAGCGGCGGGTGTTGGCGACCGGGATGACCGCTCCGTCGCGCAGCGATGCGGCGACCGGCAAGGGCTGGGTCGGCGCCGGCTGGGTCGGGGCCGGCTGGGTTGGCGCCGTGACCAGCTCGACGAACTTCTCGCCGAGCAGGCTGGCCGAGCTCAGCTCGGCGCGCGTGGTCGCCGGCAGCACCACGTCGCCGTTGATCGCGAGCGACACGAGGGCCACCGACCCGTCCGGGGCCAGCGTGATCTGCTCCACCCGCCCCACCGCGACGTCGTTCAGCCGCACGGTGGCCTGCGGCACCAGGTCGAGCACGTCGGTGAACTGGGCGGTGAGGTGGTACGGGTGGTCGCCCAGGTCGGCGCCGCCGGGCAGCGGGGCGCCGTACAGCCCGGACGAGCCACACCCGGCGAGCAGCCCGCCGCCCAGCGCGGTGGTGAGCAGCAGTCCCACAAGACGTCTCACCGCCCGCCCCCCGGGAGCTGCAGCGGCAGCTTGCCCTGCTGCACGTCGCCGAGCACCTGGGCCGGCGAGGGCGTCGGCACGACCTTGTTCAGGCCCTGCGTCAGGGACACGCAGGCACTCAGCACGTCCTGCCCGACGGGCGGGTTGAGCTGCGGCTGCTGCTTGCCGTAGCGCTGCAGGATGGTGCACGCCAGCACCCCGATCGGCAGGTGCAGCTCGGTGAACACCCCGCGTACCGCGATCGAGGCGGACGCGGCATCGTAGGCACCCAGGTAGTTCGACGAGCCCAGCGGCGCCACGTCGATCACCTCGGCCAGCGCCTTGCGCTCGTCCACCAGTGCCTGCGTGATGCCCACCAGCTGGTGCAGGTTGGACGCGACCAGCTCGCGGTTGTCCTTGATGAACGAGCTGACCTGGCCCAGCGCGCCGGCCGTCGCCTTCAGCGTGTCCCGCACCTGGCCGCGCTCGCCGGCCAGGTAGCCGGTGACATCGGCCAGCCGGGACTGGAACTGGCGCACCTGCGCGTCGCTCCGGGCCAGCGTGCCGGTGAACTTGTTCAGGTTGTCCACCGTGGCGAACAGGTCGCCCCGGGACCGGCCGAGCGTGTCGGCCAGCGTGCCCAGCTGGGTGAGCGTCGCGTTCAGGTCGGCGCCGTTGCCGGCGAGGTTGGCCGCGGTGGTGTCCAGCACGGCCGACAGCGCGCCGGTGCTGTTCGCGCCGTTCGGGCCGAGCGCGGTGGACAGCGTGTCCACGCTGCGCAGCAGCTCGTCGATCTCCACCGGGGTCGCCGTGCGCTCCCGGGGGATCACCGCGCCGGACGGCATCGCCGGGCCGTCGATATAGGCCGGCGTGAGCTGCACGTACCGGTCGCTGACCAGGCTGGAGGCGATGATCGCGGCCGAGGCACCGGCCGGGATCGGGTACTCCGGGTCCACGGTGAGGTCCACCCGGACCACCGGCCCCTCCGGGGTCACCCGCTGCACGGTGCCCACCCGCACGCCGAGCACCCGGACGTCCGAACCCTGGTACAGGCCAACGGCCCGGTCGAAGTAGGCGGTCAGCCGGGTCGCCTCGGCGGGCCGGGTCAGCCACCACAGCCCGGTGGCGGCCACCAGGACGACCACGCAGGCCAGGGCGATCAGGGGGGTCCTGCCGCGCGCGTTCACCGGCCACCCCGCAGGCCCGTCGGGACGTCGAGCGGCTTCGGCGGGCCGCAGCCGCCGGGGTTGAGCTCCACGGCGCCCAGGTTGATCGTCGGGGTGAGCAGCCCGCAGAAGTACCCGTCGAACCACCGGCCGTTGCCGACCACGTTGTTGTAGGCACGGGTGTAGGGCGCGAGCGCGGCGATCCCGTGCGCGAGCTCGTCCTGGTCGCGCTGCAGCAGCTTGGTCAGGTCGTCCAGCTCGGCCAGCGCCGGGTGCAGCCGCCCCTGGTTGTCGTGCACCAGGCCGTGCAGCTGGTCGGCCAGCCGCTCGGTGCCCTCCAGCAGCCGGCCGATGGCGTCCTTGCGCCGCTGCAGCTCGTCCAGCAGCGACGACCCGTCGGAGATCAGCTTGTCCACCTGCTCGTTGCGCTGGGCCAGCACGCCGCTGACGTTGCTGGCGCTGGCCAGCAGCGAGGTCAGCTCACGGTCCCGGGAGGAGATCGTCTCGGAGAGCCGGGAGAGGCCGTCCAGCGTGCCCCGGAACTCCTGCGGGGTGTTGGCGAAGGTGGTGGCCAGCACCCGGAAGCTGCGCGCCAGCTGGTCGGTGTCGATCCGGTTGACCGTCTGGCTGAGCTGGTTGAAGGCGTCCGGGATCTCGAAGGGGGTGCTGGTGCGGCCGACCGGGATGGGCACACCCGGGTCCTGGTTGCCGGCGCCCGCCGGGTGCACCGCCAGGTACTTCGCCCCCAGCAGCGTCTTGATCTCGATGGACGCCCGGCTCTGGTCACCCACCCGCACCCCGGTGACCCGGAAATGAACCACCACCACCCCCCGGCCAAGGCCGACAGCGGTGACCTTGCCGACCCGGATCCCGGCCACCCGGACCTCGTCGGACGGGTTCAGCCCGGCGGACTCGGTGAACTGGGCGGTGTACTCGGTGCCGCCACCGATCCCCGGCAGGTCCTGGGCGTGGTAGGCGGTGAACGCGGCGAGCACGATGAGCACCAGGGCCACCGCGCCGACCGCGGCCTGGTTGCGCTCCTTGAGCGCCTTCACGGCCCGCACCGCACCGGGCGCTGGGTGCCCTCCAGCGGGAAGACCGGCAGGACCACACCCTTGTCCTGCACCGAGACCTGGGCGTTGAGCTGGCACATGTAGAAGTTGAACCAGCTGCCGTAGCTGACCGTGCGGGCCAGCCGGTCCAGCTTGGGTCCCCAGGTGGTGATCGCGTGGTCGATCGTGTCGGAGTTGTCGTTCAGGGTGCCGGCCAGCTGGCGCAGCTGGCCGATGTCGTCCTTCAACGGCGGCCGGGCATCTTCGAGAAGGCCGGCCGTGGTGTCGGTCAGGTCGCCGAGCGCGTCGATCGCGGAGCCGACCGGCCGGCGCTGCGCGTTCAGCCCGCTGACCAGCTGTTGCAGCGTGTCGATCAGATCGGACAGCTGCGGGGCCCGGTCGCTCACCGTGCCGATGACCGTGTTCAGGTTGTCGATCACCCGACCGATGACCTCGTCCCGGTCGGCCAGCGTGGTGGTCAGCGACGCGGTGGAGCTCAGCAGGCTCTCCACGGTCGGGCCCTCGCCCTGGAACACCTGGATGATCTCGTAGGAGAGCTTGTTGACCTCGTCCGGGCTGAGCGCCTGGAACAGCGGCTGGAAGCCGTTGAACAGCTCGGTCAGGTTCAGCGCCGGGTGGGTGCGGCCCAGCGGGATGGTGCCGCCGACCGGCAGGGTGCCGGCCGGCTGGCCGGGTGCCGGGGTGCCCGTGCCCAGCGAGACGTAGCGCTGGCCGATCAGGTTGCGGTACTTGATGACGGCGGTCACCGCGGCCGGCAGCGTGCGCGCGGAGTCCACCTGGAGGTCGACCGCCGCGTACTGGCCGTCCTGAACCCGCAGTGCGGTGACCTGGCCGATCTTCACCCCGCGCATCCGGACGTCGTCGCCCTTCTGCAGCCCGGACGCGTCGGTGAACACCGCCGTGTACCCGGCGCCCCGGCCGAAGCCGGTGTTCGCGATGGTGGCGGCGAGCACTCCGGTGAACAGCACGGTGACCACCGTGAAGATCGCCAGTTTGACCGATGGGCCCAGCGCGTCCCTCATCGCGGGCCCTCCAACGGCGTGGCCCGCGGCGCCGGCGCCCCACTGGACGCCACCCCGGGCCGGTCACCGATCATCGGCACCATGAGCAGGGCGTCGCCCTGGGTGCCGTCGCCGGGGCCGACCTCGCGGCCCCGGTTGGCCGGGTCGTCCAGGGGCAGCAGTCCGGAGAGCGGGTCGGGCCGGTCGGACGGCGCCACCGGCTTGCGGGACCCGTCCCGCAGCGGGCCGCCCGGCGCGTACTGGGGGAACACCGGCGTCTGGTCGTAGCAGCGCGGCCCCCGGTTGTCCTGGTAGCGCGGCGTGTCGACCCCGGGCAGGTACCTGCCCCGGTTGGCGGTGATCTCGATCTGCACCTTCACCTGTTCCGGGTGCGCGGAGCCCTTGCCGAACGTCGCCTCGGCGCGCGGGATCCCGCCGACCACCTGCCGGAAGAAGCAGGGCAACTCCGGCGCGTAGTGGGCCAGCAGCTGCAGCGCGGGGCGGGCCGCCGAGGACAGGTCCACCAGGTCGTCGCCGTTGTCGTCCAGGTAGTCGTGCAGGTCGTCCGACACGCTGCTCACCCCGAGGAAGACGCGGCGCAGCTGGTCGCGCCTGTCCTCGAACGTCCGGGTGGTCGTGGTCAGGTCGGCCAGTCCGCCGAACAGGTCCGGTGCCGCCTTCGCATAGGTGTCCGCCACCGGGGGCAGGTCGTCGAGCACCTTGATCAGGTCAGGCACCGCCGGGTTGAACCCCTTGAGGTAGCTGTCCAGCCCGACCAGTGTGGTGCCCAGCTGGGTGCCCCGGCCGTGCAGCGCCTGGGACAGCGCGCTGAGCGTCGTGGACAGCTGCGCCGGGTGCACGGCCGTCAGCAGCGGCAGCAGGTGGTCGAGCACCTGCTGCGCCTCGATCGCCGTCTCGGACCGGTCCCTCGGGATGACGTCGCCGGTGGCGATCGGCGCGGCCGGGACCCTCGGCAGCCGCAGGTCCACGTACCGCTCGCCGAACAGCGTCTTGGGCAGCACCCGCGCCGACACGTTCGCCGGCACCAGCGCCACCGAGTCCGGGTCCAGCGCCAGCGTGATCGACGCCCCGTCGGCGTCGGCGGCCACCGAGCGCACCGAGCCCACCCGCACCCCGCGCACCTTGACGTCCGCCCCCGGGTTCAGCTGGGTACCGGTCCGCTCGACCCGCAGCGTGACCAGGTCCACCGGGGTGAACACCTTGCGGTAGATCCCGACCGAGAGGGCCACGAAGCCCACCGCGAGCACCAGGAACAGCAGTCCCATGAGCAGGTAGCGGGGCCGCTCGGCGCGGGTGTACCAGATCACCCGGCGATCCGGACTGTGGTGGTGGAACCCCAGATGGCCAGGCTCAGGAAGAAGTCGGTGAACGACACCAGCACGATCGAGGTGCGCACCGCCCGGCCCACCGCCTGCCCGACCCCGGCCGGGCCGCCGGTCGCGGTATAGCCGTAGTAGCAGTGCGACAGGATCACGACCAGGGCGAAGACCAGCACCTTCAGGAACGACCAGAGCACGTCGCCGGGTGGCAGGAACACGTGGAAGTAGTGGTCGTAGGTGCCACCGGACTGGCCGTAGAACCACACCGTGGTCTGCCGGGAGGCCAGGTAGGCGGCCAGCAGGCCGACCACGTAGAGCGGGATCACCGCGACGAACCCGGCCACCACCCGGGTGGTCACCAGGTAGGGCAGGCTGCGCACCGCCATCACCTCGAGCGCGTCGATCTCCTCGGAGATCCGCATCGCGCCGAGCTGGGCGGTGAACCCGCAGCCCACGGTGGCCGACAGCGCCAGCCCGGCGGACAGCGGGGCCACCTCGCGGGTGTTGAAGTAGGCGGAGATGAACCCGGTCAGCGCGGCGGTGCCGAGCTGCTGCAGCGCCGAGTAGCCCTGCAGGCCGACCACCGCGCCGGTGAACACGGTCATGCCGATCATCACGCCCAGCGTGCCGCCGATCACCGCCAGCCCGCCGGTGCCGAAGCACACCTCGGAGAGCAGCCGCAGCGTCTCCCTCGGGTAGCGGCGCACCGCGCGCGGGGCCGAACCCACCGTCCGCCCGTAGAAGGCCAGCTGCCAGCCGACGTCGGCCAGCGTGGTGGCGCGCCGGTCGACCGCGCGCGCGGCGATGGCACTCAGCGACAGCCGCGACGGCGGCACGATGGGTGAGTAGCGGGGCATCGGCTCAGAGCGCCTTCGGCGGGACGACCTGCAGGTAGATCCCGGTCAGGATCAGGTTGGTCAGGAACAGCAGCAGGAAGGTGATCACCACGGCCTGGTTGACCGCGTCCCCGACACCCTTCGGGCCGCCACGCGGGTTCAGGCCCCGGTAGGCGGCGACCACGCCGGCGACGAAACCGTAGAGCAGCGCCTTGAACTCGCTGATCCACAGGTCCGGCAGCTGGGCCAGCGCGTTGAAGCTGGCCAGGTAGGCGCCGGGGGTACCGCCCTGCATGACCACGTTGAAGAAGTAGCCGCCCATCACGCCGACCACGCTGACCAGGCCGTTGAGCAGCAGCGAGACGAACATTGCGGCAAGCACCCTCGGCACGATGAGCCGGTGCACCGGGTTGATCCCGAGCACCTCCATCGCGTCGATCTCCTCGCGGATGGCGCGCGCCCCGAGGTCCGCGCACATCGCCGAGCCGCCGGCGCCGGCCACCAGCAGGGCAGTGATCAGCGGGCTGGCCTGTTGCACGATGGCCAGTGCGCTGGCCGCGCCGGTGAACGACTGGGCGCCAATCTGTTCGGTCAGCGAGCCGAGCTGCAGCGCGATCACCGCGCCGAACGGGATGGCGACCAGTGCCGTCGGCAGGATCGTCACGCTGGCGAACAGCCAGGCCTGCTGCAGGAACTCGCGGAGCTGGAACGGGCGGCGGGGCAGGTTGCGGAACACCAGCCAGGCCAGCGTGGCGAGATTGCCGACCTGCCGTAGCGCGCGCACCCCGGGGAAGTCGGTGGGGGCGGCGGTTGCGGCGTCGGTGGGGACGTCAGTGGGGATGGCGGTGGAGATGGCGGCGGGGGCGGCGGGGTCATTGCCTCCACGGGTCATGCGGACCTCCCGGCAATATGATGATCCAACGACTGGCCCCGGTCCTAGGTGACGTTCAGTGCGTGTGTGGCGGTGGCGCCGCCGTCGGCCACGAACTCCGAACCGGTGCAGTACGCGCTCTCGTCGCTGGCCAGGAAGAGCACCAGCGCGGCGATGTCCTCCACGCGGCCCACCCGGCGCAGTGCCAGCTTGCGCCCGACCCGGCTCAGGTCCAGCTCCGCGCCGCCGATCGCGTCGCTGATCATCTTTGTGTCGATCATGCCCGGGTGCACCGAGTTGACCCGGATGCCGTCGGGCCCGAGCTCGAGCGCGGCCACCTTGGTCATGCCCCGGATGGCGAACTTGCTGGCCGTGTAGGCGGTCAGGTACGGGGCGGCGGCCAGTCCCTCGATCGAGGACAGGTTGACGATCGAGCCGCCCCCGGCGGCCCGCAGCGCCGGCACGGCGGCCCGCATGCCCAGGAAGGTGCCTACCTGGTTGACCGTGATCACCCGCAGGTAGTCGGCAAGGGTGGTGTCCGCGAGCGCGCTGAAGTGCAGCACGCCGGCGTTGTTGACCAGCACGTCGAGCCGGCCGAAGGTGTCGGTCACCTCGGTGACCGCGGCCGCCCAGTCGTCCTCGGAGCCGACATCGAGGTGGGTGTAGCGGACCGCCTCCCCCAACTGCTCGGCCAGCGCCTTGCCGGCCTCGTCGGCGATGTCGGCGGCCAGCACCCTGGCCCCCTCGGCGACGAACCGGCGCACCGCCGCCGCACCCTGGCCCCGGGCCGCGCCGGTGATCAGCGCAACCTTGCCGGCCAGGCGCCCCGCCGCGGCGCGGGGCTCGGGCTCGAGGGGCTCGTGCGCGCTCACAGCGCCAGCACCGCCGAGGCGACGAACATCCGCTCCGGGTCGCGGTCGGTGAAGTAGCGCCCGACGGTGGCGTCCAGCTCGGCCGCCGACCACCGCTCGCCGGCCGCGTCGAAGCGCTGCTCCACGGTCGGCGGCGCGAGCAGCGCGACCTTGCCGCCGTGCACCACGAACACCTGCCCGCTGATCGCGGCGGCGGCCGGCGAGGCGAGGTAGGCGACCAGCGGTGCGACGTGGTCGGTGCTCAGCGGGTCCGGGCCGTCGGTGGGCGCCGCGCCGAAGACGTCGGACGTCATCGCGGTGCGCGCCCGGGGGCAGATCGCGTTGGCGGTCACGCCGATCCGCCGCAGCGCCCGGGCGGTGGAGACGGTGAGCGCGACGATGCCGGCCTTCGCGGCGGCGTAGTTCGCCTGCCCCGGCGGGCCGAGCAGGAACGCCTCCGAGGAGGTGTTGACCACCCGCCCGTACACCGGGGCGCCGGTCGCCTTGGCCTGGCCCCGCCAGTGCGCGGCGGCATTGCGGCAGAGCAGGAAATGCCCGCGCAGGTGGACCCTGATGACCTGGTCCCAGTCCTCGTCGGTCATCCCGAAGACCATCCGGTCGCGCAGCAGACCGGCGTTGTTCACCACCACGTCCAGTGCGCCGAACCGCTCCAGCGCGGTGGCCACCAGTGCGTCGGCGGTGGCGCGCTCGGCGATGTCGCCGGCCACCAGCACCGCTTTCCCGCCCAGCGCCTCGATCTCGTCGACCACCTGCGCCGCCGCCGGATCGAGGTCGTTGAGCACCAGCTCGGCGCCTTCGGCGGCCAGTGCGAGCGCCTCGGCCCGACCCAGCCCGGCACCCGCTCCGGTGACCACCGCGACCCGGCCGCCCAGACTGGTCCCCCCCGGTGCGACCGCCATCAGCGCCAGCTCCTCTCCGAGCGCCGACCGGGCCCCCGGTCGACGTCACGCGGATGCTAGAACCGGTTCTTATTTCAGTCAAACTTGGGGCACCCATGATGTGTCCATACCGCACTGGACCTGGCGGTACGCGATCTCTACACTTTCTGTAACGCGTTACAGTTAGCCGTTGGGTAGCCACCTCGGAACGGAGCACCGGATGCATCTCGCGTTCACCCCGGAGCAGGACGCGCTACGCACCGAGCTGCGGACCTACTTCGCCGGTGTGATGACCCCGGAGCGCCGCGCGGACCTGACCTCTGGGGAAGGCGAGTACGGCAGCGGCGGAGCCTACCGCGAGGTCGTCCGCCAGCTCGGGGCGGACGGTTGGCTCACGCTCGGCTGGCCGTCGGAGTACGGCGGCCAGGACCGGTCGCTGACCGATCAACTGATCTTCACCGACGAGGCCTCGGCCGCCGGGGTACCGGTGCCGTTCCTGACCCTGAACACCATCGGCCCGACGATCATCCGCTTCGGCACCCCGGCGCAGCGGGCGTTCTTCCTGCCCCGGATCGCCCGCGGCGAGCTGCACTTCTCCATCGGCTACTCCGAGCCCGAGGCCGGCACCGACCTGGCGTCACTGCGCACCCGGGCGGTCCGCGACGGCCACGGGCCCGACGCGGATTTCGTGGTCAACGGCCAGAAGATGTGGACCAGCCTGATCCAGCACGCCGACTACGTGTGGCTGGCCTGCCGGACCGACCCGGACGCGGCGGCGCACCGGGGGCTGTCCATCCTGATCGTGCCCACCGATGCCCCCGGGTTCTCCTGGACGCCGGTGCGCACCATGGCCGGTGTCGGCACCAGCGCCACCTACTACACCGATGTCCGGGTGCCGGGGTCCGCGCTGGTCGGCGAGGAGAACCGGGGCTGGGGCCTGATCACCAACCAGCTCAACCACGAGCGGGTCGCGCTCACCACGGCGGCGCCGATCTTCACCGCGCTGCGCGAGGTCACCGAGTGGGCCAGGGCCACCGGTGCGCTGCGGCGCGAGTGGGTCCAGGTGCACCTGGCGCGGGTGCACGCGAAGGCCGAGTTCCTGAAGCTCATGGGCTGGCGGCTCGCGGCGGCGGAGGCCGCTCCCGGCCCGGCGGCCGCCTCGGCGACCAAGGTGTTCGGTACCGAGTTCGCCACCGAGGCCTACCGGCTGCTGATGGAGGTGCTCGGCCCGGCCGCGACCGTCCGGGCCGGCTCGCCGGGCGAGCTGCTGCGCGGGCGGATCGAACGGATGCACCGGTCCGCGCTGATCCTCACCTTCGGCGGCGGCACCAACGAGGTGCAGCGCGACATCATCGCCGCCGCCGCGCTGGGCCAGCCGATCTCCCGACGCTGAAAGGTCACCATGGACTTCTCCCCCACCGAGGCGCAGGCCGACCTCACCGCGCTGGCCCGACGCATCCTCACCGACCAGGCCACCCCGGACCGGCTGCGCAAGCTCGAGGACGGCGCGGACCGGTTCGACCCGGAGCTCTGGTCCGCGCTGGCCGAGGCCGGGGTGCTCGCTGCCGCGCTGCCGGAGTCGGTCGGGGGCAGCGGGCTCGGGCTCCTGGAACAGTGCGGGGTCCTCATCGAGATCGGCCGCACGGTGGCACCGGTGCCCTACTTCACCTCGATCGCGATCGCCGCGTCCGCGCTCGCCCGGTTTGCCGACGCCGGTCAGCTGGACCGGTGGGTGGCGCCGGCCGCCGCCGGGCGGCTGGTGCTGACCGCCGCGCTCGAGGTGTCCGACGAAGCCGGTGCGCCGAGGGCGGTACCGGGCCCCGACGGCGGCTGGGTGCTCACCGGTACCGCGGTGGCCGTGCCCTCCGGTGCGATCGCGGACCTGTTCCTGGTGCCCGCGGCCACGCCGGAGGGGCCCATCGTCCTCCTGGTCGAGGCCGCGGACGGCGGCGTGACCGTGCACCGGCAGCGGATGGTCGACCTGGACAGCGCCGGCCAGCTCGAACTGGCGGACGTGGCGTTGCCGGCCGACCGGGTGCTCGGGCAGGCCGGGAAGGGGGCGGAGGTGGCCGGCTGGCTGCTCGCGCGGGCCACCGTGGGGCTGTGCGCGCTGCAGCTGGGGGTCACCGAGCGCGCCCTGGAGCTGACCGCCGAGTACGCCCGCGCGCGGGTTCAGTTCGGTCGGCCGATCGGCGGGTTCCAGGCGGTGTCGCAGCGGCTCGCGGACGGCTACGTCGACGTGGAGGCGATCCGGCTGACCCTGTGGCAGGCTGCCTGGCTGCTGGCCACCGGGCAGCCCGCCGACGCCGAGATCGCCACCGCGAAGTTCTGGGCGGCCGACGCGGGCCACCGGGTCGCGCACACCGCGGTACACGTGCACGGCGGCGTGGGGCTCGACGTCGACCACCCCCTGCACCGGTACTTCACCGCCGCGAAGCGTTACGAGTTCGCCCTGGGCGGCGCCACCGAACAACTGCTCCGCCTCGGCGCCCTGCTCGCCGCGAACAGCGGGACCCCGCTGCCCGCCGAACAGTGAGCAGGTGATCTTCCCGCCCCCGACAGGGCGGCTCGGCGGGTTGCCGGTGGCGGGAGGCCCGGGGCGCAGCGACTACGATCGACGGTGAACGGTGGATCACCGGGCAAACCCGATCGCGGGCGTGCTCCGGACGTGCCAGGCTGGCGGAGATCGCACCGATAACAGGGGGATGGACACATGCCGGACTCGCCGAAGGCCGAGGAGCCGCGCACGGACGCGGACGCCACCGAGGCGACGCCGGATCCCGCCGCCCACGCCGACGAGCTCAAGGACCGCTTCCGCGCGGCGCTCGACCGCAAACGCGGCGAGGCCAAGGCCCGCTCCTCCCAAGGTCACGGCGCCGCGTCACCGAAGGTCGGCGAGGCACACCGCAAGGCCGGCGGCAAGCGCACCTTCCGGCGCAAGAGCGGCTGACCCCGCCGCGCCGGCCACCCACCTTGCCCGGGAGCCGACCGCCGAAGCCGGAGCCGTGCTGCTGACCGAGCTGCCCGGGCTGACCGGGCCCGCGGGCCCGCGGGCCGGGCTGACCAGGGCCGCGGGCCAGCCCCGCTACCGCGAGTCGGGGTATTTGTCAGCGCGAGTCGGGGTATTTGTCAGGGCGACGCCTGTCGTTGGCCCGTATCGCTCCGCCTCGGACGGGGGCGCGCCGGCAGGACGACGCCGGAGGTGAACCAGCTCCTTGAGCCGTGTTTGCACGGTCACCGTAACGCTAGTCCGCTTCGATCACGAGATTGAGCGGACCGCCGTTACTCTCGAGCGACGGCGACCCGGGGCGCCGGCTCGAGCTAGCCGAGTTCCCGGCGCAGCCCGCCGAGCCGGTCAAGGGTGTCGTCGAGCTCCCCGAGCAGGTCGGCCATGACGTCGGCCACCGGACGGACCACGTTCATCCGGCCGACGATCTGACCGACAGGCATCGCCACCACGTCCGGGTCGCCGGACCGGGAGATCCGCTCGTGGGCGGCGCCGACCAGCAGGTTCTGCAGCGGCATGGGCAACGGCGGGGGTGCGCCGGGGGCACTCCAGGCTTGTGTCCAGCGGGTCTTCAGCAGCCGCGCCGGTTTGCCGCTGTACACCCGGGAGCGCACCGTGTCCGACGACCCCGCCGCCAGCAACGCCGCCTGGGTCGCCGAGGCCGGCATGCCGGTCGCATACTCGCTCGTGGTCAGCCAGGTCGAACCCATCCAGACGCCGGCCGCGCCGAGTGCGAGCGCCGCGGCGATCTGCCGCCCGGTGCCGATACCCCCGGCGGCCAGCACCGGCGCCCGGTCCCCCACCGCGTCCACCACCTCCGGCAGCAGCACCATGGTGGCGATCTCCCCGGTGTGCCCGCCCGCCTCGTAGCCCTGCGCGACCACGACGTCCACGCCGGCGTCGACGTGCCGCCGGGCATGCGCGGCGGTACCGGCCAGCGCGGCGACCGGGATGCCGGCGTCGTGCGCGCGCGCCAGTACGTCCGGGGGCGGCGAACCGAGGGCGTTGGCGATCAGCGCGATCGGGTGCCTGAGCGCCACGTCCACGTGTGCGCGGGCCACCGAGTGCAGCCAGCCGAGCACGCCCTGCCCGCTGTGCTCGCCGGAGCCCGCCGGCAGCGGCGGTACGCCCAGCTCGGTGAGGGTGCGCTCGACGAACTCTCGGTGCCCGGCCGGGATCAGGGTGCCCAGGTCCACCGGGGTGCCCTCGGTGGGCAGTGTCGCCGGCATCACCACGTCGACCCCGTACGGCCGGCCGCCGGTGTTGTCGTCCATCCAGTGCAGCGCACGGTCCAGCTCGGCGGCGTCGTTGTACCGCACACACCCCAGCACGCCGAGGCCGCCGGCTCGGCTGATCGCCGCCGCGACGTGCTCGGACGGGGTGAAGCCGATGATCGGGTGCTCGATGCCGAACCGGCCGCAGATCTCGGTGCGCACGCTTCCCGCGCTCATCCGGCGGACGACGTGGTGGATGACGTGGTGGCAGACCCGGCGGACGAGGCGGTGGACGACCCGGTGGAAGTCGAAGGCGTCGGTGCCTCGGCGACCGCGGCATGCGTCGCGGCGTGGTCCTGGGCCCACCGGTAGTCCGGCTTGCCGCTCGGTGACCGGCCGACCTCGTCGACCAGCCAGAGACTGCGGGGCACCTTGTAGCCGGCCAGCTGCGCGCGGACATGCGCATCCAGGGCGGCCAGGTCCGGCGCGGCGCCCGGCCTCGGCTGCACCACCGCGCCCACCCGCTGCCCGAGCCGTTCGTCGGGCACCCCGATCACCAGCGCGTCGAACACGTCGGGGTGCGACTTCAGCGCTCCCTCGACCTCCTCGGGGAACACCTTCTCGCCGCCGGTGTTGACCGAGACGTTGCCCCGGCCGAGCAGGGTCATGGTCCCGTCGACCTCCATCCGCGCGTAGTCGCCGGGTACCGCATAGCGGGTGCCGTCGATCTCGACGAACAGCTCGGCGGTTTTCGCCGGGTCCTTGTAGTAGCCGAACGGGATGTGGCCGCCGCGCCCGACCCGGCCGACCTGGCCGGACCCCACCGGCACCGGGCGGCCCGCGTCGTCGATCACGATCACATCCGGGCCCGGGTTGACCCGGGGTCCACCGGAGCGCTCGGCATCCTTGGCGACGAGCTGGATGCCGTTGAAGCCGGACTCCGAGGAACCGATCGCGTCGGTGAGCACCACATTCGGCAGTGCGGCCAGGATCCGATCCTGCACCGACTGGGAGAACAGCGCGGCGTGGCTCGACATCGCCACCAGCGAGGACACGTCGTAGCTGCCGGCCGGGTAGCTCTCGAACGCCTCGATCAGCGGCCGGGCCATCGCGTCGCCGACCATGGTCACCACGTTCACCCGGTTCCGCTCGATGGCGCGCCACACCTCCGCCGGGTCGAACCGCCGCACCAGCACCACGGTCCCGCAGCCGAACAGAGCGGGCAGCACCGACCACTGCGCCGCACCGTGGATCAACGGCGGCAGGCAGAGCCGGACCAGCGCGAAGTCCTTGCCGGCCAGCGACTGCTGCCACTCGTCGGCGAGCTTCTCGCCGGAGATGAAGTCGATCCCGCCGCCGAGCGCGCGCCAGACGTCCTCGTGACGCCACAGCACGCCCTTGGGCATGCCGGTGGTGCCGCCGGTGTAGAGCACGTAGGTGTCGTCGCCGCTGCGCTCGCCGAAGTCACGCTCGGCGGGTGAGCCGGCCAGCGCCTCCTGGTAGTCCGTGCCGTGCCCGGCCGGGACGGCCACTGCGCTGCCGTCGTCCACCACGACGACGTGGCGCAGCGTCGGCACCTCGGGCAGGACCTGGGCAACCCGGTCGGTGTAGCGCCGGTCGTGCACCAGCGCGACCAGGTCGGCATTCCGGAACAGGTACCGCAGCTCGTTCTCGACGTAGCGGTAGTTCACGTTGACGGCCACCGCGCGCAGCTTGTAGGCGGCGAGGATGGCCTGCACCGCCTCGATCGAGTTCTGGCACTGGACACCCACGTGCGACCCGGGTGTCACCCCGTGATCTCGCAGGTGGTGGGCCAGCCGGTTGGCGTTCTCCTCCAACTGCGCGAAGGTCACCCGCTGCTCGCCACAGACCAGCGCGATCCGGTCCGGGACGAGGTCGACGGCGTGCTCGAAGAGGTCCGCGATGTTCAGCGCCATTCGCAATAAACTAGAACATGTTATCGTTTTCGACAATACTCCGCCCCGGCTATCAGGAGTGTCGATGACAGTTCCGGCAAGAACGGACGCCGCCGCCCGCCCCGAGGACGACGAGCAGCCGCACTGCCTGCTCGAGCGGCGCGGCGCCGTGTTGGTCGTGACCATGAACCGCCCGCACGCCCGCAACGCGCTGTCCGGGCCGATGCTCGCGATCATGAAGGACGCCTGGGACCAGGTCGACGGCGACCCGTCGATCCGGGTCTGCGTGTTGACCGGGGCGGGTGGGGCGTTCTGCGCCGGCGCCGACCTCAAGGCCATGACGACCAGCCATCCCGGCGACAGCTTCGCCGGCGGCGGCTGGGACCTCTCGGTGATCGAGCCGCTGCTCAAGGGGCGGCGGCTGACCAAGCCGCTGATCGCCGCCGTGGAGGGTCCCGCGATCGCCGGCGGCACCGAGATCCTGCAGGCCACCGACATCCGGGTGGCTGGGCAGAGCGCCCGGTTCGGGGTGTCCGAGGCGCGCTGGGGGCTGTTCCCGCTGGGTGGCTCGGCGGTCCGGCTGCCCCGGCAGATCCCGTACACGCTGGCGGCCGAGCTGCTGCTCACCGGCCGGCACCTGTCCGCCGAGGAGGCCCGCTCGATCGGGCTGATCGGGCACGTGGTGCCGGACGGCGAGGCGTTGGCGCGCGCGCTGGAGCTGGCCGAGCTGGTGGCGGCGAACGGCCCGCTCGCGGTGCGGGCCATCCTGCGCACGATGCGGGAGACCGAGGGCATGGCGGAGCAGGAGGCCTTCGCCGTCGAGGCCAAGTTGGGCATGGCGGTGTTCGCCAGCGCGGACGCCAAGGAGGGCCCCCGGGCGTTCGCCGCCAAGCGCGCCCCGGAGTTCCGCGGCGAGTAGTCCCGCTCGCACAGACCCAGCGCGTGCCGCACAGAGGATGCAGGGTCTGTGCGGCACGCGCTGGGTCTGTGCGGACGGAGCGAGCGGTGCGGGGGTCAGCCCGGGGCCGGTCAGCCCCGGGTCGCTCCGGCCCAGTAGGGGTCGCGCAGCCGGCGCTTGTAGAGCTTGCCGTTCGGGTCGCGCGGCAGCTCGGTGACGTAGTCGACGGTGCGCGGCAGCTTGAAGCGGGCCAGCCGGTCCCGGGCGTAGCTCAGCAGCTCGGCGGTGAGCTCGTCGCCGGGCGCGACACCGTCGGCGGGCTGCACCACGGCCTTGATCTCCTCACCCCACTCCGGGTGTGGGATGCCGAACACCGCCACGTCGGCCACCTTGGGATGCCCGGCCAGCTCGCCCTCGATCTCCGCCGGGTACACGTTCACGCCGCCGGTGATGATCATGTCGGCCTTGCGGTCGTGCAGGAACAGGTAGCCGTCGGCGTCCAGGTGCCCGACGTCGCCCAGGGTGAACAGGTCCCCCACGCGCGCCGACCTGGTCTTCTCCCGGTCACCGTGGTACTCGAAGCTCGACGTGCCCATCCGCAGGTACACCAGTCCGGGCTCGCCGGTCGGCAGGTCGTGGCCGTCGTCGTCGAGCACCCGCACC
>DASYLM010000503.1:0-10329 GCA_036009565.1 Pseudonocardia sp. | reverse complement strand
GAGGGCGCCTACATCTACGACGAGGCCGGGCGGCGCTACCTCGACGGGCTGTCCGGGCTGTTCGTCGTGCAGGCCGGCCACGGCCGCCAGGAGCTGGCCGACGCCGCCGCCCGCCAGGCGGCCGAGCTGGGCTACTTCCCGCTCTGGTCGTTCGTGCACCCCAGGGCGGTGGAGCTGGCCGAGCGGGTGGCCGCCGCCGCACCCGGCGACCTCAACCGGGTCTTCTTCAGCAGCAGCGGCTCCGAGGCGGTCGAGACCGCCTGGAAGCTGGCCAAGCAGTACTTCAAGCTGACCGGCAAGCCCAGCAAGTACAAGGTGATCAGCCGGGCCATCGCCTACCACGGCACCACGCACGGCGCCCTGTCGCTCAACAGCATCCCGTCGCACCGCATCCCGTTCGAGCCGCTGGTGCCCGGCGCCCGCAAGGTCGCCAACACCAACTTCTACCGCGCGCCCGAGCACGGCGACGACCTGGTCGAGTTCGGCCGCTGGGCGGCCGACCAGATCGAGGCGGCAATCGAGGCCGAGGGGGCCGATTCGGTCGCCGCGGTGTTCCTGGAGCCGGTGCAGAACGCCGGCGGCTGCTTCCCGCCGCCGCCCGGCTACTTCCAGCGGGTCCGCGAGATCTGCGACCGGCACGACGTGCTGCTGGTCTCCGACGAGGTGATCTGCGGCTGGGGCCGGCTGGGCCACCCCTTCGGTGCCGAGCGCTACGGCTACCAGCCCGACATGATCACCTGCGCCAAGGGTCTGACGTCCGGGTACGCCCCACTCGGCGCGACGGTCATCTCCGACCGGCTGGCCGAGCCGTTCCTGCACGGCGACGCGGTGTTCCAGCACGGCTACACCTGGGGCGGCCACCCGGTGGCCTGCGCGGTGGCGCTGGCCAACCTGGACATCTTCGAGCGCGAGGACCTCTACGGCCGGGTGCGCGAGCACGAGGGCACCTTCCGGGCCACCCTGGAGAAGCTGACCGACCTGCCGATCGTGGGCGACGTGCGCGGCGACGGCTACTTCTACGGCATCGAGCTGGTCAAGGACCGGGCCACCAAGGAGTCGTTCACCGTCGAGGAGTCCGAGCGGGTGCTGCGGGGCTTCCTGTCCACCGCCCTGTTCGACGCCGGGCTGTACTGCCGCGCCGACGACCGGGGCGACCCGGTGATCCAGCTCGCCCCGCCGCTGATCTGCGGGCCCGCCGAGTTCGACGAGATGGAACGGATCCTGCGCGACGTGCTGACCAAGGCAGCCGCGCTGCTCTGAGTACCCGGGTCCGCCCCCTTGGCGCCGCCGCTACGCTGTCACGAACACCGGCCCCGACGGGGAGGACCTCGATGACCGCCGAACCGGACCGCGCGGAAGCACGCACGCCGCGTGGGCTGGACGCGGTCGACCGGTCGCTGATCTCACTGCTGCAGCAGGACGGGCGCACCTCGTTCACCACACTGGCCAAGGCGGTCGGGTTGTCCGAGGGGGCGGTCCGGCAGCGGGTGCAGCGGCTGCTGCGTGACGGCACCATGCAGATCGTCGCGGTGACCGATCCGCTGGACGTCGACCTCGCGCGCCAGGCCATGGTCGGCATCCGGGTCAACGGCGATCTGCACGTGGTGGCCGCCGAGCTCTCCGGGCTGCCCGACGTGCACTACGTGGTGCTCTGCGCGGGCAGCTTCGACCTGCTGGTCGAGGTGATCTGCCGGGACGACCAGCACCTCCTCGAAGTGCTCAACGACAGCATCCGTCCCATTCCGGGCATCGCCACCACCGAGACGTTCGTCTATCTGAAGCTGGCCAAGCAGACCTACGCATGGGGAACGATCACCGGCTGACTCCCCCCGGAGCACCATCGAACACTCTCGTCACAGTGCGGCCCTGGGGCTCGGCGAGTGGTCGCTGCCACTCTCTCTGAGGCGACCTCAGCCGATCGGCGGCGGCGCATCCGGGCCGCCCGAGGGGGCTCGGTCAGAAGGCGATCGTGGTGCGGCCGTCCACCAGCACCCGGTCCTCGCAGTGCCACTTGACCGCACGTGCCAGCACGGTGCGCTCGATGTCGGCGCCACTGCGGGTCAGCTCGGCCACGCTCGTGCGGTGGGTCACCCGGACCACGTCCTGCTCGATGATCGGACCCTCGTCGAGGTCCTCGGTGGCGTAGTGCGCGGTGGCCCCGATCAGCTTCACGCCGCGGTTCTTGGCCTGCTCGTAGGGCCCGGCGCCGGCGAAGGCGGGCAGGAACGAGTGGTGAATGTTGATCACCGGTACGCCCACCCGCTCGAGGAAGTCGGCGGACAGGACCTGCATGTAGCGGGCCAGCACGACCAGGTCGACCCGGTCCCGCAGCAGGTCGAGCTCGCGCTGCTCCGCCTCGGGCTTTGTCGCCCTGCTGACCGGGATGTGCTCGAACGGAACCCCGAACGCGGCCACCTCGGCGGCCAGGTCCGGGTGGTTGGACACCACCAGCTCGACCTGCACCGGGAGCTCGCCGCGCCGGGCGCGCCACAACAGGTCGACCAGGCAGTGGTCGTAGCGGGACACGAACAGCGCCACCCGGACCGGCCGTGCGGCGTCCCGCAGCCGGAACTCGGCGTTCAGTGGAGCGGCCACCTCCTCGCCGAACGCGCGCTCCAACCCGGGCAGCTCGTCGGCCAGCCCGGGCAGGTGGAACTCGGTGCGCAGGAAGAACCTGCCGCCCACCGGGCCGGTCGAGTACTGGTCGGACTGCACGATGTTGGCGCCCCGGCGGTGCAGGAACGTCGTCACCTGCGCCACGATGCCGGGGCCGTCCACACAGGACACCACCAGCCGGCCGATGTCGGGGTCCGGCTCGGCGGCGCGGGTACCCGCCGGCTTCGACGCGGTGATCCCGGCCAGGCTTGGCTCGACCGGGCTCAGGACCCCGACGTCGTCACTGGTGGTACGCAGGTCCGGTGCGGACGTCATAGCGCGCTAACCCTCTCCGACCAACCGCGGTACCCACGACGGCCCGCTGCCCTGCCGCCGAACATACCTGGCCCGCCGGTCACCGCCCCGCCGTGCCGCCGTCGACGACGGCCCCGCGCCGAGATCGACCGGAGGGCTGTTCCACCGGAGCAATCCCGACCGTGGTGTCGATCTCGGCGCGGAGCGGCCGCGGCCTCGAACTCGCCTCCGCCCCGTCAGCCCGGCGACCGGTACTGCGCGACGGCCAGCTCGGCGAACTCGTCGACCAGCGCGTCCCGCCGGGCCGCCTCCCAGGCGAGGGCGACCTCGTTGGGGCCGATGTCCTCGATGGTCGCGCTGCTGACGTCGGGGCGGCGGTAGAACGTCGCCGTCGACTCGGGCAGCACCACGACGCCGCGCCCGCCCGCGACCATCTCCAGCTTCTCCTCGACGCTGTGCGTCATCACGGTGACCGGCTTGGCCCGGGTCCGGCTGCGCAGCTCGGTGGCGATGTCGCGCCACTCCGGGACGACGTCCGGGGGCTGCAGCAGGTGCTCGTCCGCGAGATCGGCGATGCCGACGGTCTCCTTGCCGGCGAGCCGGTGGTCGGCGGGCACCACAACCACCCGCGGCTCGGCGAACAGCGGGCGCAGCGCCAGCCCGTGCCTGTCCTGCGGGCTGAGGGGCAACCGGACGAAGCTGACGTCGATCCGCCCGTCGCGCAGCGCCTCGACCTGGTCCCCCCAGCCGGTGCGCAGCACCTCGACGGACAGGTCGGGGTGGGCGCCGCGCAACGCCCGCACCGGGCCGGTCACGATCAACCCGGGCATGAACCCGACGGTGAACGTCCGGGTGCACCGGGCCGCCCGGCGCAGCCGCCGGTGCACCGCCTCGGCCTCGGTGAGCAGCACCGCCGCGTCGATGCGCAGCTGTTCGCCGGCGGCGGTGAGCTCGGTACCGCGCTTGTCCCGGTTGAACAGCTGAACCTTCAGCTCGTCCTCGAGCGCCCGGATCTGCCGGGACAGCACCGGCTGGGCGATGTGCAGTGCGTCGGCGGCCCGCCCGTAGTTGAGGTGTTCGGCGACCGCCATGAAGTACCGCAGCTTGCGCAGGTCCAGGTCCATCCGCTGCTCCCCGCTCGGCGCGATCCCCTCATACCGTACCGGTATCAAGGACCGTCACACCCGCCGCGAGCCGGCTGCCTCCCGGCGTATCCGGAACCGCACCGTGGATCACGCGGTGACCGATACCGGCGTAGCGTCGCCGCTGGGCCTCTCGCTCGCCGAGCGGTCCCGCGAGCTGATCAACACCGTCCACCCCGGCGACCGGGTCCACCTCCGGTTCGACGCCCACCGCGCCGGCCCGCTGCCCTGAGACCGGACCGACACCGCGCCGCAACGCCGCAACGTGAACTACGCGACCCGCACTACGCGACCCGAATCCGCAGCAGAACGAAGAAGGAGTCATGGCCTACACCGTTGCCGATCAGATGATCGAGGTGCTCGTCCAAGCCGGGGTCCGCCGCGTGTACGGACTGGTGGGCGACAGCCTCAACCCGCTGGCCGATGCGATCCGGCGCAACCCGGCCATCCAAGGGGTACACGTGCACAACGAGGAGGCGGCCGCACTCGCGGCGGCGTCGGAGGCTCAGCTGACCGGGCAGCTCGCGGTGTGCGCCGGCAGCTGCGGACCCGGCAACACCCACCTCGTGCAGGGCCTCTACGACGCGCACCGCAGCAGCGCACCGGTGCTGGCGATCGCCTCGCACATCCCGTCGACCCAGATCGGCACCAACTACTTCCAGGAGACCCACCCGCAGCACCTGTTCCTGGAGTGCAGCGCCTACTGCGAGCTGGTGTCGCGCCCGGAGCAGCTGCCCCGGATGCAGCGCATCGCGATGCAGACCGCGATCGCCCAGCGCGGTGTCGGCGTCCTCGTGCTGCCCGGCGACATCACCGGCGAACCGGCCGCGCACCCGACCGGGCACAGCGACCTGGTGACCCCGTCCGCCGTGGCGCAGCCGGACCCGGCGAAGGTCCAGGCGCTCGCTGACAAGATCAACGCCGCCGGCACGGTGACCCTGTTCGTCGGCGCCGGCATCCGCGACGCCCGCGACGAGGTGCTGCAGCTCGCGGAGAAGGTGCACTCGCCGATCGGGCACTCGCTCGGCGGCAAGGAGTGGATCCAGTACGACAACCCGTTCGACGTGGGCATGAGCGGGCTGCTCGGCTACGGCGCCTGTTACGAGGCCACCCACGAGTCCGACCTGCTAATCCTGTTGGGCACCGACTTCCCCTACGACACGTTCCTGCCCCAGGCCCGCACCGTGCAGGTCGACCGCGACGCCGCGCACCTGGGCCGGCGTACCCGCCTGGACCTCGGCGTGGAGGGCGACGTCGGCGCCACCCTGCGCGCGGTGCTGCCGCTGCTCGAGGCCAAGTCCGACCGGAGCTTCCTGGACCGGATGCTGCGCAAGCACGCCGCTTCCCTGGAGAAGGTCGTCTCCGCGTACACCGAGAAGGCGGAGAAGCTGCGCCCGGTGCACCCGGAGTACGTCGCGGCGCTGCTGGACGAAGCGATGGACGACGACGCGATCGTCACCGTGGACACCGGCATGTGCAACGTGTGGGCGGCGCGCTACCTGACCCCCACCGGGCGGCGGCGCATCATCGGCTCGTTCCGCCACGGCACCATGGCCAACGCGTTGCCGCACGCCATCGGCGCCGCTTTTGCCGAACCCGGCCGGCAGGTCGTGTCCATGTCCGGCGACGGCGGGCTGACCATGCTGCTCGGCGAGCTGCTGACCGTCGCCGAGCACAACCTGCCGATCAAGGTGGTGGCGTTCAACAACGGGTCGCTGGGCATGATCCGCCTGGAGATGATGGTCGCCGGCTACCCGTCCTTCGAGACCGACCACGGCGTCGCGGACCTTGCCGGCGTGGCCCGGGCCTGCGGCATCCCCTCGGTCGCGGTGGACGACCCCGCCGACCTGCCGAAGGCACTGCGCACCGCGCTGGAGAGCGCCGGCCCGTACCTGGTCGACGTGCGCACCGACCCGAACGCACTGTCCATCCCGCCGCACATCACCGCCAGCCAGGTACGCGGCTTCGCCCTGGCCGCCACCCGGACCGTGCTGGACGGCGGCGTCGGCAAGATGATCGACCTCGCGCGCAGCAACCTGCGCTCCATCCCCCGCCCGTAGTGGACCCGTGAGTGGCGAGTGGACCCTTGGGACCACTCGCCACTCACGAGGTGGTGCGCGATCGCGGTGCCAGGGACCGTCGGCGCGTGCCTGGTTGTCGGGGACATCCGGTTAGATCGCGGTATGCCGACCGCCGATGAACTGCTCAGCGCCGCGGCGGTGCGTGGGCTGGTCGACTGCCTCGCGGTGGCCGCCCCGCGGCGGCGGCCGACCGCGCTGCTCCGCGCCGTCGGCGAGCTACCCGGGCAGGCGCTCGCGGAGCGGGCCCGCGCGGTCCGGGACGCACTCCTCACCGACCTGCCCGGCGGGTTCGGACAGTTCGCGGCGGTCGTGCATCGTGCGCTCGACGACCCGGCGTTCACCGGCTGGATGACCTGGCCGGTCACCGAGGCGGTCGCGGTCCTCGCCACCGGGCCCGACTCGGGTACCGATGCGTTCGAGACCGGCCTGGAGCTGCTCGCCCGGCTCACCCCCCGGTTGACCGGCGAGTTCGCGATCCGCACGTTCCTGGACAGCGACCTGGACCGGACGCTGGCCGTGGTCAAGGGCTGGACCGCACATCCCGACGAGCACGTCCGCCGCCTCGCCAGCGAGGGCACCCGGCCGCGGCTGCCCTGGGCGCGGCGGGTGCGCGCCATCCTGGCCCGCCCGGACGCCGTGATCCCGGTGCTCGACGCGCTGTACCGCGACCCCTCGGACTACGTGCGCCGGTCGGTGGCCAACCACCTCAACGACATCAGCCGGGCCGAGCCGGGGCTGGCCGCGGACACCGCGCGGCGCTGGCTGCACGAGCCGGACGCCCACACCGAGGCGCTGGTCCGGCACGCGATGCGCACCCTGGTCAAGGCGGGCGACCCGGCCGCACTGGGGCTGCTCGGCTTCGCCCCGCCCGCGCACATCACGGTCACCGGGTTCGCCGTCACGGCGTCGACGGTGTGGGTCGGCGGCGAGCTGAGCTTCGACTTCTCGGTGCGCAACAACGGCGCCGAGCCGATCAGGTTGGCCATCGATTACGTGATCCACCACCGCAAGGCCAACGGCGCGCTGACCCCGAAGGTCTTCAAGCTCACCACGCGCACCCTGGAACCGGGCGGCGGCACCACGATCGCGCGGACGCACTCGTTCCGGCCGATCAGCACCCGCCGCTACTACCCCGGCGAGCACGCCATCGAGATCCAGGTCAACGGCACCCGGCACGGCCGGCGGGCGTTCGTTCTTGCCGAGTAGACCCAGGCCGGCGGGAGAGGCGGGGCGGTTCCAGCACAACTCGTTGACTTTCACAATCATATGTCTTATCAATGAGTTGTCCACGTCGCCGGCCCCGTGCCGAGTGTGGGCGAGACGCCGACGGAGGTAGCCCCTGATGACCGCGCTCGATCTCGACGCGCTCGACGCGATCGACGTCCACGTGCACGTCGAGACCGACTCGTGCGGCCACATGTCGCTGCCGGCGGAGATCCAGGAGGCGGCGGAGGCGTACTTCGGTGCCACCCACCAGTCGCCGGGGCTGCGGGAGATCGCCGAGTACTACCGCGAGCGACGGACCGCCGCCGTGGTGTTCACCGTCGACGTCGAGGCCGCGATGGGCCATCCGGCGCTGTCCAACGAGGAGATCGCGGACGGCGCCGCCGAGTACCCCGACGTGCTGATCCCCTTCGCCAGCATCGACCCCGCAAAGGGGCGAGCCGGCGCCCGCACCTTCCGGCGGCTGGTCGAGGAACGCGGCGTCCGGGGGATTAAGTTCCACCCGTCCATCCAGAACTTCGCGCCGAACGACCGCAGCGCGTACCCGCTGCTCGAGGTGGCCCAGGAGCTGGGCGTACCCGCGCTGTTCCACACCGGCCAGACCGGCATCGGCGCGGGCATGCCCGGTGGCGGCGGGGTCCGGCTGAGCCTGTCCAACCCGATGCTGCTCGACGACGTCGCGGTGGACCTACCCGGTCTGACGATCATCATGGCCCACCCGTCGTTCCCCTGGCAGGACGAGGCGCTGGCGGTGGCCACGCACAAACCGAGCGTCTACATCGACCTGTCCGGGTGGTCCCCGAAGTACTTCCCGCCGCAGCTGGTCCGGTACGCCAACACGCTGCTGCAGGACAAGGTCCTGTTCGGCTCCGACTTCCCGCTGATCACCCCGGACCGCTGGCTCGCGGACTTCGCCAAGCTCGAGATCAAGGACCACGTCCGGCCGAAGATCCTCAAGCACAACGCCGTCCGTGCCCTGGGGCTCGACTCCGGCTGAACCCCGCCGCACGAGAGCGCCGCCACCCGCCACCGCCGGCGCACCCGAGCGGTCAGCTCGACGCGGCCCGCGCGCGGCGCCGCCGCCAGATCCAGCGGCCCAGCAACACCGCGACCACCGCGACGAGCAGCACCAGGAAGTATGTCTCGTAGCGCTCGACCGCGCGGTAGACCCGGTCGAGATGCCTGCCGGCGAAGTAACCGACCGACGTCCACAGGGCGGCCCAGACCGCGGCGCCGAGCGCGTTGCAGGCCAGGAAGCGCCACCACCGCATGTTGGCCAACCCGGCCACCACGCCGTTGAACTGGCGCAGCCCGTCGACGAACCGCGCGACGACCACGATCTTGCCGCCGTGCCGGGTGAAGAAGCGTTCCACCGCGTCCAGGCGTTCCTCGGTGAGGAACACGTACCGGCCCACCCGCAGCACCAGTCGGCGCCCGCCGGCCCGGCCGATCCAGTAGCCGATGCTGTCCCCGGTCACCGCGGCGAGGAACCCCAGGGTGGCGACCAGCACGACGTTCAGCCGGCCGGCTCCGGCGGAGAGCCCGGCGACGATCAGGATGGTCTGCCCCGGTGCCGGAATACCGAAGCTCTCCACCAGCACCAACGCGACCACGGCGAGGTAGCCGTACCGGGCCAGCACCGGCATCAACGCCGCGACGACGTGTGACGGATCGGCGGACATCGCGACATCCTGCCCCGGTACGGCGCCGCTGTCAGGTCAGGGCGCGCCGCACCCGGGCTGAGCCAGGGACGCCACCGCCGCCCGCGGTCGCCCGGGCGGGCAACCGCGGCGGTGTGCGCTGGTCGCGTCGTGCCCCTCGGCGGCGTAGACGGCGGGCTCGACGTGGTACTTCGCCTGGTAGGCGTCGTGGAACGTCTTCAGCTCGCCCTGCGTCGACTTGGCACCGACCACCGCGCACGGGCAGCGGATGATCGCGCCCTCGGCCGCCTTCGCGCCGGCCCCGTTGACCAGCCCGACGTCCAGGCTGCCGTCACCGGTGGCGAAGGTCGCGGTCAGGCCCGCGTCCCGGACCTGCTTGAGCAGCCGGCCGCCCTGCGCGTAGTAACCGCCGAGGAAGACCGGGTCGAACGCCTTGATCTTGGCGATCGTCGAGGAGTAGTCCGATGCGCCCTGCGTGAACTGGTCGCGCTGCACCGAGACGCCCTTCGCCTCGAGCTCCTTGTTCGCCGCGTCGGCAATGCCCACGCTGTACTCCTGGTCATCGCTGACCACGAACACCTTGCTCGGCTTCCTGGCGGCGATCAGGAAGTCCGCGATCGCCGGGCCCTGCGCCGCGTCGCTGGCCACCACCCGGTGGAAGTACTTCCAGCCGTTCTCGGCCAGGCCCGGGTTGTGGCCACCGCCGAGATGTTCGGGATCTTCGCCTGTTCCAGGACCGGGTCGGCGGCCTTGGACTCACCGGAGGACGTCGGCCCGATCAGCCCGACGATCTTGTCCTGCTGGGCCGCCTTGGTGATCAGCGGGACCGCCTGGTCCGGGCTGCCCTGGCTGTCGTACTCGACCAGCTCGATCTGCTTGGGCGGGTTCGTGGCGTTGTAGGCGTCAATCGCCATCTTCGCCCCGTTCCGAGGCGGAATAACGATGCCTGAGTTCTCGCCGGTCAGGTCACCCATGAACCCGATCTTGATGGTGTTGGCAGATGATCCGCCGCCACCTCCGGCTCCCCCGCCCCCGCCGCCGCACGCCGACAGCGCCAACGCACCGGCGAGCAATGCCGCGGCCGCGACTACCGTCCGCTTCCGACTCATCCTGGAAACCTCCTGCAGCTTGCGAGCTGATCGAGCGACGGTTCCTGAGCACCGCCAGTCCCGGTTCACCCATTCGTGAGCGTGGGAAACCTAGTGGACCTTGGCGCACGCCGTCATCCCGGGGGGCCCCCTCTTTACCAGAACGAAACTGGATCATCGCAAATTGTGATCATCCAGATGCCCTGTGTAATCGGATAGGGCC
>DASYLM010000502.1:0-12948 GCA_036009565.1 Pseudonocardia sp. | reverse complement strand
GATCAAGGCCGGGGCGGCCACCGAGGTGGAGCTCAAGGAGCGCAAGCACCGCATCGAGGACGCGGTGCGCAACGCCAAGGCCGCTGTGGAGGAGGGCATCGTCGCCGGTGGCGGGGTTGCCCTGCTGCAGGCCGGCGCCGGGTCGCTGTTCGATGGCCTCGGCCTCGACGGTGACGAGGCAACCGGGGCGAACATCGTCCGCGTTGCGCTCGAGGCCCCGCTGAAGCAGATCGCGATCAACGCCGGCCTCGAAGGCGGCGTCGTGGCGGACAAGGTGCGGCACCTGGAGTCCGGTTGGGGCCTCAACGCCGCCACCGGCGAGTACGTCGACCTGATCAAGGCCGGCATCATCGACCCGGCCAAGGTCACCCGGTCCGCGCTGCAGAACGCGGCCTCGATCGCGGCACTGTTCCTCACCACCGAGGCAGTGATCGCGGACAAGCCCGAGCGCAACCCGGCTCCGGCCGGTGGCGCGCCCGGCGGCATGGGCGGCATGGACTTCTAGACACTGGGGTCCTGTTCCCCCGGCGGGTAGGTCCGAGGTCAACCTCGGGTCTACCCGCCGGCGTGTTCGGAGTGGATCTCCGTTGAGAGTGCCCAGCTCCGACGCCATACGATCTCCGACGTGACCCGTGCGATCCCAGGAACTGCGCAGGCCGACGGCTCGGGTGTGAAGGCTGCCCGGACGCGGGAGCGGCTGCTCGACGCCACCGCCACGGTGCTGAGCCGCAAGGGCTTCGCCGGCACCCGGATGGCCGACATCGCCGAGCTGGCCGAGATACAGGCCCCGGCGATCTACTACTACTACGCGTCGCGCGAGGACCTCATCGAAGAGGTGATGTTCACCGGCGCCTCGGCCATGCGCGAGCACCTGGCGCAGGCCCTCCAGGCCCTGCCCGAGGGCACCTCGCCGGCGGAGCGGATCTCGGCCGCGGTGGACGCGCACCTGCGGCACGAGCTGGAGCTCTCCGACTACTCCACCGCGATCATCCGCAACGCCAACCAGCTGCCCCCGCAGGTGAGCCGCCGTGCCCTCGCGGAGATCGCGGCGTACAACGACGTCTGGCGCGGCCTGGTCAGCGATCTCGCGGCGGTCGACCAGCTGCGCGCCGACGTCGAGCCGGCCGCCGGGCGCATGCTCGTACTCGGGGCGCTGAACTGGACAGCGGAGTGGTGGGACCCCGGTCGAGGGCCGCTGAGCGAGCTGATCCGCACCGCACAGTCGATGGTGCTGCACGCCCTGCGCCCCTGACCGGGTCCCGCGCACCCGGGAGCGGAACCTCGGAACCGAACGTCAGAGGCGTTCGATGATGGTGACGTTCGCCTGGCCGCCGCCCTCGCACATCGTCTGCAGCCCGTAGCGGCCGCCGGTGCGCTCCAGCTCGTGCAGCATGGTGATCATCAGCCGGGCACCGGACGCGCCCAGCGGGTGCCCCAGCGCGATGGCCCCGCCGTTGGGGTTGACCTTCTCCGGGTCCGCGCCGGTCTCCCTCAGCCAGGCCTGCACCACGGACGCGAACGCCTCGTTGACCTCCATCACGTCCATGTCGCCGATGGACAGCCCGGTCCGCTTCAGCGCGTACTCCGTCGCCGGGATCGGTGCGGTGAGCACCCAGGTCGGGTCGGCCCCGCGCGCCGACACGTGGTGTATCCGCGCCCTCGGCGTCAGCCCGTGAGTCCGCACCGCCCGCTCCGAGGCGATCAGCAGGGCCGCCGCGCCGTCCGAGATCTGGCTCGACACCGCGGCGGTCAGCCGACCGCCTTCGGTGAGCGGCTTCAGCCCGGCCATCCGCTCCAGCGTGGTGTCGGCGCGCGGCCCCTCGTCGGTGGTGACGTCGCCGTAGGGCTCGATCTCCCGGTCGAAGCGCCCGTCGGCGATCGCCCGCAACGCGCGCTGGTGGCTCTCGTAGCCGAACCGCTCCATGTCCTCGCGGCTGATGTCCCACTTCTCCGCGATCATCTCGGCGGCCTTGAACTGGGAGATCTCCGCGTTGCCGTAGCGGGCCACCCAGCCCTCGCTGGTGCTCCACGGGTCGGGGTCGCCGAAGGCCTGCCCGGCCAGGAAGCCGGACATGATCGGGTACCGGCTCATGTTCTGCACGCCGCCGGCGATGACCAGGTCGTTGGTCCCGGCCAGCACCGCCTGCGCCGCGAAGCTGACCGCCTGCTGGCTGGAGCCACACTGGCGGTCCACCGTCACCCCGGGCACGTGCTCGGGGAGACCGGCGATCAGCGCGCAGGTCCGCGCGATGTCCCCGGCCTGCGCGCCGATGGTGTCCAGGCAGCCGTAGACGACGTCCTCGACCGCATCCGGGTCCACCCCGGTGCGCTGCATCAGGTGCCGGATCGGGTGCGCACCGAGGTCGCCGGGGTGCACCCCCGACAGTCCGCCCTTGCGGCGGCCGACCGGGGCGCGGACCGCCTCGACGATGTACGCCTCTCCCATGACCGGCTCTCTTCCTCGCCCACCCGGTCACCCGGGCCCGTCAGATTCGGATCCGCGCGAGCACGGAATATAATCTAACGTAAAGTAAATTACGAGGCAGCGCCAGTCAACTGGTCCCTACGCCGCGTGGACCGGGGCGATGTCGACGAATACCCGGTAGTCGACGATCCTCTCCGGTGTCCGGTGGCGAGGGGAGCCGGGTGGCCATCATCCTGCAGGCCGCGACACTGCCGTCGATCGAGCCGCTGATCTCCGCCGCCTACGGGTTCACCGCGCGCGAGCGCGAGCTGATCGAGCTCGTCCTGCAGGGCCGCGGGACCGCGGAGATCGCGGCCCGGCTGTTCATCTCGCCACACACCGTCCCGGGACACCTCAAGTCGATCGTCACGAAGGCGGGTGTGCGCAGCCGCCGCGAGCTGGTGACCCGGGTATTCGTCCGGCACGACCGTGCGGCCCAGCTCTGACCCGGATTCCGGCCACCGCAAAATCGTGACCCGAACAGGCTCGGCCGCGGTGGATGAGTGACAGGATGCGGAGATGGGTGTCCGGGCCAGGAACAACGTCTCGATCATCGGTCGCGACAGCGGCCCGGTGGTGGTGCTCGCGCACGGTTTCGGGTGCGACCAGAACCTGTGGCGGCTGGTGGCGCCCGCACTGGCCGAGGACTTCCGGGTGGTGCTGTTCGACCACGTCGGAGCGGGCCACTCGGACCTCTCGGCATGGCAACCGGGGCGGTACGCCGCGCTGAGCGGCTACGCGGAGGACGTGCTCGCGATCCTCCGCGAGCTGGACCTGCGCGAGGTCGTGTTCGTCGGGCACTCGGTCAGCGCGATGATCGGGGTGCTCGCCGCGATCGAGCAACCGGAGCGGTTCGCCAAGTTGGTGCTGCTCACCCCGTCGCCGCGCTACATCGACGAGGGCGACTACCGCGGCGGGTTCAGCGAGGCCGACATCGAGGAACTGCTGGACTCGCTGGACAGCAACTACCTGGGCTGGTCCGCCGCCATGGCCCCGGTGATCATGGGTAACCCGGAGCGCCCGGAGCTGGGCCAGGAACTGGCCAACAGCTTCTGCCGGACCGACCCGGCGATCGCGCGGGTGTTCGCCCGCACCACGTTCCTCGCCGACAACCGTGCCGACCTGGCGAAGGTCACCGTGCCCACCCTGGTCATCGAGTGCACCGACGACGCCATCGCCCCGCGCGAGGTGGGTGCCTACGTGCACGCGGAGATCCGGGACAGCCGACTGGTCACCCTCGACGCCGTCGGGCACTGCCCGCAGTTGAGTGCACCGCAAGCCACCACCGAGGCGATCGCGGCCTTCGCGGCCCGCTCCTGATGGTCGATTGTCCCGGTGGGCGCCCTGCCCGGGACGCCGCCGAAGCGTTCGATCACGGAGCGTTCTCCGCCTTGCTGGAGGACAGCGCCGAGGATCTCTACGAGCACGCCCCGTGCGGGTACCTGTCCACCCTGTTGGACGGCCGGATCGCCAAGATCAACGAGACCCTGCTCGGCTGGTTGGGCTACTCCCGCGACGTGCTGGTGGGCCACCGCCGGTTCGCCGACCTGCTCACCGTGGGCGGGCGGCTCTACCACGAGACGCACTTCGCGCCGCTGCTGCGCATGCAGGGGGAGGTCAGCGGGGTGGCACTGGAGCTGCGTACCGCCGACGGCGGCCGCCTCCCGGTGCTGGTCACCTCGACGGTCAAGACGGGTACCGACGGGCAACCGCTGCTGATCCGCACCACGGTGTTCGACGCGAGGGACCGGCGGGCCTACGAGCGCGAGCTGTTGCGCGCCCGCCAGGAGGCCGACCGGGAGCGCGACCGGGTGCAGCACCTGGCCACGACCCTGCAGCGAACGCTGCTGCCGCCGACCCTTGCCGCGGTGCCCGGGATGCAGGTCGCGGCGCACTACCACCACGCCTCACCGGACCAGGTCGGCGGCGACTTCTACGACCTGTTCCCGCTCGCCGAGGACCGGTGGGGGTTCTTCGTCGGCGATGTGTGCGGCAAGGGCGCCGCCGCGGCGGCGGTGACCTCGCTGACCCGGTACACGCTGCGCGCCGCGGCCGTCTACGACCCCGATCCGGTCGCGGTGCTGGGCAACCTCAACACCGTGCTGCACCAGGAGTTCAAGGGCGACGACCCGCGCTTCTGCACAGTGATCTTCGGGACACTGACCCCCGGCGCGGGCGGTTGCGCGGTCCACCTGGCCAGCGGCGGGCATCCACCGGCCCTGTTGCTGCGCGCGGACGGCACCGCCGGCTACCGGCACACGCCCGGCGGGCAGCTGGTCGGCGCACTGCCGCGGGCCCGCTTCGTGCCGGCGGCGCTGCGACTGGAGCCCGGCGACACCTTGCTGGTCTACACCGACGGGCTGACCGAGGCGCGCACCGGCACCGGCCGCGACCGGTACGGCGAGGACGCCCTGCTCAGCTTCGCCACCGGGTTGGCGGCGAGCAGCGCACCGGAGGTGGTCACGTCGGTGCGCGGGCTCCTGGCCGAGTTCGGTGACCGGGTGGACGACGACGTCGCGGTGCTGGCCCTCGGCGTCGCTCCGTAGATTCGCGAGCTTCACGGCTCGCGGGTCGACCCGGACCGAGGGTTGAACACGGCGCGAATCGGGCACCCATGGTCGCGAGCACGCCTGGCGCCGACGAGCTCCCGCTGCTCCCGGTTCCCCCTGACCGCTGTCTAGCAAAGAGGGTAGATGCGGATGTCCGGAGCGTTCCAGAACGTGCTGCCAGCCGATGTGCGGGCGCCGACTCTGATTCGCGGGCGGCTGCGAGGTTGGCTGAGCAGGTTGAACTGGCCGGCCGAGGAGGCACAGGACCTGTTGCTGGCCGTCAGTGAGGCTGTCTCCAACGCCGCCGAGCACGCCTACCGGCCCGGCGAGCCGGGGCCCATCGAGGTGGTCGTCACACCCTCGGCCCCGACCGGCGGCAGCCGGACGCTCACCGTCACGGTCACCGACCACGGACGGTGGCGCCCGCCGCCCGCCCACCACGAGGGCCGGCGCCGGGGCATCCCACTCATGCGCATCATGACCCAGCTGCTGCGCATCGACGGCGGCGTCTGCGGCACCCGGGTCACCATGTCGAGCCGGCCGGTGCCGGCCCCCGCCGCGTGACCCTCTGCCGCGGCCGCGGGGCCGAGCCTTCGCGGTCAGGCTGATCCTCATCGGTGCCTGGTCGCCACGCTGAGCCTCGGCGCGTTCTGGGCGGCCGGCCGCGGGCCCCGTTGTGTCGGGGGGCCGGTTCTGGCTGCTCAGCGGCGGGGCGCCCGCCGGAAGCGGAGACGGCCCCGACCCACCTTCGGTCAGCTGGACTGCGCTGACCCGCCACCCATCCGGTCATCGATCGACAGCTGGTCCATCGCGAGGAGACACACGCGGAACGTGTGCCGTGTCATGATGGAGGCGCCGGTCATGCATCCAGCGCACCACGCAACGCCGGCGCCGTGCAATGCCGCTGAGGGCCGGGCGGTTCTCAGCAATGCCGGGATACGCTCCAAGTTGCCTGAACGGCGTATCGCGGTCATCCTCATGCCGCACGCGGCGAGACCTTGCTCTCGCCGCGAGACCCCACAAACTGAGACAACAGCAGTTAATCTGTTCAGCGCTGCATGGTCTGGGAGCGCCGGCCAACCGCTGGCCCACAAGGCCGATGCGTACCACCGCCGACTTACGACGCCATGGCGGCTGACCAGGCCGCCTCGGGAACGAACAGCGCCCCGGAATGGATCGGAGACGACGAGAGGTGCTCGTGACTGCTAATCGCCTGCCCGCGGGTATTGCCCCGCCCTCAGGGCCGACCCCTCGCCGCAGCGGACGCCCGGCGGAAGGTCTCTACGACCCCGCCTTCGAGCACGACGCCTGTGGGGTGGCCTTCGTCGCCGACCTCGCCGGGCGGCGTGACCACAGCATCGTGCGGAAGGCGCTCACCGCGCTGCTCAATCTGGAGCACCGTGGCGCCCGGGGCGCGGAGCCGGACGCCGGCGACGGCGCCGGGATCCTCATCCAGGTACCCGACGGCTTCTTCCGCGAGGTCGTCGACTTCGCGCTGCCGGAGCCCGGCCACTACGCCGTCGGCACCGCGTTCCTGCCGGCCGAGCACGGGGCCGAGGCCACCGTGATGGCGGCCATCGAGGAGATCGCGGCACAGGAGAACCTGCGGGTGCTGGGCTGGCGCGAGCTGCCGGTCAACCCCGACGGGGTCGGCAAGAGCGCCCGCGCGGTGATGCCCAGCTTCCGGCAGCTGTTCCTGGCCGGCAGCGGCAACGAGTCCGGTCTGGACCTGGAGCGGTTGGTCTACTGCCTGCGCCGGCGCGCCGAGCGCGACCACGAGGTCTACTTCCCGAGCCTGTCCGGGCGGACCATCGTCTACAAGGGCATGTTGACCGAGGAGCAGCTGGTCAGCTTCTACCCGGAGCTGTCCGACGAGCGGGTCACCAGCTCCCTGGGCCTGGTCCACTCCCGGTTCTCCACCAACACCTTCCCGTCCTGGCCACTGGCCCACCCGTACCGGATGGTCGCGCACAACGGTGAGATCAACACCGTGCGCGGCAACCGCAACTGGATGCGCGCACGGGAGAGCCAGCTCGCCACCGACCTCATCCCCGGCGACCTGGACCGGCTCTACCCCATCATCACCGAGGACGCCAGCGACTCGGCCTCCTTCGACGAGGTCCTCGAGCTGCTGCACCTCGGCGGCCGCTCGATGCCGCACGCGGTGCTCATGATGATTCCGGAGGCATGGGAGAACCACGCCGAGATGGACCCGGCCCGCCGGGCCTTCTACGAGTTCCACTCCACGCTGATGGAGCCGTGGGACGGCCCCGCGCTGGTCGCGTTCACCGACGGCAAGCTGATCGGCGCCGTGCTGGACCGCAACGGCCTGCGCCCGGCCCGCTACTGGGTCACCGAGGACGGCCTGGTGGTGCTGGCCAGCGAGGTCGGGGTGCTGGACATCGACCCGGCCACGGTGGTCCGCAAGGGCCGCCTCGAGCCGGGTCGGATGTTCCTCGCCGACCTCGAGGCCGGCCGGATCGTGAGCGACGACGAGATCAAGGGCCAGCTCGCGGCCGAGTACCCGTACGCGGACTGGGTCCGGGAGGGGCTGACCCAGCTGGGTGAGCTGCCGGAGCGCGAGCGCGAGGCGTTCACCCACTCCACGCTGGTGCGCCGCCAGCAGGCGAACGGCTACACCCAGGAAGAGCTCGAGGTGCTGCTGGCGCCGATGGCGATGAGCGGCGCGGAGCCGATCGGCTCGATGGGCAACGATGCCCCGCTGGCGCCGTTCTCCCGGCACTCCCGGCCGCTGTTCGACTACTTCACCCAGCTGTTCGCGCAGGTCACCAACCCGCCGCTGGATGCGATCCGGGAGGAGCTGGTCACCTCACTGCAGGCCCAGGTCGGCGCCGAGCCCAACCTGCTGGTCGGTGCGGCCGACTCCTGCCACCGGATCGTGCTGCCGTTCCCGGTGCTGGACAACGACGAGCTCGCCAAGATCGTGCACATCGACGACGACGGCTCCCAGCCGAACTACCAGTCCGTCACGGTGCGCGGCGTCTACAAGGTGCACGGCGGCGGCGAGGCACTGCGGCACCGCCTGGACGAGATCTGCGTCGAGGTGGCGGAGGCCGTGGAGGACGGCGCCCGCCTGGTCGTGCTGTCCAACCGCGGGGTGGACTCCGAGCACGCGGCGATCCCGTCGCTGCTGCTCACCGGCGCGGTCCACCACCGGCTGGTCCGGGAGAAGACCCGCACCCAGGTCGGCATGATCGTCGAGGCCGCCGACGCGCGCGAGGTACACCACATCGCGCTGCTGATCGGCTACGGCGCCGCTGCGGTGAACCCGTACCTGGCGATGGCCACCGTGGAGGACATGGCCGAGCGCGGCCTGCTCAACGGGGTCGACGCGAAGACCGCGACCCGCAACCTGATCAAGGCGCTGGGCAAGGGCGTCCGCAAGACGATGTCCAAGATGGGCGTGTCCACGGTGGCGTCCTACACCGGCGCGCAGATCTTCGAGGCGATCGGCCTCGGCGCCGAGGTCATCGACTCCTGCTTCACCGGCACCACCTCCCGGCTCGGCGGGGTCGGCTTCGACACCCTCGCCGACGAGGTCGCCAAGTGGCACCTCAACGCGTTCCCGGTCGACGGGGTCCACCCGGCACACCGGGACCTGCCGACCGGCGGCGACTACCAGTGGCGCCGCGAGGGCGAGGCCCACGTGTTCTCCCCCGCCACGGTGTTCAAGCTGCAGCACTCCACGAGGGCCGGCCGCTACGACGTCTTCAAGGAGTACACCCGGCTGATCGACGACCAGTCGGAGCGGCTGATGACGCTGCGCGGGCTGTTCGCCTTCCGCGAGGGTGTACGTGAGCCGGTGCCGATCGACGAGGTCGAGCCGGTCAGCTCCATCGTCAAGCGGTTCGCCACCGGTGCCATCTCCTACGGCTCCATCTCCAAGGAGATGCACGAGACGCTGGCGATCGCGATGAACCGCCTCGGCGGCAGGTCGAACACCGGCGAGGGCGGCGAGGACGCGGACCGCTACACCCCGGACGAGAACGGCGACCTGCGCCGCTCGGCGGTCAAGCAGGTGGCCTCCGGTCGGTTCGGGGTGACCAGCGAGTACCTGGTCAACTCCGACGACATCCAGATCAAGATCTCGCAGGGTGCCAAGCCCGGCGAGGGTGGCCAGCTGCCCGGTACGAAGGTGTACCCGTGGATCGCCAAGACCCGGTACTCCACGCCCGGGGTGGGCCTCATCTCGCCGCCGCCGCACCACGACATCTACTCCATCGAAGACATCAAGCAGCTGATCCACGACCTCAAGAACGCGAACCCGAGGGCCCGGATCCACGTCAAGCTGGTGTCCGAGGTCGGCGTCGGCACCGTCGCGGCGGGGGTGGCCAAGGCCTACTCCGACGTGGTGCTCATCTCCGGCTACGACGGCGGCACCGGCGCCTCGCCGCTGTCCTCGATCAAGCACGCCGGCACCCCGTGGGAGCTGGGCCTGGCCGAGACGCAGCAGACGCTGATCGCCAACAAGCTGCGGGACCGGATCGTCGTGCAGGCCGACGGCCAGCTCAAGACCGGCCGCGACGTCGTCATCGCCGCGCTGCTGGGCGCGGAGGAGTTCGGCTTCGCCACCGCGCCGCTGGTCGTCTCCGGCTGCATCATGATGCGGGTCTGCCACCTGGACACCTGCCCGGTGGGTGTCGCCACCCAGAACCCGGTGCTGCGCGCGAAGTTCAGCGGCAAGGCCGACTACGTGGTCAACTTCATGGAGTTCGTCGCGCAGGAGGTCCGCGAGCACCTGGCGGCGCTGGGCTTCCGGACCCTCGAAGAGGCGATCGGGCGCACCGAGATGCTGGACACCCAGCACGCGGTGCAGCACTGGAAGGCCTCCGGGATGGACCTGTCGCCGATCCTGCACCTGCCCGAGGACATGGATCCCGACGCCCCCCGGCACCAGACCAGGGAGCAGGACCACGGGCTGGACAAGGCGCTGGACAACACCCTGATACAGCTGGCCGAGGGTGCACTGGACGGCGGTGAGCCGGTGCGGCTGGAGCTGCCGGTGCGCAACGTGAACCGCACGGTCGGCACCATGCTCGGATACGAGCTGACCCGCCGCTGGGGTGCCGAGGCCCTGCCGGACGACACGATCGACATCACCCTGACCGGGACGGCCGGGCAGTCCTTCGGCGCGTTCGTGCCGCGCGGGATCACCCTGCGGCTGGTCGGCGACGCGAACGACTACGTCGGCAAGGGTCTGTCCGGCGGGCGCATCACGGTCCGCCCGGACCCGAGGGCGCAGTTCACCGCGGAGCACAACATCATCGCCGGCAACGTGATCCTCTACGGCGCGACCTCCGGCGAGGTGTTCCTGCGCGGCGTGGTCGGTGAGCGGTTCTGCGTACGCAACTCCGGGGCGCTGGCCGTCGTGGAGGGCATCGGCGACCACGGCTGCGAGTACATGACCGGTGGCCGGGTGGTGGTGCTCGGGCCGACCGGGCGCAACTTCGCGGCCGGCATGTCCGGCGGTATCGCCTACCTGCTCGACCTGTCGATCGGGCGGGTCAACCAGGAGATGGTCGACCTGGATCCGCTGGACGCCGAGGACCGTGCTTTCCTGGCGGACGCGGTGGCTCGTCACTACGCCGAGACCGGGTCCGCGGTGGCGCACGCGCTGCTGGCCGACTGGGACAAGGCACTGGACCGGTTCGGCAAGGTCATGCCCAAGGACTTCAAGCGGGTGCTGGCCGCCCAGGCCGAGGCGGAGCGCGACGGCCGGGATGTCAACGAGGCGATCATGGAGGCGGCGCATGGCTGACACCTCGCTCGATCAGGCCGCAGGCATGCGAGGCCGACCATCGGCACAGAGGCGGCGCATGGCTGACACCTCGCTCGATCAGGCCGCGCTCGATCAGGCCGCGCTCGATCAAACCGCGCTCGATCTAACCGCGGCCAGGCGACGGCCGACCATCAGCATGGAGGCCGCTCATGGCTGACCCCAGGGGTTTTCTCAAGAACGGGCGGGAAACCCCGGCGCGCCGGCCGGTCGACCTGCGGCTGCGGGACTGGAACGAGGTCTACGAGGACTTCAGCCGCGACACGCTGAAGGTCCAGGCCGGCCGATGTATGAACTGCGGGATCCCGTTCTGCCACCAGGGCTGCCCGCTGGGCAACCTCATCCCGGAGTGGAACGACCTGGTCTGGCGGAACGACTGGGCCGACGCCGCCGAGCGCCTGCACGCCACGAACAACTTTCCGGAGTTCACCGGGACGCTGTGCCCGGCACCCTGCGAGGCGGCCTGCGTGCTGGCCATCAACGACGACGCGGTGACCATCAAGCAGGTCGAGATCGAGATCATCGACCGGGCCTGGGACGAGGGCTGGGTCACCCCCAAGCCGCCGACCATGCACACCGGCAAGCGGATCGCCGTGATCGGCTCCGGCCCGGCCGGGCTGGCCGCCGCCCAGCAGCTCACCCGGGTCGGGCACGACGTGGTGGTCTACGAGCGCGCGGACCGGATCGGCGGACTGCTGCGCTACGGAATCCCCGAGTTCAAGATGGCCAAGCACCGGCTGGACCGGCGGCTGGAGCAGATGCGGGCCGAGGGCACCGAGTTCCGGGCCGGCGTCGAGGTCGGCGTCGACATCCCGGTCGAGGACCTGCGCGCGGAGTTCGACGCGGTCATCCTGGCCGGCGGCGCCACCGCCTGGCGGGACCTGCCGGTGCCCGGCCGCGAGCTGGCCGGCATCTACCAGGCGATGGAGTACCTGCCGCCGTCGAACCGGGTGCAGGAGGGCGACCTGGACCGCTCGCCCATCCACGCCGAGGGCAAGAACGTGGTGATCATCGGCGGCGGTGACACCGGCGCCGACTGCCTGGGCACCGCGCACCGCCAGGGCGCCGCCTCGGTGACCCAGCTGGAGATCATGCCGACGCCGCCGGACCGCCGCGCCGACACCCAGCCGTGGCCGACCTACCCGACGATCTACCGGGTGACCTCGGCGCACGAGGAGGGTGGCGACCGGATGTTCGCGGTCAACACCCAGGAGTTCCTCGGCGACGACGACGGCCAGGTCCGCGCCCTGCGGCTGTCCGAGGTCGTGTTCGAGAAGGGCAAGTTCGTCCCGGTGCCGGACAGCGAGCTGGACCTGCCCTGCGAGCTGGTGCTGTTGGCAATGGGCTTCGTGGGGCCGGAGAAGGGCAAGCTGCTCGACGGCCTCGGCGTCGAGTACGACGAGCGCGGCAACGTGGCCAGGGACGCCAAGTTCCAAACCAGCGTGCCGGGCACCTACGTCGCCGGGGACATGGGGCGGGGCCAGTCACTGATCGTGTGGGCGATCGCCGAGGGCCGCTCGGCGGCCGCCGAGGTCGACCGCTACCTGACCGGCCGCGACGTGCTGCCCTCCCCCATCGGCCCGAAGGACCGGCCGCTGACGTAGCGGGCACCGGCCGGGCCGGGCGTGGGCCGGGCACCCGCGGGGCCGGGCGTGGGCCGGGCCCGCCGGTGATCGGGTCCATGGCGACGTGGGTGGGGCAGTGGCGTGCGCCGGGGCGGTGACCGACGGCTGCGCCGGTTTTGGCGGCGCGCGTCGGTACTGGCCGGCGTCCGCGCCGGTGCTGCCGGCGTCCGCGTCGGTGCTGGCCGGCGATTTTCATGGTCAACACAACGTCAGTCTTGTTTCTGGCCGGGAAAATCGGACTCAGGTTACGTTGATCAGGAAACACACCTCACTGAGTCGCTGTCTGGCCGTCGTGGACCGCCCGCCCGGACCGGCCGCTGACGTAGCGGGCACTGGCGGGGGCCCGGGCGCGTGACCCGGGCCCCCGCCGGCGGTCTCACCAGACGATCGTGCCGCCCGTCTGGTACTCGGTGACCCGGCTCTCGAAGAAGCTCTTCTCCTTGCTCAGGTCCATCGTCTCGGACATCCAGCCGAACGGGTTTTCGACATCGGACACGGCCCCGAACAGCGGCG
>DASYLM010000501.1:0-3699 GCA_036009565.1 Pseudonocardia sp. | reverse complement strand
GGCTTCGGGCTGGCCGACGTCCAGGAGGGCCTCGCGGCGCACCTGGAGAAGCGGGCCCCTGACTTCGGCGCCAGCTGACCGGCACCGCGGCTCGGGCCAATGTCTCAGGACACTAGTGCCCTGCGTCGGCGTGGCCGGGGTGGACGGCCGGGTGGACGGTGCGGGCCACCTCGGCCTCGCCGGACTCGGTCAGCCGCGCCGGCCACTGCCCGGTACCCGGACCAGGCTCGGCCAGCAGCCCCGCGCTGATCAGCCGGCGGCCGGCGTCGGCGTCACAGCACAGCCAGCCGTCCACGAACAACACCGGCTGTGAGCCGTGCACGATCTCGCAGCGCTGGTCCGCCACCGCGTGGAGCAGTGCGACGTCGCGCCGGCTGAGCAGTCCAGTCGTCTGTGTGCCCATCTCGGGCTCCCCTCGACATGTACTCAACGAGTATCCGGCGAGGAACGCCCGGGCGATTCGTCTCGGTTGACTATCCTCGGGCGTGTCGGCCGAGCCGCCGGGCACCGACCCCGAGCTAGATCCGCCCGGAGTCCCGCTCCGTTCTGGCCAGCTCGGCCTCGCCGACCTCGGTCAGCCGGGCCGGCCAGCGACCGGTACCCAGACCCGGCTGGGCGACCAGCCCCGCACTGATCAGCCGGCGCCCGGCGTCCCCGTCACTGCACAGGCGACCGTCCACGAACAGCGCGGGCTGCGCGCTGGGCACGATCTCGCACCGGTCCTCGGCCACCGCGTGCAGCAGGGCCTGATCACGCCGATTCGACAGGTCAGTCGTATCCCCGGACATCTAGGGCTCCCCTCCCCGACAACACCTACGTAGAGGTGTTCGCGGCGGACGGCCGAAGTGTTTCAGGTCACTGACAATGGGGTTCAAAGTTCCGACTGGTCCGGCGTGTCGGCGGGACAGGCGGTCAGCTCAGCCTCTCGAACACCGCCGCCAGCCCCTGGCCGCCGCCGATGCACATGGTCTCCAACCCGTACCGGACCTTCCGGCGGGCCATCTCCCGCACCAGGGTGGTGAGGATCCGGCATCCGGTGGCGCCCACCGGGTGGCCCAGCGAGATGCCCGAGCCGTTCACGTTCAGCCGCTCGTCCTGCAGCGCCTTGATGCCCCACTCCCTGGTGCAGGCCAGCACCTGGGCGGCGAACGCCTCGTTCAGCTCGATCAGATCCATCTGGCCCAGTGTCAGGTTCGCCCGGCCGAGTGCCTTGGCCACCGCCGGTACCGGGCCGATGCCCATGGTCTTCGGCGGCACGCCGGCCACCGACCAGGACACCAGCCGGGCCAGCGGTCGCAACCCCAGCTCGGCGGCCCGGTCCGGGTGGGTGACCACGCACAGCGCGGCGCCGTCGTTCTGGCCGGAGGCGTTGCCGGCGGTGACGGTGGCCTCCGGGTCGCCCTTGCCGAGGATCGGCCGCAGCCGGCCCAGCGTCTCCAGCGAGGAGTCCGGGCGGATGTGCTCGTCGCGGTCGACCGTCACGTCACCCTTACGACCCCGCACGGTGACCGGCACGATCTCGTCGGCGAACCGGCCGGCGGCCTGCGCGGCGGCCGCCTTCTGGTGGCTGCTCAGCGCGAACTCGTCCTGCTCCTCGCGCGGGATGGAGTACTCGCGGCGCAGGTTCTCGGCGGTCTCCAGCATGCCGCCGGGCACCGGGTAGTTCACCCCGCCGGCGGTGACCCGGCCCCTGGCCAGCGCGTCGTGCAGCTCGACGCTGGGCACGCCCTTGATCCCCCAGCGCATCGACGTGGAGTAGAACGGCGCGTTGCTCATCGACTCCGCGCCGCCGGCGAGAATCAGGTCCGAGGCGCCGGTCTGCACCTGCATCGCCGCGTACAGCACGGACTGCAGCCCGGAGCCGCAGCGCCGGTCCAGCTGCAGCCCGGTCGCGGTGATCGGTAGCCCGGCGTCGAGCGCCACCACCCGGCCGAACGCCGGAGCGTCCATCGTCGGGTAGCAGTTGCCCATGATCACCTCGTCGACCGCGTCACCGGGCAGCCCGGTGCGGGACAGCAGCTCCTTGGCGACGGTGACCGCCAGCTCCTGCGCCGGCACATCCCGCAGCGAACCGCCGAACCCACCCACCGGGGTCCGCACCGGCTCACAGATCACCGCATCCCGCATCGAGCTCTCCTCAATCCCATTCTGGACGGCTGGGCGGCCGGGTTCTCCGGCCGGTTCCTACACGTAGACCCGGGTCACCCACTCGGCGACGCACGCCGGACGCTCGCTGCCCTCGATCTCCACGGTGACCTTGTTGACCACCTGCAGGGCGTCCTTCACCTCGGACACCTCGAGCAGCTCGAAGCTGCCGCGCAGCCGGCTGTTCACCGGCACCGGCGAGGTGAAGCGCACCTTGTTCAGCCCGTAGTTGATGCCCATCTTGACGTTCTCCACCTTGTAGACCTGCGCGCTGAAGACCGGCAGCAGGGACAGGGTGAGGTAGCCGTGCGCGATGGTTACGCCGAACGGGCCGCTCTCGGCCTTCTCGGCGTCGACATGGATCCACTGGTGGTCACCGGTGGCCTCGGCGAAGGTGTCGATCTGCTTCTGCTCGACGGTGACCCAGTCACTCGTGCCGAGCTGCTCGCCGACCGCCGCCTTGAGCTCGTCCGCCCCGTTGAAGACTCGCACTGTGTGTTTCTCCTTCACATGTAGCGTCCGCCGGTCACCTCGAGCACGGTGCCGGTCATGTAGCTGGACAGTTCGCTGGCCAGGAACAGAGCCACGCCGGCCACCTCGGCCGGCTCGGCGGCGCGGGCCATCGGGATCTCGGCGAGCTTCGCCGCCCAGATGTCCTCGCGCAGCGCCTCGGTCATCGCGGTGCGGATCAGGCCGGGCTGGATGGCGTTGACCCGCACGCCCAGGTAGGCCAGCTCCTTGGCGGCGGCCTTGGTGAGCCCGACCATGCCCGCCTTGGCGGAGCTGTAGTTGGTCTGGCCGAGCATGCCGACCTTGCCGGAGATGGACGAGATGTTGATGATCGAGCCGCGCTTCTGCTCACGCATCACACCGCCGGCCGCCCGGGTGCCCAGCCAGGAACCGACCAGGTGCACGTCGAGCACGGCGCGGAAGTCCTCCAGGGTCATCTTCCGCATGGTGGCGTCCCGGGTGATGCCGGCGTTGTTCACCATCACGTCCAGCGAGCCGAACTCGGCCACCGCCCGCTGCACCAGCGCGCCCACCTCGTCCTCGGAGGTGACGTCGCACCGGGCTCCGATCGCCACGCCGCCGTCACTGGCCGCCGCCAGCTCGGCGGCCGACTTCTCCGCCGCCTCACCGTTCACGTCCCCGAGCACCACGCGGGCGCCCTCCGCCAGAAACCGCCGCGCGATCTCCAGCCCGATGCCCTGTGCCGCTCCGGTGATGACGGCGACCCGCTCGTCCAGCATGCCCATGCCGATTACCCAACCACGCCGGGGCACCCTCCGCCGAGCACTGCCGAGTGTTGAATTCAACTCATCCAGTTGCTCTGTGGCGGGCCGGCGCCTCAGGTGGCGGCGAGGAGCTCGGTGGCGAGCCGGGCCAGCCTCGGCCCGTCCACCGGGCAGACGCTGACCGAGACGCCGCCGCGGCCGGGCCGGCGCAGCTGCAGGAAGTGGCCGGCCCCGGTGCGCTGGAAGCCGATCGCCCACGGCCCGAACCGGGGAGGTCCGGCCACCGAGACGGTGGTGCCGAGCTGGCCGACCGAACGGA
>DASYLM010000500.1:0-1579 GCA_036009565.1 Pseudonocardia sp. | reverse complement strand
TCTCCAGTGCCTCGTCCAGCTGCGCGTCCGCGCCGGGCCGGCCGGTGGCGCGCCAGTACAGCCGGAGGTTGTCCATCCCGGACAGGTGCGGCAGGAATCCGGTGCCCTCCACAAAGGACCCGAGCCGTGACAGCACCGGCGCACCGGCACTGATCCGGTGGCCGAACACCTGGACCTCGCCGCCGGACGGCCGGATCAGGCCCATCAGCATGCGCAGGGTGGTGGTCTTGCCGGCACCGTTCGGGCCGAGGAGCCCGAGCACCTGGCCGCGCTCCACAGTGAACGACAGGTCCCGCACCGCGACGAAGCCGTCGTCGTACGCCTTGGACAGGTTGCGGATCACCAGCGGCCGGTCCTCGTTCTGCTGGTCCACGATGGACTCCGCACGACGGCGGCGGACGCGGGCGATCAGCACACCGGCGGTCAGCGCCAGGACGAGCGCCGCGACCAGCCCGGCGAGGAGCCGGGTCCACAGGGTGCCGCTGGCGGCCAGTGGGGTCGCCGCGACGGCGGGGAGCGTGACGTCCCCGGCAGCCGCCACCCGGTAGGTGGTCGGCTCGGTGGGCAGCGCGTACGCCTGGTCGGTGGTGGACACGGCCAGCCGGAGCCGCTGGCCGGCCTCGACCCGGTACGCGACGGCGGGCAGCGTCACCGGTACCGGCTTCGCGGCGTCGAGCGTGCGCGGCAGCCCGGTCAGCCGCAGCGGCGCCACCAGCCCCTGCGGCAGGGTGGACCGCCCGTCCGGGCCGACGCTGTACAGCTTCGCGAACAGGACCGCCTCGCCGGTCAGGGACGCGACCCGCAACCGCACGACCGGGGCGCCGACCACGTCGACGGCCCGGTCCAGCGGCGCCGAGACGAACGACGCCACCTGCCCCGGTACGTCGATCGTCGCGCCGCCGACCAGGGCGCTCGCGGCCCCGAGTCCCGGGACGGTCGAGATCGCGGCCGGGGAGCCACCGGGCGGCGCGGCGATCGTCTGCGGCGGCCCGGCAACCGCGATCCGGCGCGGCGTCTCGCTGCCGGCGAGGCCGGGGTACCCGGGGGCGCTGAAGCCGGTCGAGGTGACGCGGCCGGTGGAGACGTTCAGGCCGCCGGAGTTGCTGAACGTGAACGAGGTCCCGGCCGAGCCGTCCTTCTTCACGTACTTGTCGAGCCACTGCAGGGTCAGGAACTTCACCCGGTCCTGGTCCGCCGGTGACCCGCTCGCGTCGTGGCCGCCGGAGTACCAGGCCACCCGGACCGGCGTGCCGTTCGCCGCGATGCCGCGCGCGTTCGCGTCCGCCTCGGCGAGCGGGAACAGCGAGTCGGCCTGCCCCTGCACGAGCAGGGTCGGCGCGGTGATCCGGTCGAGCACGGACCGGGGACTGCGGCGGTCGAGCAGGGCCTCGACCGCCGGCGTGGCCCGGCCGGTGGTGGCGATGCCGAGGTACATCCGGCAGATCTCGGCGGTGAAGCGGCCGCACTGCGGGTCGGCTGCGCCCGGACCGCCCGAGGGGGCCGCGCCGCCGAGGATCGCGGCCGGGTCGATCCCGCTGCCGCTGCCGAAGAACAGGCCGGCCCAGGACTTCTTGAACAC
>DASYLM010000499.1:0-1769 GCA_036009565.1 Pseudonocardia sp. | reverse complement strand
GGGCTGACCGGCCGTGCGCTACCCGAGGCCGATCAGCTCCAGGTGGTGTGCGCCCGCTCGCGCCACAGCGCGAGTACCTCGGTTCGCCCTGCACGACCGGGGCCCCCGGCCGGTTCCACAGCGTGAGGTATAGCTCGCTCGCCGGCCCACGGACCGTGCAGTCGGCAGGACCGTCCTCGGGCCCGGCGCGTTCCGCCGCCGCGGCGAGCGCCACGCCCTGCCGTTCGAGCTCGTCGACGTGATACCCGACGTCCATGGCAGGAGCGTGGGCCGTCACCCCGACGGAACTGGTGCGACCGCGATCCGCCCTCCCGGTACCCTCGGCTGGTGATCCTCTGAGCCAGCGCCACCCGCACCGCCACCCCACGAACTCGGAGGTCCGTCCCATGTCTCAGCCGAAGCCGTCCCGTCCGGAGCAGCCGGAGCCTGGCGCCGAGCGTGAGCCCGCCGATGCGGAGCCGGTCAGTGAGCCCGAGCCGCTCAACCGCGCCGCCCGCAGGGCGAAGGCCAAGCAGACCGACCCGAGCCACGTCGGGCCCCGCGGTGGCCTGAACCGCCAGGTCCGTGGCGCTCGAAGCCACACCAAGCGACGCACCAGCTGATCCGAGGCCACGCCGCAGCCGAATTCCGGCCGGACGGCCGACGTTCAGCCGTTTCCGCGGGTCGAGCTCTCGCTCCCAACGCCGACCGCTCGTGGTGGCCGAGCAGTTCGCGATACTGGAGGCGCTGTTCCCCGGCCGGATCGGCTGGCCCGGCTGTTCACCGCTTTCGCCGGAACCTGACCGCCCGAACACACCCGTCCCGCCCGGTGGGGAGCGCCGGGCGGGACGGGTGTGCGCGGTGAGTACCGGTTACCGGTAGATCCGCATGTAGTCGACCTGCATCTCAGTCGACTTGGGGGAGCCGCCGTCAGGGAAGTAGTCGAGCTGGATCGTGGGGTGCATCTTGCCGGGCGGCATCGTGCTGCCGTCGGTGGACTCGAACCACTTCTCACCGTCGATGTAGCCGGTGATGCGGCCGTCGACCCACTCCACCGCGTAGTTGTGCCACTGGGTGATGTCGATGTTCTTCGTCGCGTACTTCTGCTGGTTGCTCGAGCTGTAGTGCAGGAAGAACGACACGTCGTCTGCGGCGCTGGTGGTCTCGGCGAAGTCGACCTCGCCTCCCTGCGGCCAGTCGACGTCGCTCGGCCAGAGGATCAGCACCGGGTGGTACTGGGAGTCGCCGGCGGGGAACTTGGCCCGCATCTCCCACTTGCCGAAGCGCTGGCCCTCGCTCCACGCCATGCCGCCGGTGTTGCCCTTGGAGTCGCCCCGGATGACCAGGGAGCCGTTCTCGACGCTGATCGCGTTGGGCGTCCGGGTGCCGTTGCCCGCGTGCCCCGGCCCTTCGTAGGCGGTCCACTTGGAGCTCATGCCGCCGTTGAACTCGTCGCCCCCGACCTGGGTCCAGCCGTGCACCGCTGCGGCCTGCTTGCCGTCGCCTGCGGGCTTCTTGGGAACGGGCACCGGAGCCGCCGGCTTCCGCGCCGGCTTGGGGGCCTTCGCCGCGGCTGAAGAATGGGGAGCGGCGTGGTCGGCAGGCGCCGCCAGGGCGGTGGTGGAGTCGAGGGGCGGAGCGGGGGCGGGGGCGGGGGTGACGACAGCGGTCGTCGGGTCCGTGCGCACGATCGCGGTGCTCAGCTCGGGGGCTGCGACTGCGGCGTCCTCCGGGGGCCGCACGACGGTCGCGACTGTCGTTGCGATGAGCATCACGGCGGCGCCGACGGC
>DASYLM010000498.1:0-3759 GCA_036009565.1 Pseudonocardia sp. | reverse complement strand
CATTACGGGCTGAGCGGGTTGCCACGCAGATTCCTCGACGCCGCGGCGGCCTCGGGGCTGGATGTCGAGCAGCTCGGCCACGCTGATCTGGCCGCAGCCGACGAGTTCCACATCGGAGGGCGGCAGGCGACCATCGACCTGTTCGAGCAGCTCGACCTCACCCCTACCATGCGCCTCCTGGACGTGGGCAGCGGGCCTGGCGGCACGTCGCGGTACCTCGCCGCCGAGTACGGCTGCCACGTCACTGGTGTGGACCTCACCCCTGAGTACGTGCAGCTGGCCACCGAGCTGGCCGCCCGGACGCACCTAGCCAACTTGGTCAGTTATCAGGTAGCTAACGCCACGGACCTGCCGATCCCACCCGGCAGCTTCGACGGCGCGTACTTGCTGCACGTCGGGATGAACGTGGCGGACAAGGCGCGCCTGTGCGCTGAGGTGGCCCGGGTGCTTGCCCCGAGCGCATTCTTCGCGGTCTATGACGTGATGCGGATCGGCGACGGTGACCTCCATTACCCGATGCCTTGGGCCGGCGATCCGGAGATCAGTTTCCTCCAGACGCCCGAGCACTATCGTGCGTGCTTGGAAGCGGCCGGCTTTGTGGTCGACTCACTGCAGGAACGCCGTGAGTTCGCGATCGGGTCCTTCCGGGCAATGCGCGAGCGCATTGCGGCCAGCGGGCCGTCCCCACTCGGACTGCACCTGGTCATGGGCGCCGACTTCAGCCGAAAGGTCGCCAACATGGTCAGTGGACTGGAGCAGGCGGTGATCGCTCCGGTGCGCATCATCGCCCATCTCCCCCGCTGACCAAGCCTCACACCACAACGACGTCGAGCAGCCGCTGCAATCAGGCGAAGCCCTCGCATCGGCCGGTCCAGCCGTCGGCGTCCACCTTCAGCACGTCAAGCGCTGCGCAACACCGCTTCCATCTCGGCAAGCTGGGCCAGCCGTTCAACTACCAATGGATGCGCGCCCAATGGCGCGGTCACCATATCGGCACCGGATGAACCGAGTCTGCTGTGGAACATCCCCCGGGCGAGCAGCCACGACGCGACCGCCACCCTCGGTCGCCCGGCCGCCCGCAGACCAGCGACCAACGGCATCACTCGTGGTGCACCGGTGGCCACGAACCCGACCCGCACCCGGCTGCCGACCTTGCCGGACAGCTGGCAGGCCGCAGCCCGCACGTCGGCCACCGCCCGCCGGTCTGATGAGCCGGCCGCGGCCAGCACCACCGCGTCGCCCCGGCGCCACCCGGCCGAACAGAGCCGCTCCCACATCGCTGCCACCAGCAGTGCGTGTGGTCCCAAAGCTGCGCTGATCGCCACGTCGTTGCGGCCGGTGGCGGCAACCTCTCGCGGCACGTCGACCCGCACGTGGTAGCCGGAGCTCAAGAAGGTCGGAACGACGGTGACCGGACCGGGCACGCCGGCGACCACATCGCGTACACCAGGGCCGAGCACGTCGACGAAGGCGAGCACCACCGGCCTACCGGATAGCCGGGCGCGCACCGCGTCGACCAGTTGGTGCGCTACCCCAACGCCCGCAGGATCGCGGGTGCCATGCGCGGCCACAACGACAGTCATGTCACGCTCACCGGCAATCTCCGGGTTCCAGGGCAAGCCGGTATCCGCGCTTGACCACGGTCTGAACCAGCCGCGGGGCACCGAGCGCGGCGCGTAACCGGGCCACCGCGGTCTCCACCGCATGCTCGTCGTCACCGGCCGCGGGCATCACGGCCAGCATCTCGGCGCGCGGCACCACCCGGCCGGGACGGGCTGCAAGCAGCCTGAGCAGAGCCATCGGAGTCGGCGGCACGGCGCGCAGTACCCCATCGACCACCGCGGCGTGCCCGCGCAACTCCAGCAGGTGCCCCGCGACCGGCCACCGTGGCGCCCGGGCGGGCAGCGTTTCGGACAGCGTGCGCACCAACGCGCCGATCCGGGACCGCTCCGGCTGCACGGTGGGCACGTCTCGGGCCACCAGCGGACCCGCGGTGACCGGCCCCACACAAGCGACCACCACATCGCGGCGCAGACGCTGCAACAACGGCAGCAGCGCGCCGAGCTCGTCGGCTCGGCTGAGCACGCTGGCCGCTGCGGGTGCGCTGGTGAAACTGAGTGCATCGACGCCACCGTCGAGGATCGCGCCGAGCAGACGATCCAGCGGCGCAAGGTCCTCCGGCAAGACCCACCGGTAGACGGGTACCTGGATGACCTGCGCACCGGCGCACCGCAGTGCGTCGACGAAGTCCGGCAGCGGCTCGCCGTGCAGCTGCACCGCTACCCGGATTCCCTCAAGATCGCCGGCTAGCAGGTGCTCCAGCACCTCCGCTGAGGACTCTGACGGGGGGGACCAGGCGTCGGTGAGGCCAGCGGCGCGGACCGCGCCGCGCGATTTGGGTCCCCGGGACAACAAGGTGGCGCGGCGCAACGCACCGATCAGCGCCTCCCCCAGGCCCCACCCGTCGGCGGCCTCCACCCAGCCCCGAAACCCGATGCCGGTAGTGATCACGACGGCATCTGGTGGGTGACTGATCAGCGCTTCGGTGGCGGCGTGCAGCTCAGTGTCATCGGCCAGCGGCACGATCCGTATGGCGGGTGCGTGCAGAACCTCGGCGCCGCGGCGTTCAAGCAGGGCGCCCAGCTCTTGGGCCCGCCGCGCGGCGGTGACCCCCACCGTGAATCCCCCCAGCGGCAGCGGCTCGGATCTCGGCCTGAGCGACGGCGCCGTCATGCTGCCACCAGTTCCGGCAGGGCCAATGACGACTCCGCGGCGAAAAACGCCGCGACACGCCGGGCACCAGCGCACGACACACCGGGCAGCAGTGTGCGACACGCGGGACAGGGGCGGGTGGGGCAGCAGGGGCGGCAGGGGAGGAGGTGCTGGAGGGCGATCATGGAGGGGAGACTTCCACGATGCCGCCTGCGATCCGGACCGGGTACGTGGCTACCGAGACGGTGGGGTCGTCCAGGCACGTTCCGGTAGCCAACTCGAACACCTGCTTGTAGATCGGTGAGGCCACCGTCGGCCGGCCGCCGCGATCTCCGACGATCCCCCGGGAGAGCACCGAGGCGTTACTGAAGGGATCGAAGTTGGACAATGCATAGAGTTCGCCAGCATGAGTGCGGAACACCGCCACCGCTGCGCCGTCCACGAGCGCCGCGATCCCCCGCTCCGGGATCAGGTCCTCATAGCGGCACACCGCGGTCCATCGGGCCTGCACCCACGCGGTCATGGGACCACTGCCAGCTTCGGGCCGGCGATCAGCACCGGCTGGCCGGGTCGGCGATGGGCAGGTGTGGGCTGGCCGCGTTCCTGGACGAACTCGATGGTGGGATCGGGCACGCCGGGCGCGTTGACGAACGAGGTGAATCGGGCCAGCTTGGCCGGATCTTCCAGCACCCCACGCCATTCGTCGGAATAGCCGGCCACGTGCGCCGCCATCGCGGCGTCGAGCTCCGCGCAGATCCCCAGGATGTCGTGCACGATTACATCACGCAGGTGATCCAGGCCGCCCTCCATCTCCTCCAGCCACGGCGCGGTGCGCTGTAACCGATCGGCCGTGCGCACGTAGAACATCAGGAACCGGTCGATCGTGCGCACCAGCGTCTCGGTGTCGATGTCGGACACCAGCAGGTCGGCGTGCCGGGGCCGGAAACCGCCGTTGCCGCAGACGTAGAGGTTCCAGCCGTTCTCGGTGGCGATCACGCCGAAGTCCTTGCTGCGGGCCTCAGCACACTCCCGGGCGCAGCCCGACAC
>DASYLM010000497.1:0-6312 GCA_036009565.1 Pseudonocardia sp. | reverse complement strand
GACCGCGTTACGGCCCAGGCCGCCGGCCGGCCCGTCGAGCGGGCCCGGCGCGGTGAGCTGAGCAAGAATCCCCACCCGTCCGTCAGCCGCGCCGCGCTGGCAGCCCAGTACCCGTCCTGGGGTCTCGCGACGATGGGGCTGCTGGCCGTCGGTGTCCTCGTCGGTTACCTCTCGCTCGGTTCCCTCGCCTCGTCCGTCGACCAGTGCGCACAGTCTCCGGGTCTGCTGGTCTGCCGACACCGGGTACATGCGATCGCCGTCGCCCTCCCGGTGTTCACACTGATCATCGGCCTGGCCGTCAGTCTCATCGGCGGGCGGGTGGTGCTGCGCCGGGGCGGACCCCCGCTGCTGGCTCCGGCAATCGGTTGGGCCGTGTTCCTGGTCGGCACGGTCGTCGCCTACCTGCTGGCCGGCATTCTCTGAGGGCGCCCGCCGCATGAGTGGTGTGTTGCCCGACCTGCTGCCCGGGCCCGGCGACCCTCCGCTGCGGGTGCTGTTCTGCGGGATCAACCCTGGCTTGCTGTCCGCGGCCACCGGGCACCACTTCGCCCGCCCCGGTAACCGGTTCTGGCCAGCATTGCACCGCTCCGGCTTCACCCCGACGCTGCTGCGGCCGGATCAGCAGACGGTGCTGCCCTCGATGGGTCTCGGCATCACGAACCTGGTCCCCCGGGCCACCGCCCGTGCCGCCGAGCTCACCGCCGCCGAGCTGACCGCCGGTGGGCAGCGGTTGCGCGAGCTCACCGAGCAGGTGCGTCCCGGCTGGTTGGCCGTCGTCGGCGTTACCGCGTACCGCACAGCGTTCGGTGAACCGAAGGCGGCGATCGGCCGCGCTGACCGGCTGCTCGGCGCGACCCGGATCTGGGTGTTGCCCAACCCCAGCGGGCTCAACGCGCACTGGACACTGCCGGCGATGACCGAGGAATTCGGCCGGCTGCGCGCCGAGTCGCTCTGAGCCCTTCGACCGGCTCAGCCCTTCGACCGGCTCAGCCCTTTGACGACTCCCGAGAACCCGCCGCGCCGGTGTCGGCCACAGCCGTCGGCACGCCGGACGGCACCGCCGGCCGACCCCGCCAGGTCAACCAGAGCAACACGTACACCGCCACCGTGACGATCACGTAGCTGGCACCGAGGACCTGCTGCAGGACCGACCAGGTCAGCTCGCGGCCGTTGTCGTGCGGCAGATGCTGGAACGGGGCGACCACGAAGGTCACCGCCAGCACACCGGTGACCACCGCCCACAGCGACGAGCGCGCCCGCCAGGCCGAGACACCGCCGACCAGCAGGGCCGGCGCGATCCACACCCAGTGGTGTGACCAGGACGTCGGCGACACGAGCAGCGCGAAACCGGCGGTCACCATCAGCGCGAGCGGTTGTGGCGCGCGCCGGATCACCGGGGCGGCCAGGAACAGCAGGGCGACGGAGAGCACCACCCAACCGATCGTCTTCTCGGCGCCGACGATCCCGGCGCGGGCGAACACCGCCTGGAAGGTCTGGTTCGTGAAGAACGGGGAGCCACTCACCCCGCTGGGCCCGGACAGCCCGCCACCCCAGTACCGCTCGGAGGACACCGGCGCCACCAGCGCGCCGATCCCGGTGGCCACCGCCCCGGTGACCGCCGCGATCACCGCCGAGCGGTAGTCCCGGCGCAGCAGGAAGTACAGCACGAACGCCGCCGGCGTCAGCTTGATCGCGGCGGCCAGACCGATCAGCACGCCCCTCGGCCACCTGGTCCGCACCATCAGGCAGTCCAGCGCGACCATCGCCATCAGGATCAGGTTGATCTGGCCGAACCCGAACGTCTGGGCCACCGGCTCGAGCAGCAGGCAGACCGGGACGAGAGCGGAGGTCGCGGCCAGCGCGCCGAGGTGCCCCCCGGTGGGCCACAGCCGCCGCAGGACCACGTACAGGGTGATGCCGAGCGAGACCAGCGACGCCAGGAAGACCGCGGCGGAGGCAAACCCCCACCCGGTGACCGTCAGCGGCACCATCATCATCGCGGCGAACGGCGGGTAGATGAACGGCAGCGCAATGCCGGCGCTGGTCGCCGGCAGCGCGCCGTACAGATCACCGCCGGACAGCCAGGCCCGCACACCCAGCCGGTACACCTCGAGATCCAGGTAGTGACCGCCCAGGCTCATCGCCAGCGCCAGGACCGAGCCCGCGAGCACCGGCAGGGACAGCACGTAGATCCGGTTCGGGTGCTCCCGGAGCGTTTTCCCGAGGCTGCCGGCCCGGCCGCGTAACGTGCCTACAGCGGTCACAGCTCGACTTCCCCACTCCATCGGTACGGACGAAACTCGGCCACTACCGTATCGCCGCCGCCGAATCCGGATTGGGATGGCCTACCCGACGCCGGCCGCGTCCATGCCCCGGAGCTCCTTCTTCAGGTCGTGGATCTCGTCCCGCAGCCGGGCGGCCAACTCGAACTGCAGGTCACGCGCGGCGCCCAGCATCTGGTCGGAGAGCTGCTGGATCAGGTCGGCCAACTCGGCCCTCGGCATGTTCGCGGTGTCGCGGCCGGTGACCACACCGGAGCTGGCTCGACCGCGTTCGCCGGCGGCCCGCTTGCCGCGCGAGGCGTTGCGGCCGGAGCCACCGATGGCCACCGTGTCTTCGGACTCGGCCGCCTCCCGGTACACCTGGTCCAGGATGTCCGCGATCTTCTTGCGCAGCGGCTGCGGGTCGAGACCCTTCTCGGTGTTGTAGGCGACCTGCTTCGCACGCCGGCGGTCGGTCTCGTCGATGGCGAACTGCATCGAGTCGGTGACCTTGTCGGCGTACATGTGCACCTCGCCGGACACGTTCCGCGCCGCCCGGCCGATGGTCTGGATCAGCGACGTGCCCGAGCGCAGGAAACCTTCCTTGTCCGCGTCCAGGATCGCCACCAGGGACACCTCGGGCAGGTCGAGGCCCTCCCGCAGCAGGTTGATGCCCACCAGTACGTCGAAGTCGCCGAGCCGGAGTTGTCGCAGCAGTTCCACCCGGCGCAGCGTGTCGACCTCGGAGTGCAGGTAGCGCACCCGGATACCGAGCTCCAGCAGGTAGTCGGTGAGATCCTCCGACATCTTCTTGGTGAGCGTGGTGACCAGCACCCGCTCGTCCTTCTCGGCACGCTCGCGGATCTCGTGCACCAGGTCGTCGATCTGGCCCTTGGTCGGCTTGACCACAATCTTCGGGTCGACCAGGCCGGTCGGCCGGATCACCTGCTCGACGAACTCGCCACCGCTGCGCTGCAGCTCGTAGGGGCCGGGAGTTGCCGACAGGTACACCACCTGGCCGATCCGGTCCGCGAACTCCTCCCAGGTCAACGGCCGGTTGTCGACCGCGGACGGCAGCCGGAAGCCGTACTCCACCAGGTTCCGCTTGCGGGACATGTCGCCCTCGTACATGCCGCCGATCTGCGGCACCGTCTGGTGCGACTCGTCGATGACCATCAGGAAATCGTCCGGGAAGTAGTCGAGCAGGGTGGCCGGCGCCGTCCCGGCACCGCGGCCGTCGATGTGCCGGGAGTAGTTCTCGATACCCGAACAGAACCCGACCTGGCGCATCATCTCCAGGTCGTACTGGGTGCGCATCCGCAGCCGCTGTGCCTCCAGCAGCTTGCCCTGGCGCTCCAGTTCGGCGAGCCGGTGCTCCAGCTCGGCCTCGATGTCCCGGATCGCCCGCTCCATCCGCTCCGGACCGGCCACGTAGTGGGTGGCCGGGAAGATCCGCACCGACTCGACCTGCTTGACGACGTCCCCGGTGAGCGGGTGCAGGTAGTACAGCGCCTCGATCTCATCACCGAAGAACTCGATGCGGACCGCCAGCTCCTCGTAAGCCGGGATGATCTCCACGGTGTCACCGCGGACCCGGAAGGTGCCCCGGGCGAACGCCACGTCGTTGCGGGTGTACTGGACGTCGACCAGCGCACGGAGCAGCGCGTCCCGGTCGACCTGGTCGCCCACGTCGAGCTGCACCGAACGGTCCAGGTAGGACTGCGGGGTGCCGAGGCCGTAGATGCAGGACACCGAGGCGACCACCACCACGTCGCGGCGGGACAGCAGGTTCATCGTCGCGGAGTGCCGCAGCCGCTCGACGTCGTCGTTGACCGACGAGTCCTTCTCGATGTAGGTGTCGGTCTGCGCGATGTACGCCTCGGGTTGGTAGTAGTCGTAGTACGAGACGAAGTACTCGACCGCGTTGTTCGGCAACATCTCGCGCAGCTCGTTGGCCAGCTGCGCGGCCAGCGTCTTGTTCGGTGCCATCACGAGGGTGGGCCGCTGCAGCCGCTCGATCAGCCACGCCGTGGTGGCCGACTTGCCGGTGCCGGTGGCGCCCAGCAGGACCACATCCTCCTCGCCGGCCCGGATGCGGCGCTCCAGCTCCTCGATCGCGGCCGGCTGGTCGCCAGCCGGTTTGAACTCGCTGACCACCTCGAAGCGGCCGTTCTCGCGAGGGATCGACTCGACGGGGCGGGCGTCCGAGTGAGCGAGGACAGGGTATTCAGTCGCGAATGCCACGGTATCGAGAGTAAGCCTTCCGTCTGACAGGATCGGGGCCGATGCACCCGCCGAAGCTCGAGACGTTCGACGTGCACGCCTGTACCAACACCGACCCCAAGGGTTTTGTTCGCCCGGTGGACCGATATCACACCGAATCCTTCGGGCTCTACCTGGACCGGGCGGTCCAGGACCACCCCCGGATCGCCCGCGTCGAGTCGTGGCTGCTGCCCGCGCTCGGGATCCGCGTCACCGACTGGTGGTGGCACCCTGGTCATGAGCGCGACCAGGACTTCTACATCGACATCGTGGACATCGAGCGGGACGGCCCGGACGGCTCGATCTGGCGCACGGTGGATCACTACCTGGACATCGTGGTCTTCACCGGTCGGGTCAGCACCGTCCTCGACCTGGACGAGTACGTGGATGCCGTGGCCAACGGGCTCCTGGACACCGCCGCCGCCGAGCGCGCGCTGACCAGCAGCTACCGGGTGCTCGCCGGGCTCAGCGCGCACCAGCACGACCTGGCCTCGTGGCTGTCCGACCTCGGCATCCGGTTGACCTGGCGCAGACACCCCCGGAAAGCGGACTAGGCGGCAACGGAGTTCGCTGCCGCCCAGTACCTGGTGCGTATGTGTCGGAAGGATCAGTGATCGGCCTTGGCCGGCGGACCCGCACCGGGCTGGCCACCCTGGCCCGATCGCCGGGCCATCACCGGCTCGGCCGCCCCCGGCGCGGGCTGTCCGACGGTCTGATGGCCCTTGGCGCTGCCACCGCCGCCCCCACCGTCGCCGCGCGAGCCGCCGCCGCGTGAGTCCCCTCCACCACCACGCGACTCGGGGCCGCCGCCCGAGCCCGAGCCGCCCCCGGAACGACCCGTCGGGGCGGACTGGTGCGTCCTCGCCGCCGGTGCCGACTCCGTGGAGCCGCCCCCACCACCGGAACCGCTGCCGCCGCCCGCACCACTGCCTGCGCCGCTCGGCCTCGCGGGCCTGGGCTGCGCCGCCGGGGGGTCCGGCTTCGCGGCCGGCGCAGGGTTGTTGTGCCTGACCGGAGCCGGGCTCTCGTGCTTCACCGGAGCCGAGTCCTGCCTAGGCGGAGTCGAGTCCTGCTTGACCGGAGCCGGATCCTGCTTAGGCGGAGCCGAGTCATGCTTGGGCGGAACCGGAGCCGGCAGGACGCTAGGTGTCTGGTCCTTGGGCGGAGTCTGGCCCTTGGGCGGTGGCTGGTCCTTGGGCGGAGTCTGGCCCCTGGGCGGTGTCTGGTCCTTGCCGTCCTTGCCGCCCGGATCCGTCACCACCGGCGTCTTGGGCTCGGTGGTCGTGGGCCTGGGGTGCGCGTCAGGCCGCGGGTGCTCGTTGCCCGGGCCGCCCGGCCGAGGCCAACCGTTCCCGGGACCACCCGGCCAGTGGTTACCAGGGTCCCCCGGGGGCTTTCCGGGGTCGCTCGGGGGCTTCCCGGGGTCGCCCGGCCTGGGGTGGCCCGGGTGGTGGCCGTTGTTGCCGTCGCCGTTGTTGCCGTCTCCGTTGTTGCCGTCACCGTCGTGGTGCCCACCGTTCCAGCCACCGTCGCCGTCACCGCCGCGGTGCCCACCGTTCCAACCACCGTCGTGGTCGCTGTCGTGGTTGTCGCTGTCGTGGTTGTCGCTGTCGTTGTCGTCGTCGGTCAGGTCGACCGGGTCGGCTTCCTCGGTGCGGTACCGGGTGCCCGGGGCCAGCACGGTCACGCCACTGGCCAGCGAGCGGGAGCCGGCCGGCGCCGCGACGCCCGGCTTGAGGTGCACGAGCTGCTCGCCGGCGCTGAGCACCTGCGCGATCGCGGGCACCGG